>JBILCS010000098.1:0-5345 GCA_044353005.1 Sediminibacterium sp. | reverse complement strand
TAATTTTAATGTGTTAGATTTTGGCTATACAAGCTTGCAAGTGTATTTTGATTTTGCGCCTTGGATTTTGATCTTACTGATCCCTGCAATTACCATGAGGAGTTTCTCCGAAGAGTACATGCAAGGCACTTATGAAATATTAAAGAGTCTTCCTATTTCGTCTAGGGCCATTTTGATCGGTAAATATTTAGGTGTTGTTTCAATCACGATCCTAGCAATCCTTCCCACATTTTTTTATGCGATTGTACTTAATTATTTAAGTGCAGTAGGTGGCATAGATTGGGGTGCAACCATTGGTGCTTATATTGGATTGATTGCCCTTGCTGCTGTCTATGTTGCAGTGGGTGTTTATATGAGCAGTGTGACAAAGCATACCATGATGGCCTTATTAGGGTCTATCTTAATTAGTATTTTTTTATATAAGGGCTTTGATTGGATTGCTGATTTGCAATTTTTTCAAAATGGATATGATTTTTATATTCGTCAAATAGGGCTTTCTGCACATTATCAAAATTTAAATAAAGGAGCGATTGGGTTAGCGGATATCCTGCATTTTAAAATCATTATTCTTTTATTTGGTCTTGGTGCAATTGAACAGTTATCTGGCAAATTCAAGTATAGCTGGGTTTTATTGGTCATGCTTTTATTGAATGTGCTAAGTCATTTGTATCCATTGCAAATAGATCTTACAAAAGACCAGCGCTATACCATGAGTAGTCAATCAACCTTATTGATTCAAGACATCAAGCAGCCAGTCAAAATACATTTTTATCTTGGCGGTGAATTACCAGCGCATTATAAAAAATTAGAGCTTTCGACCATTCAATTGCTGGACCAACTCCAACAAATTAATCCTTCATGGATTAGCTGGGATCAAACTGTGCCAGGGGAACTATTTAAAGACAGTGCGTTGATGATTTTTTATGATAGTTTACAAAAGCAAGGTTTGCCAATTGATCGTTTTCAAAATACAGGAACCATCACCGATAAAAAATTAGATCAGCTTTTAGTGCCGGGACTCTTGATCGAAGTGGAGGGACAAAAGCCAATTGCTATTGATTTAAGAAGCAGTAAGCAGTTCTTTAAGCCCTATAATATTGTAAAGGAACTACCAGAAATAGATATTGAAGCTAGCTTTAATGCAGCCGAAGCACTTTTGGAATATAAAATAGTACAGGCTATTTATTTAATGAATAGGAGTGAAAAGCCAAGCATTGCGTACTTGGTGGGCAATGGGGAGCCATTGGATTACACAGTGAATGATTTAGGGCAGTCTATTAAAAATCAATACAATCTTGGGGTCTTTGATTTAAAGAAAGGATTTCCGGATGCATCTAAAATCAACACTTTGTTGATTGTAAAACCAACGATGCGCTTTACCGAATTAGACCAATTAAAAATTGACCAATTTATTTTAACTGGTGGTAATGTGATTTGGGCATTGGATCCTTTGTATGCAGAGTATGATAGTTTACGCAATACGGCTGGCGCCTACCTTGCATATGATCGCGGACTTGGATTAGAAGCACAATTGTTTAAATATGGTGTAAGGGTGAATCCTAATTTAGTGCAGGATTTAAATTGCGCCAAGTTGCCAATGGTGGTGGGGGTAGATGCATCAGGGGCGCCAACAATTCAAAGAGTTCCATGGCCATATTATCCTTTTGCGCAAGCTGGATCGGAACATCCAATGGTGCAAAATATGGATAGGGTACTAACTGCTTTTCCTGCAAGCTTGGACACTGTGCGTGTATTAGGAATTACAAAGACCATTTTATTAACGACAGATACAACTAGCAGAATCATTAGCAGCCCAACGATGATTCAATTAAATAGTGGTCAACAAGAGGGCGAATTAGCCAGCTTTATAAAAAAATCTATTCCAGTGGCAGTCTTATTGGAAGGACAGTTTAAATCTGCATTTACAGGTAGATTATCGACATCTTTAATGGACTCCGTTCAATTAGCGACTGGAAAGGCTTTTATTACTAATGGGAATAAGCCTGCGAAGCAAATTGTATTATCTGATGCAGATTTAATCACCAATTTTGTAGATGCGCAAAAAGGGCCACTTCCAATGGGAATGATTCCTTATGAGGGCGTTCAATTTGCGAACCCTGTTTTTTTTCAAAATGCGATTGCGTATTTAAACGAACCAGTTAGCTTGTTGGAAGCTCGAAAAAAGAATCTAGTGTTAAGAAGATTAGATCCGGGGAAAGTGGCAGAAAATAGACTTTGGATTCAACTTGTATTATTACTAGGTCCATTGTTTTTGCTTGGATTTGGATATTGGGGGGCGTTTTATTTCCGCCAATCTCGATTTGCTGTATCTAAATCATAGCTTATCTTTGCAGCATGACAACAGATCAAATTGTATACGCTGTTTTTGGCGTAGTGGTAATAACTGCCTTAATTTTAGACCTAGGTTTTCTAAGTAAAAAAAATACGTCTATCACTATTAAACAAGCGCTTCAGCAAACATTTATTTGGGTGATGTTGGCATTAGGATTCTTTGTCTTTATGTGGGTGGAAGAAGGGCAGAAATTAGCATTTGAATATTTAAGCGGCTACTTAATGGAGTGGAGTTTAAGTATTGATAATATTTTTGTATTCATTTTAATTTTTGACGCTTTTAAAGTGAAGGAGCAGTTTCTCTCCAGGGTATTACTAATTGGTATTTTGCTTGCCATTGTATTTAGGGTTGTTTTTATTACAGTAGGCGTTGCATTGGTTGCGAAGTTCGCTTGGATTTTGTATTTATTTGGCTTGTTTTTATTGTATACAGGGGTTAAGATGTTTTCTGCTGGAGAAGACGAAGCCTTTGATCCGCACAAATCTAAAATTTACCTTTTCTTAAAAAAGTTTTTACCTATCACCAACGAAGATGGAGAAGGCAAATTCATGATGCGTATTGGCGGGAAACCAATGTACACAAGCCTTTTTGTGGTAGTGGTTTTATTGGCCGCAATTGATTTAGTGTTTGCTTTAGATTCTATCCCAGCAGTAATGGGTATTTCAATGAATAGTTTAGTGATCTATACTTCTAATATTTTTGCAATTCTTGGTTTGCGCTCATTGTTCTTTTTATTAAGAGGCGCTGTGAATCAGTTTGAACATCTACAACAAGGCATTGCGATTGTTTTAATATTCATTGGTATTAAAATGCTTGGGGAGCATTATATCAGTATGGTCATGAGTAAAAATACCCAAGTACTTTTATCATTATTAGTGATTGTATTTTCAATCACAGGTTCAATCTTGTATTCCATCTTTTCAACTCGTCAAAAAAATCTTCCAAAGAATTTTGAGGACAATACCATTTAATTTATGCAATTCAAAATGAACGGGAAAAAAGTAGCAGCATTGATTATTGCAATTATAGTAATAGATCAGTTGTTGAAATTTTATATCAAGTTGAACTTCTTTTTAGGAGAAGAACATCAAGTGATTGGATCTTGGTTCAGATTGCACTTTGTAGAAAACGAGGGGATGGCATGGGGTCTTAAATTTGGAGGTGGTTTTGGTAAAATTGCACTGACTTTATTTAGATTGGCTGCAGTGATTTGGGGCACTTTTTTAATCAAAGGGTTTATTCAAAAACAATACCATACAGGGTTTATTATTTGTGCTGCTTTAATTTATGCTGGGGCATTGGGCAATCTAATTGATAGTATGTTTTATGGACTGTTGTTTGATGCGAGTATTCCCTATACAGCCATGGTAGCGCAGTTTTTACCAGAAGGGGGCGGATACGCGAGTTTTTTACATGGCAAAGTGGTGGATATGTTTTATTTCCCAATCATCACAGATGCAACTTTCCCAAGCTGGATGCCTATTTGGGGTGGTGAGTCCTTTGAATTCTTCCGTCCTGTATTCAATTTTGCCGATATGTCCATTAGTACTGGTGTCATCGCATTGTTTGTGTTTCAAAGCAAGTTTTTCCCTTCAGAGGAAGCCGCATAATTTCGTTTCCTTTTTTCCGCGCTTATTCGTACCTTCAAGGCCTAAAAATCAGATAGGACAAGCGTTTTATGAGTAATCAATATCCAGAATTTAATGGCTTACATCTGCCTACCATCGAGGCAGAAATTTTAGCAGCTTGGAAAAAAGAACAAGCATTTGAACAATCTGTTCAATTAAGAGAAGGTAAAACACCATTCGTGTTTTATGAAGGCCCTCCAAGCGCCAATGGTATGCCTGGCATTCACCATGTAATTTCAAGAACTTTAAAGGATATGGTTTGTCGTTATAAAACCATGCAAGGCTTTCAAGTAAAACGAAAAGGTGGATGGGATACCCACGGCTTACCTGTTGAATTAGGTGTAGAAAAAGAATTAGGCATTACGAAGGAAGATATTGGAAAAACAATTACTGTAGAAGCCTACAATCAAAAATGTAGAGAAGCGGTATTGCGTTATAAAAAAGAGTGGGACGATATCACCAATAAAATGGGGTATTGGGTGGACTTAAACAATCCATACATCACATTTGAAAATAATTATATTGAAACATTGTGGTGGATCCTAAGCACCTTGTATAAAAAAGGCTACTTGTATCAGAGTGTTAGCATTCAACCTTATTCTCCTGCAGCTGGAACGGGATTGAGCTCGCATGAATTGAATCAACCAGGTACGTATAAGGATGTTAAAGACACTTCAGTAGTTGCGATGTTTAAAGCAATTGCAACAAAAGAAAGTCAATTTATTTTTGATGCAGCTGCAGCCAATCCGCTTTCTAAGGAAGTATTTTATATGGCTTGGACCACAACACCTTGGACTTTGCCATCTAATTTAGGTTTGACAGTTGGACCAAATATTGAATATGTATTGATAGCAACTTACAATCCATACACTGCAATGCCTGTCAATGTAGTTCTGGCAAAAGCCCTGGTATCAAAGTATTTCAAAGAAGAAGGATTGAGCTTGACTAGTTTTTCAGAAGGAGATAAATTTATTCCTTGGAAGGAACTGGCCACATTTAAAGGAAGTCAATTAAACGGATTACGCTATGAGCAGTTAATGCCATTTGAAGCTAACAATCCTGCCAATATAGAAGGCGATCCGTTCAAAATTATAATAGGCGATTTTGTCACGACAGAAGATGGAACAGGAATTGTGCATACTTCACCAGCCTTTGGTGCAGATGACTATAAAGTGGGTCAAAAAAATAATTTAGGCATCATTACTTTGGTGGATAGAGCAGGAAAGTTCATTGATGGTGTAGGAGAATTTGCAGGAAGATTCGTTAAGAATTACAAAGACGAAAAAGATTTTCAAGATGTGAACGTGGACATCTCGGTTAAATTAAAAAAAGAAAATCGTGCGTTCAAGGTAGAGAAATACGAA
>JBILCS010000097.1:0-5388 GCA_044353005.1 Sediminibacterium sp. | reverse complement strand
CAAATGATTCATCATTATAAACTAGCTTTGTATCAATTAGCCCTATTATTTTTAAATGGATCCATTTTATTATTATACGATCGAACAGCCTTCCATGGCAGAATTTAAAGATAGGGGCAGTAAATTTTTTGCTTTTGCCTATCCAGCGAAAGACATTGATTCCTGTAAAAAGATTTTAGCGCAACTTAAAAAAGAACATGGTAAAGCAGTGCATCATTGCCTGGCATATCGACTTTGTGTGGATGGTTCCACGTTCAGGGTGAGTGACGATGGCGAGCCTGCTGGATCTGCAGGCAGGCCCATACTGGGGCAAATTGATAGCAAAGGCCTGACCAATGTATTAGTTGTGGTAGTACGTTATTTTGGAGGTACTTTATTAGGTATGCCAGGCTTGATTAATGCGTATAAAACAGCAACAGCCTTGGCTTTGCAGCTTTCGCCGATTATTAAAAAGCCGATTGAAATTGCTTACGAACTTAATTTTGATTACCATCAAATGAACGAAGTAATGATGTTGGTGAAACAGTACAATTGTTCTGTAGTGGAGCAAACTGCACAGTTATTTATCCAACTACAAATAGGGATACCCAAAAACAGATTAGACGAAGTGCTTGAAAAGCTAGGCGCTTTAAGAGAAGTAAGCTTTAAGACGACTTTAAAGTTGGACTAGTTTATTTCTGGTAGGTGTAAAAGCCATCTCCAGTTTTGATACCTAATTTCCCTGCTTCCACCATCTTAGTTAACAATGCGGCAGGTTTGTATTTATTATTTTGAAAACCGGCCTCCATGATTTCTAAAATATTCTTGCAAACATCTAGGCCAATATAGTCCGCTAATTGTAAAGGTCCCATTGGATGTGCCATCCCTAATTTCATAATCTGATCGATCGTTGCTGCATCACTGATCCCTTCTTCGAAAGCCAATATAGCTTCATTGATCATGGGCATTAAAATTCTGTTGGCAATGAATCCAGGCGCATCTTTTACAACACAAGGTATTTTTCCAATCGTGGTGGTTAAGGATACAATAGCATCCGTCACTTCCGAACTAGTTGCTTTACCATTGATGATTTCTACTAGTTTCATCACTGGGACAGGATTCATAAAATGCATGCCAATCACATTGGATGGCTTTTTAGTTGCTTCGGCTAATTGCGTGATAGATATAGAAGAGGTATTGGTTGCTAAAATACAAGTAGGATGGGTGTATTGGTCCATCTCTGAAAAAATAGCGAGTTTAATCTTGATATTTTCTGTAGCCGCTTCAATGACTAAGTCGCGATCTTGTACACCTTCTTGAAGACTGGTAAAACAAATTATTTTAGTTAGTGTTGCTTGTTTAGCTTCTTCGTTGATGATTGATTTTACTATTTGACGGTCTAAATTTTTTGCAATTGTTTGCATTGCCTTATCTAATGCAGCAGACTGTGTATCAATTAAATTGATTTCAAATCCATTTTGTGCAAATACATGCGCAATTCCATTTCCCATTGTGCCTGCGCCAATGACTGCAATTTTTTTCATCTATTTACTTTTTGATTTATAATCTCCGCGTTTCCAAGAATTAATAAAACTCCTCCAAGCACTTGGGTTTAGAATATTCATAGGAGGTAATTGTCCTGAATAATAATACCTTGAAGCTTGGTTTTGTAATGCTGCACCCACTGCTTCCTTACCATCTCTTGGTAGGCTAGATAAAATAATTCTTTTTTGTGCGGGGCTTGTATTTTTTCTTGCTGTTTCAAAAAGATCATCGTCTACTTTAGAGTTGACAAAGTCTCTTTCAAATTGTGCACGTGTGGGTCTTGGTTTTAAAATAGTTGCTGGTAAGAAATTGGTATCATTAACCATTAATTGAATAACACTGTATTGGTTACCTACTAAATTTTGTGGAATGGTGATGGTTCTATTTTTAAAACCAACGCAACTAAAAGTGATGGTTTCTCCTTTATTCACTGCGATAGAAAAAACACCATCGTTATTGGTGATGGTCCCTCTTCCCTTTTTATTCACAACAATACTCGCTAAAGGAACTGCTTTTAAACTATCTGCTGTCATGACAACCCCATATAGTTGAACAACAGAGTCTCTATAAAGATCCACTGTCTGTGCATTTATCTGCGATGGCAGTAGTGCTAATAAGATCAATAAAGACAGGACTAGATTCTTTTTCATGTAGCTGCAAATTTAAGCCTCAATGTTCAGAAATGGCGTACTTTTTTTGTTTCGAAATGGGATTATTTTTTGATATATAGGCTATTTTAAGCCTTTTAAAAGGGCAAAATAAGCGCTATGAACGTTAACTTTGCCGGGATTAATTATTTTAACAAAAACTTTCATAATGACAACGGAGGAAATACTAAAAGCATTGAGTAATGTGCAAGAGCCGGACCTAGGGAAAGACTTAGTGACTTTGAATATGATACAGGATGTAAAAATCGATGGCGATGCGGTTAGCTTCACAATTGTATTGACGACACCAGCATGTCCAATGAAAGATTTAATGAAGAACGCTTGTGAAAATGCCATTAAATTATTGGTGAATCCAAAAGCGCAGGTGCAGGTGAATTTCACATCCAACACGACTTCCTTAAGAAAAGACGAAAAGTCGGTTTTATCTAAAGTAAAAAATATCATCGCAGTCGTGAGTGGAAAGGGCGGTGTGGGTAAAAGCACTGTCTCTGCGAACCTTGCATTGGCTTTGGCAGAAGGCGGGGCTAAAGTGGGTCTGATGGATGCAGATATTTATGGACCAAGTGTGCCTATCATGTTTGGTGTGAGGGGTCAACGTCCAATGATGAAAGAGGAAGCAGGTAAAGGGGTGATTATACCTTTAGATCAATATGGTATTAAAATAATGAGTATTGGATTATTGGTAGATGAAAAAGATGCAGTGGTTTGGAGAGGGCCAATGGCAAGTAGTGCCATTCGTCAATTTATTACTGACGTAGACTGGGGGGAGTTAGATTACCTTGTGATTGATATGCCACCTGGCACAGGCGATATTCATTTGACCATTATGCAAACAGTGCCTGTAACGGGTGTAGTGATTGTGACCACGCCGCAACAAGTTGCTTTAGCAGATGCAAAGAAAGCCATTGCGATGTTTGGGCAAGCGAATGTCAATGTGCCAATTATAGGTTTGGTAGAAAATATGGCCTATTTCACACCTGCAGAATTACCTGACAATAAATATTATTTATTTGGAAAAGAAGGGGGACTTAAATTAGCTTCTGAATATGACTTATCCTTTTTGGGACAAATTCCTTTAGTGCAAAGCATAAGAGAGGGAGGAGACGAGGGGGTTCCAGCAATGGTTGGAGCAGATGCTGTATCAAAAGAAGCGTTCAGAACTTTTGTAGGCAACGCAGTTAGACAGATTGCAATTAGAAATGCAAATTTACCTCAAACAGCAACCATCACAGTGGCACCATAATGGGAAAGAAAATCATCATCGCAATAGACGGCTTTTCATCTTGTGGAAAAAGCACCCTTGCTAAAGCAATGGCAAAGGCATTGGAATATGTTTTTGTAGATACTGGTGCCATGTATCGAGCTATTGCATTGTATTTTTTAAGAAATAGTATACCATTCAATGACATCGCTGCTCAGGAAGCATTGCAAGCAATTGAATTAAGATTTAAATACAATAGTGCAAGTCAAAAAAGTGATATGTATTTGAATGGTGAAAATGTAGAGCAAGAAATTCGTGCAATGCAAGTAAGTCAAAAAGTGAGTGAAGTGGCAACGATTCCTACTGTTAGGGCATTTGCAGTAGCACAACAAAAAGCGATGGGTATAGATAAAGGTATTGTAATGGATGGAAGAGATATAGGAACAGTCGTTTTTCCTGATGCAGAACTAAAATTATTTGTAACGGCAGATCCATCTATTAGGTTGGAACGTAGGTACCAAGAATTACTACAAACTAATCCTGCAATACTTAAAGAAGAAGTAGCTGCAAATTTGCAACAAAGAGATTTAATGGATAGTACAAGAACACATAGTCCTCTAAAACAAGCGGAGGATGCGATGGTGTTAGATAATACAAATTTAGATAAAGCGCAGCAATTTGAGCTAGCAATGCAATGGGCCATGGAGAAGATAAACTAATCCATCCAGCTATCCTTTACTTTTTCAAATGCAGCTTCTAATTGATAAAAGCTAAGGATCTTTTTTATAACAGATTCTACAACGGTGTCTGGACAGCTTGCACCACTTGTCATTAAGATACGAATAGGATTTGCATCTGGCAAGTAATGATGTACTACCTCTGATTCTTTATTTTTCCAATTGGTTTTTTCAATTTGATTGGCATCTATAATTTTACTTACGTCGTCTATAAAATAAGTAGGTAATGTTCGCTCACATAATTCTACTAAGTGCGAACTATTACTGCTATTTTTTCCACCCATCACAATAGCTAAATCTGCTTTTGTCTCAAGTAGGCCAATGACTGCAGATTGATTGTCATTGGTAGCATAACAGAGTGTATCTCTTGTATCTGCAAAATGAGCAGCTAGATTTTCAGGACCAAATTTTGTTAAGATGACTTGTTTTAGATAATCCGAAATCGCTTGTGTATCGGTTGCCAATTGCGTTGTTTGGTTGACTACGCCAATTTTATCTAAATGAATTTTAGGATCAAAATTGGGGGAGAAACGATTGATAAAAAAATCATAAAAGTAAGCTAAAGGCAATTCGCCAGTGATGATTTTTGCCAACACTTTTGTTTCTTCAATATCGTTTACGATTAAAGTAGGTGTATGTGCCGAAGTATGTGAAAAAGTCGCCCTTGTTTCTTCATGCTTTGGTTTCCCATGTATGATAATCGAATAGCCTTTTTGTGCAATCTGTTCACTACGGTTCCACACTTTTTCTACAAAGGGACAAGTGGTATCATAGGACTCAATTGCAATCCCCTTTGCTTTTAATTTCTCCTCCAATTCTAGTGTGGTTCCAAATGCTGGAATAATGACAATATCATCCTTTGTCAACTCAGATAAGGGAATCAATTCTTGACCTAAGGTATCTTGTAAAAATTGCACACCCTTACTTGTTAAATCATTGTTCACTTGAGGATTGTGGATCATTTCACTTAACAAAAAAATCCTTTTTCCCTTATTTTCTTCAATCGTTCTGTAGGCAATATCAATTGCATTTTCTACACCATAACAAAATCCAAAATGCCTTGCTAGATAGATTTTGACCTTACCAAAGTCAAGTTCGGTAGGGGTGAAATCTTTCTTGAGCTTATCGTCCAATTTGCGCTTTTGTTTGATCGCGACGATTAATGGGCTTCTATAGCCTGATGGCACTTCAAAATTTTTCATCTATTTCAATATTAACAGCTACAAAAGTACAATCTTCGTTGCTTTTTCCCCTATTT
>JBILCS010000034.1:0-17976 GCA_044353005.1 Sediminibacterium sp. | reverse complement strand
ACTACGATTTAACTTCCCTACCCCAATTTAAAGACGCCATTGTGACAATGGGCGCTTTTGATGGCGTACATAAAGGACACCAACAAATCATTCAAAGAATGAAGCTATTGGCCCAGCAAGTGGAGGGAGAAACCATCATCATTACTTTTCATCCGCATCCTAGAAAGGTCATCTCTTCAGTACCTGGTGAAATCAAACAATTGAGCAATATTAAAGAAAGGATTCAATTGTTAGAAGCAGCAGGAATAGACCATCTAGTGATCATCAATTTTGATTATAAATTCTCTAATTTATCTGCAGCGGAGTATATAGAAGATTTTTTATACCAATATTTTAAGCCCAATACTGTCATTGTGGGCTATGACCATCATTTTGGAAAAGGCAGAAATGGCGATATTGAATTGTTAAAAACCATGGGGGAAAGATTGAATTTTAAAGTTGAAGAAATCAACGAACAACTGGTCCAAAATGAAATAATTAGCTCCACCTTAATCAGAAATTATATTTCAGAACATGAAATCAAAAAGGCCAATGATTTACTAGGCTATGCCTACTTCTTTGAAGGATTTGTTGTGAGGGGGAATCAATTGGGTAGAACCATTGGGTACCCCACTGCTAATTTACATATCAATGACGAAGAAAAATTGATCCCAGCTAATGGCGTCTATGCTGTAAAAGTAAAGGGGGATTGCACCAATCATGCAATTGTCGAAGGCATGATGAATATTGGAATTCGCCCTACAGTAGATGGACAAAAGAAAGTGATTGAAGTGCATATTTTTAATTTTGATCAAGATATTTACGAACAGTACATCACCGTATTGGTCTATGAATTTATTAGAGGAGAAGTTAAATTCGATGGATTAGACGCTTTGAAAAACCAATTGCATCAAGACAAAATAACTGCTACTACAATTTTAGCTAAGTACGACGCTAAACTTGATTAAGACATTATTTTAACCACCAATTCTTTTAATAAATCTGCATCCGTATTGCTTGCATCATTGATGCCTAATACCCTAAGATTGTATTCATGAATCAATAAAAGTATTTGTTCCACTTTTGCAGGATTATAATGTCTAGTAGCCGCCATCGTAGTTTTAATAGAAAAGAAATTCAACCCTACTTCTGCCATGATTCTTTTTTCATCATTGGTTCCTAAACCATAGACTGCATATAGTTTACTAAAAAAGCCGTAGAGTGTCGGAAGGATCAACTGAATGGGCGCAGCTTTTTGATTGGATTCAAAATATTGAATCATTTGAATTGCTCTTGAGAATTTTTTATGTGCAATCGCATCCTGAAATTCAAAGGCATTAAATTCTTTGCTAATACCAATATATTTTTCAATATCGTCTTCGGTGATTTTTTTTCGATCCCCTAAATTCACCATTAATTTTTCTAATTCATTTTTGATCCTGCTTAAATCATTGCCAATATGATCCACAATAATTTGTACCGCTTTAGGGCTAATTTGATAGCCATTTTCTGCTACCCATTGATTGACCCAATCAGGTAATTTATTGTCATACATCTTCTTGGTACTAACAACGACCGCTTTTGTTTTAAGCAATTTCGCCAATGCGGAACGCCCATCTACATTTTTGTCTTTATGGGCCACAATTAGGATGGTAGACGACAAGGGATTTTCAATATAGGAAACCAATTTCTCAATTGAATTCATATGTTGGGCCTCTTTTATAATCACTACTTGCTTTTCTGCAAATACAGGATAACGTTTACAAGCATTGACAACATCAGCCCAATCGGCATCTTTACCATAAAAAACAGTCAAATTAAAGGCTTGATCCGCCTCAGGTAATAATTTGTGTTCTGCATACTGAACTACCTGATCTATATAAAATGACTCTTCCCCTTCCAGCCAATAGACTGCGTCGAAGACGTTATTTTTCCAATTGGATAAAATTTTAGAAATAGGCATCCCCAAAGATATACAGGAATGACGTTTTTTTTATATCTTTGCAAATAAATAAACACATTTTATTATGAGTAACGAAAATTCAGGTAATGGAGGCAAAATTATAATTGGTGCTTTAGCAGTTGCCCTTATTGGTTCATGGATCTACTTTAGTACTTCTAAAACTGAAATCATTAGCAATTACACCACTCAAGTAAATAAATTAGATAGCGCTAAAAATGTTTTACAGGCTGATTTTATTGCAGTCTCTGCAAAAGCAGACTCATTGACACAGCAAAACACAGCATTACAAGGAGATTTATTGTCTAAGTCAAAAGATATCCAACAATTAAAATCTAATATCAGTGCCATCTTACAAAAAAAGAATGCGACTGATAAAGAATTAGTAGAAGCTAAAACTATGATCGCTGAATTAAACGGTAAAGTTGCTGGATTATTCACTGATTTAGCAAAAGCGCAAGAAGAAAACAAGGTGTTGACAGTAAAGAATGAAGTATTAGCCACTGAAAATACCAACCTAAATACGAATTTAACTTCAACTACAAAGGAAAAAGAGAGATTACAAGATATAGGTTCAACTTTAAATGCATCTGCATTTAGTATCCAAGCTGTTTTAGTCAAAGAGGATGGTACTGAAAAAGTAACTACCTCTGCAAAAAAAGCGAATACCCTTCGTTTATCTTTCCAAATTGATAAAAATAAAATCACCCCTTCTGGTACACAAGATTTATATATTTGTATTACTGCACCTAATGGTACAAGTTTTAGCGAAGGCGGTAAAATCAATACTAGAGAAGACGGTACTAAAGACTATTCAAATAAAATAGCAGTGCAATATGTACAAAATGCTATTTTACCAATTAGCTACGACATCAAACAAATTGCTAAATTGATTGAAGGCGACTACTTAGTAGAAGTTTACAACAATGGTTTCAAAATTGGCGAAGGAAAAACGACTTTAAAAAAAGGTGGATTATTCTAACCCTTAAAAATACCTATAAAAAAAGCCACTCAAAATTGAGTGGCTTTTTTTATACTTGTAACCCATCCATTTTAATACGTCAACTCAATATTGTTGTCTTGTAATTCACTTCCTACATTTAATAAAGAGAAATTATTATAAGACAATGCATAGAACCATAACTGAATGGCAGCAGGAGATATATTTTCTACGAAAAAGTTTACTTTATTTAGATAAACAAATAGTTTTTCATTTAAAGTAATTCCATTTTCTTCTGCGACCCATTGATTTAACACATTTTTGAAATTAGCCAATTCAGCATCCAATAAATGATCAAATGCATGTAATTGAATCATTTCAGATACTGCATCATACATTAAAGCTTTGTTACTTGTTTTCATAACATAGGGTTTGATTATGAAGTAAAGGTCCAACCCTTATTTAAACTAATTGTTAACATAAGCTCAGTTTTCCACAATGTGTAAAACTTGCAAAAAAATGTGACTTATTTCAATACTACCGCTGCCAATGGAGGTAATTCAAGCTGTATTTCCTGTAATTGATTTGTGCCATCCACTGAAATGCATTGAATATTTTGATTCTTTACATTACCCGAGCCCCAAAAGGCTTGATCATCACTATTAAAGATTTCCTTCCAAATGGTTTTACCTTTCACACGGATCGGAAATTGATGCCTTGGAACTGGCGTCATATTAAAGACCACCAAAATAGCTTGGTCAGGGTCCTTCGCTTTTCGTTTAAAAGCAATAATACCCTCTTGACGTTGATTCAATTCCACCCATTCAAATCCACCTTCCTCATATTGTAGTTCATACAATGCCGGGTGTGCTTTATACAATGCATTTAATTCCTGCACACAATATTTCATACCACCATGATTTGGATATTGCAATAAGTCCCATTGTAATTCTGATTGAAAATCCCATTCCTTCGTTGCTGCAAATTCATTTCCCATGAACATTAATTTTGCACCTGGATGCAAAAACATATAGGAATACAATAATCTAAGGTTTGCAAATTTTTGCCATGCATCGCCTGGCATTTTATACAACATTGGGCTTTTCCCATGCACTACTTCATCGTGACTTAAAGGCAACATAAAATGTTCATCATGATAATACATCATGGAAAAACTAAATTTATCCTGGGCTCCAGAACGCATGATTGGATCTAATTTAAAATAATCCAAAGTATCGTGCATCCATCCCATCATCCATTTCATACCAAAACCCAATCCATCCATAAATACTGGCTGACTGATACCCGGCCAATCCGAGGCTTCTTCTGCAATGGTTTGTATTGCAGGGAAATCTCGGTATAAAGTAATATTTAAATCTTTGATAAACTCAATCGCTTCTAAATTCCCATTTCCGCCAAACTCATTTGGCTCCCATTGGCCTTCGGCTCTACTATAGTCCAATCTTAGCATAGAACTAACTGCATCTACCCTCAAAGCATCAATATGAAATTGATCACACCAAAATTTAGCACTACTAATTAAGAAGGATTTTACTTCGCCTCTTTTATAATTAAAAATATAAGAATTCCAGTCGGGATGATAGCCTTTTCGCATATCAGCATATTCATAAGTATTGGCGCCATCAAACATAAATAAACCATGACTATCATAAGGAAAATGGGATGGTACCCAATCCAAAATCACGCCAATACTTGCTTGATGAAAAGCATCTACTAAAGCTGCAAATGCTTGTGGATTGCCAAACCTAGAAGTGGGCGCAAAAAAACCTGCTCCCTGATACCCCCAACTTCCATCAAATGGATGTTCCATAACCGGCATGAATTCCACATGCGTGAAACCCATGTCTTTAACATAGGGAACCAATAAATCAATTAACTGCGTGTAGCTATTGTAAGCGTCGGGATTATTTTTATCTGGTCGCATCCAACTAGCTAAATGCACTTCATATACCGAATAAGGTTGGTCTATTCGATTCTTGATCTTTCTGTCTTCTATCCATTGTTGATCCTTCCATGAATAGTCAGTCTGCCAAGTAATAGAAGCTGTTTGTGGCCTTAATTCCCAATAATGCGCATATGGATCCCCCTTGTCTAATTGAACGCCCTTATAGCCATGAATATGATATTTATAGACTTCCCCTTGTCCGATATTCGGGATAAAACCTTCCCAGATGCCAGAGGCTTCTAAACGCACTTTTAAAGGATGAGCCTCATTATTCCAATCATTAAAATTGCCTGTTACAAATACGGCAGTTGCATTAGGTGCCCATACACTAAAATAAGTTCCCTGCACACCCAACACTTCAATCTGTTTATTCCCAAATAATTGATATAAAGTACTATGGGTTCCATGTTGAAAAGCATGGACGTCTTCGTCTGTAAAGAGCGAATAATTCCAGACAGCTTGCGCTGTATCTACAAAATGTATTGCTTCGTATTTTGACATGGTTATTTTGTTAATGCTATCACCTGCATACTCATTGCAGGAATAGAAAATGCTGCACCTATCTGATTTCCTGAAATAATATCCTTTCCACCTTGATAGGCACTTGTTCTTTCAGTATATTTTGACAAGTTAACATTTCTTGCTTTACTATCTGTATTCATTACACACATGATCGTTTGTTGATCATCATACCTAAAATAAACATACAAGCCATCTTCAGGAATATATTGCATCATATTCCCTGTTTTAAGTGCAGATGATTTTGTACGATAAGCCCCAAGTGCTTGTACATAGTGTAAAAAGTCGGCTTCATCATTCGTTAATCCTGTCTCTGTGAATGCATTCTTTTTATCACCCTGCCATCCGCCAGGAAAGTCAAGTCTTACCCAACCATCAGGATTAGAAATTCCTTTCATTAAAACTTCAGAGCCGTAATATAATTGAGGAATACCTCTACAAGTATACAACCAAGCATAGGCCATTTTAGTTTTAGCAATACTTTCTCCCAAAGAAGAATGGATCCTTGTCATGTCATGATTGTCTAAAAATGTGACATTATTATTGGCTTGTTTATATAAAAAATCAGACGCCAAAGTATTGTATAATTTGATCACACCATTTGACCATCCATTTGCTTCATTCAACGCAGGCAGGATACCCCCAAATAATAAACTAAAATCTGAAGTGGCTTTTAAATTACTTTTAAAAGGGAGATTGTAATTATTCTCTACATAATATGCTTGTGAAGCGACTCCATCCACCCAACATTCTCCGAATGTAAATATTTTAGGATACTCGTCTAGCAATGCTTTGTTCAAACGATTCATTACATCGACATTGCAATACTTATAGGTATCTACTCTAAATGCATCCACCCCAAAAGTTTCTACCGACCAAATGGCGTTTTGAGTTAAATATTTTTCGACCATTGGATGTTCGTGATTGATATCTGGCATCTCGGTCGTAAACCATCCATCAATCATGCGTTTAGCATCGGCTTCCGAATGGTATGGATCAAAAATCGCTTGTTCTCTGTAATGGGTTTGCGTATAGGTTGGCCATTGGTGCAACCAATTTTTATCTGGCGCATCTTGAACTAAAAAATGAAATCTACCAAAATGATTGTACACCACATCTTGGATTAATTTCATACCTCTTTTATGCAAACTATCACTTAAAGCTAGGTAAGCTTTATCGCCGCCAAATCTTGTTTCTGTTTTATAGTTATTGGTTGCAGCATAGCCATGTTCAGTTCTATCAGGCATATCATTTTCTACAACTGGTGTCATCCATAAAGCAGTTACACCTAGCTTTTGCATATAATCCAAATGATTGGCTACCCCTTGCAAGTCTCCTCCATGTCTTAAAAAAATCTCTGACCTGTTTAAAGACTGGTCTTTTAATCCAGGAATTTTATCATTTGTTGAGTCCCCATTACTAAAACGATCAGGCATTAAAAAATAAATCAAATCTGCAGAACTCAATCCCTGAGCAAAATCAATACCTCTATTTTTTCTTCTAGAAAGTAATGGCCAATTAAAAACAGTTGTTTTGCTACTTGATGTGATTTTAAATTGAACATTGCCAGGTTTTGCGGTAGCAACAATTTCAAGATCCACTGCGATATAATGTCCATTTTCAAAATGATGTATTTTTTGAACTTTCACACCAGGATAGTTAATTGATATAGTTGCTTTGCTAAAATCTGCATCCACCGATCTCAATAAAACTTGTACTTGATTGTACTTCATATTGACAAACCAATTACTTGGATAGGCTTCGGTAGCAGTTGCTTGCATTGTTGGCAATAACAATCCAACGATGATTAAAACAGGAACATAAAATGCTCTTTTCATAATTTCTGATGGGTATATGATGAATAAAAAACTACTCGAAAGACTAATCGTTATGCTTTTCTTCTTTGATGATAAATGCACAAACCAAGCCTGCTGTCATTAATAAGCAACCGCCAATTAGCACAGCCATGAGTCGATCATTGTTTAAATAGGTAGACATGATTTTTCCAAAAAATAATGAAGCAATGATCTCAGGCAACACAATAAAGAAATTAAAGATGCCCATATACATACCCATTTTATTTTCTGGAATAAAGCCAGCTAGCATGGAATAAGGCATAGACAAAATAGACGCCCATGCAATACCAACCAAGCCCATGCTTACATATAAAAGATTAGGTTGGTCTACAAAATAAACTGAAACCAACCCCATGCCTCCAACCAATAAACACAGTGTATGGGTATACTTTTTACCAATACGACTCACCCAAAATGGTAATGTAAACGAAAAACCAAAAGTCACTAAATTCAAAATAGCAGAAGTGGTGTTGGCATGTTCTAAGCCCAATGTAAAGACTTCGCTATTGGTTGCTGGGTCCCCATGAAATATCTGAGTTGCGACCCCTGTACTATAATAAAACCACATTAAAAACAAACCTGGCCAAGTGATGAAATTAACCAATGCCAATCTTTTCATTTGAATAGGCATATGTTTGATAGAATGTATAATTTCTTGAACTAAACCTAATTGAGGCGTTGTGGAGTCATTTGATTTAGTGGGATTAGAAGGAGGATACTCTTTACTAGTAATGATGGTGTATAAAACAGACACAAAGAAGACTGCACCCCCAATATAAAATGACATTAAAATATTCTGTGGAATAGACCCATTGATTTTATCTCTAGACACATCAAACCAATTCGCTAATAATTGAGGTAAGTACCCTGCTATAAATGATGCCAATCCAATAAACATACTCTGCATGGCAAAACCAAATGAACGTTGTTTTTCATTTAAATTATCAGCAACAAAAGCCCTGAATGGCTCCATGGTGATATTGATGCTTGAATCTAAAATCCATAATACCCCTGCTGCCATCCATACAGTTGGAGAATTGGGCATCACAAATAACAATGCCGAACTTAAAATAGCACCAATCAAAAAAAATGGACGACGTCTTCCAAGTTTTGGATGCCATGTTCTATCACTTAAATAACCAACGATGGGCTGTACAATCAACCCAGTCATTGGAGCTGCCAACCATAATCCTGGTATTTCATCTGGAGATGCACCCAAAAATTCATAAATCGCACTCATATTGCCCATTTGCAAACTCCATCCAAATTGGATACCAAAAAATCCAAAACACATGTTCCAAATTTGCCAGAAACTCATCTTTACTTTCTCGCCAGTATATGCTGTACTCATTGTTGCTATTTAAATTGCTTTCAAATTACTAAATACTAGCTACATTATTCCATTTTTTGTAGCGAAGGATTAAATAAAAATGAGTATTTTGGGGGTCGATTAAACAAATGAATGCTATGAGCCAACCAAAACAACCAACGAATACAGGGGCCCTTACCACCCTCATTGTGGTTTTCTTTTTCTGGGGATTTATTGCAGCTGGAAACAGTGTCTTTATTCCATTTTGTAAAAACTATTTTGCACTAGATCAATTTCAAAGTCAATTGATTGATTTTGCATTTTATCTAGCCTATTATATTGGTGCACTTGGCCTTTTCGCTTATGGTGCGCTAGGAGGTAAAGACTTGGTTGGAAAATGGGGCTATAAAAAAAGTATTGTCTATGGGTTGTTATTTTCAGCCATTGGAGCTGCAGCAATGATCGTTGCAGTCAATGCCAATACTTTTACAGGCATGTTGGTTGGTTTATTTATTGTAGCGCTTGGATTCTCTTTACAACAAACTGCTGCCCAACCTTTCGCCATTGCCTTAGGTGATCCCTCTACTGGAACAAGTCGTGTTAGCTTAGGCGGAGGCATCAATTCATTTGGAACTTCTATTGGGCCAATTGTGGTTGCACTTGCTTTATTTGGATCTGCAGCAGCCATTACAGACGAGCAAATCAAACAACTAAGTTTAGATAAAGTCATTATTTTATACACCGCTGTAGGTGGATTGTTTATAGCTGCAGCAGCACTATTCCATTTTTCTAAAAAAGTACCCTCAGGTATTTCAAATGAACCGATGGAACCAGCAGGGAAAGCATTGTCTTTATTGGTGATTATGACGGGCGTACTAATTGCTATGTTTGTGCCAATCTTTAATAGTTATAAAATTGACCCAACAACATTGACAGATATTGGTCGTCATGATTTAGAAACTTATAGGATGAAATGGCTGATTGGTGCTTTAGCAACAGTTGTGGTTGGTTTATTAGCCGCTAATTTTACAGCACAAAAAAATGAAAAAGGATGGGGTGCCATGAAATACCCTCAATTGGTTTTGGGTATGTTGGCCATCTTTGTGTATGTAGGCGTAGAAGTAGCCATTGGATCCAACTTAGGAGAATTATTAAGACAAGCTGATTTTGGAGGTATCTCCTCTTCAGAAATTGCACCCTATGTTTCTATGTATTGGGGTAGTATGATGATTGGACGTTGGGCAGGTGCGATTAGTGCTTTTGATTTTAAAAAGAAAACACAACAATATTTAACTTTCATTGTACCAATTATCGCATTTGGAATTGTCATTGCTTTGAATAGTGTTGCACAATACGATATGAGTCCTTTGTATTGGTATATCATTTGTGTATTTATCCAAATCATTGCATTTTACTTGAGTCAAAACAAACCTGCTAAAACATTATTGATATTTAGTTTGGTGGGTGTGATAGCGATGGTTTTAGGTATTTTTACAAAAGGCACTGTTGCTACCTATGCATTTTTAACAGGTGGGTTGGCTTGTTCTATTATGTGGCCTTCAATCTTTTCTTTATCTGTAGCAGGCCTAGGAAAGTATACACCGCAAGGATCTGCTTTTTTAATCATGATGATTTTAGGTGGTGGTATTATCCCTCCTATTCAAGGTAAAATTGCAGACTACTTACAATCTTCACATTTAGATCAACCAGGTTATGGTATTCATAATTCTTTCTGGGTAGCTGCTATATGTTTTGCTTATTTAGTATTTTTTGCAATAGCAGTGAAAGGCATATTGAAAAAGCAAGGCATCAATTACGAAGAAGCTGAAACAAGTGGTGGACACTAGAATTTAAAAAAAATATTATGGAATCATATGTTGTAGGTGTAGATATCGGTGGAACAGGTACCAAATTCGGGATTGTAGATAAGGACGGCAATGTCTTATTCTCTAGCGAGATGTCCACTAAAAAGCATCTTCAAGTGCATACATTCATCGATGAATTGTATGAACATTTATCAGTAATGATTGAGAAAGTAGGTGGCTTTGGACGCATCAAAGGAATTGGCATTGGTGCGCCAAATGGCAATATCTATACTGGCACCATTGAATACGCTCCTAACCTTCCATGGAAAGGCATCATCCCATTTGCAAAAATGGTACAAGATAAATTTAAAATCCCAGTGAAGCTTACCAATGATGCCAACGCTGCCGCAGTGGGTGAAATGATGTATGGCGCTGCTAAAGGAATGAAAGATTTTATTATGATCACTTTAGGGACTGGTGTCGGAAGCGGCATTGTTGCGAATGGACAATTGATTTATGGTCATGATGGATTTGCTGGCGAATTAGGTCACACCGTGATCATTCCCAATGGAAGAAAACATACAGGTACAGACCAACTTGGTTCTTTAGAAAGTTATACCTCGGCAACAGGTGTTGCTAAATCTGCAAAAGAAATTTTAAGTCAATCAGACAGACCTAGTGTTTTAAGAACAGTTAATATAGACGAGATTACTTCTAAAGATGTATATGAAGCAGCCATTAAAGGCGATGAAGTTGCAATAGAAGTATTTGAATTTACTGGAAAAATATTAGGTATTGCTTTAGCAAATTTTGTCATGTTCTCAAATCCCGAAACAATCATTTTATTTGGTGGATTGACAAGAGCAGGAGACCTCATTTTAAAACCAACAAGGGAACATATGGAAGCGAACTTAATTGAGATCTTCCAGAATAAAGTAAAAATATTAATCAGTCATTTAAAAGAATCTGATGCCGCCATTCTTGGCGCTTCCGCACTTATGTGGGCGTAGCAGCTAGTTCTTCTAAATATTTATTTCTACCCCATCCTTGGATAACGTGTTTTTCTGAATGATAAGACGACCTTACCAATGGCCCACTCTCTACATAATCAAAACCTAGTTCATACCCAATGGTTCTTAGTTCAGCAAATTCATCCGGGTGAACGAATCTTTGAACAGGTAAATGTTTTTTAGTGGGTTGTAAATATTGTCCAATAGTCAATACATCACACCCAACGCCTACTAAGTCCTTCATGGTTTGTATCACTTCGTCTTTTTCTTCGCCAATACCCAACATGATGCCAGTTTTTGTGCGCATGCCACCTTTCTTTAAGGTTTCTAGTACTTCTAAACTTCTTCTATACTTTGCTTGTACACGCACACGTTTTGTATTGCGCTCCACTGTTTCCATATTGTGACTCACCACTTCAGGAGCCGCTTCAATGATTCTTTCTATTTGTTCTTTGATCCCTCTAAAATCTGGAATCAATGTTTCCAATGTGGTATCTGGTGTAAGCGCTTTAATGGCTTTAATCGTATTCGACCAAATAATAGACCCTCCATCTGGTAATTCATCTCTGTCTACACTTGTTAAAACTGCATGCTTCACTTTCATTAAAAAAATAGCTTCCGCAACACGTTGTGGCTCGTCCCACTCCACAGGTTTGGGTCTACCTGTTGCCACTGCGCAAAATTGACAACTCCTTGTGCAAATATTACCCAGTATCATAAATGTCGCTGTTCCTTCGCCCCAACACTCCCCCATATTTGGACAGTTTCCACTCTCACAAATCGTATGTAATTTATGTTTGTCTACTAAACCTCTTACGTGTTTGTAGCTTTCTCCAATAGGTAATTTAACCCTCAACCAATCAGGCTTTTTAATATGCTGTTCTGCTGGGACAATCGGTAGTTCTTGCATGCTTTTCTGTTATCAGTTGCAAAAATACAAGACTTGCGCTTAAATTAAGCCTTTCGTTGTAAATTTACCAAAATCACAAACCATCAATTCAACAGATATGACAGCAACAGTTACCTATGACGCAAATTTAAGAACCACCTGCCAACACCTTCAGAGTGGTTCAAGTTTTGAAACAGATGCCCCTTCTGATAATAAGGGTCAAGGTGCACGATTCTCTGCTAGCGATTTAATTGCGACTGGTCTTGGTGCATGTTTGATTACCACGATGGGTATCAAGGCAGAAAGCATGGATATTAAATTAGATGGTGCTAAAGTGGATGTGACTAAAGTGATGTTGAGT
Organism: Sediminibacterium sp.; assembly: GCA_044353005.1. Classification (GTDB taxonomy): domain Bacteria; phylum Bacteroidota; class Bacteroidia; order Chitinophagales; family Chitinophagaceae; genus Sediminibacterium. Next base: position 5,382 of record JBILCS010000034.1, on the reverse strand, counting down.
GAGCCAAGAAGAATTGGCAAAATTGTGATTGCTGCAACCATTCCAACATTGAATTTGGATGAAAAAACAAAGGAAATATTGGAAAGAGTTGGAAGGACTTGTCCAGTAGAAAGAAGCCTTCATCCAGATATAGAATTGGATATTAGCATTACTTGGTTGTAGAATTAGTTGTTGGAAGAAAACCCAATAGTTTACTCACTGGCAATCCCATGACATTGTAGAAATCTCCTTCGATGCCTTGAATGCCTACCACACCTATCCAATCTTGAATGCCATAAGCTCCTGCTTTGTCATACGGTTGATATTGATCCACATAATATTCAATTTGAGCTAATGTCAATGGATGAAAATGCACCAATGTGGTTTCACTAAAATTGCGCGATTCAATATCATTGATTAAGAATACACCAGTAATAACGCGATGTGTTTTACCAGATAGTTTTTGTAATATGTTAATCGCATCTACCCTATCCATTGGCTTGCCAATGATTTCATTTTCTAATACTACAATGGTATCTGCAGCAATGATCCACTTGCCTTGATGTATTGGGAATTCAAGCTTTATTTTTTCCTGAACAGCAATGGCTTTTTTTTGTGCAATATGGACTGGCACTTCTTGGACATCCATACCTGCCGGAAAATCTTCTGCTGCCTCCGATACAATCACATCAAACTCAATATCTGCCCATGCTAGTAATTGTTTTCTTCGAGGAGACTGAGATGCTAAAATATATCCACTCATTTTTTCAGATTAAAGGAGGAAATAAAAAAAGCCCATGGATAAAATACCCATCAACATCGCAAATTTTATCCAATGGCTCAATCGATTAAAATCTGCTCTAGAAAATGCATTCTTTAAATTAAATAAAACATATACTAGTGGGGCAATAATGGCAACAATGCAGTACATGATTGGAATCCACCATCCAAATGGAATGGTATATAATTGAATAATAATTAAGACTAAAATAAGGACCATGAGCCAAACCGCCACATAGACTTTTGTGGTTTGTAAGCCCCATGCAATAGGCATCGTTTTACAACCAAATTTTTCATCCCCGTCCATGTCTTCCATATCTTTTAGTGCCTCTCTAATCAAAGTCAAAATAAAAGCAAAACTGCTATACAATAACATGAGTTTAAATAATTTCAAATCTGTTGGTAGCATATTCGTAGGATGTACCAATTGTATGAAAGTAAATTTAGAGAAATACACGACCCCAATTGTCCATGCAGTCAATACAGCAATCACTACATTTCCAATTAAAAAATCTCTTTTAAAATTGGTTGAATAGAACCACAAAATCAAGATGGTCGCTAAATTAGAAAAATGAATATGTACATATTGTTGAAATGGAAAAGCAATCAAAGAAATATACACGCCACCCATACTCAAAATTAAATGCCAAAATATCACCCAACGTCTACTGATGTGTGCACCCACAACAACACTTTTGGGTTTATTGACTTGATCAATATTCACATCAAAATAATCATTGATAATATATCCAGCCGCAGCAATACAAATACTAGTAGCTACAATAAAATAAAATGGATAATCAGCAGTCAATGCCAAATTTGGATAAAGTGGCTTGTAGATAAAAAAATGAAAAAGCGATTCCGCAAGTAAAATAAAAAATAAATTAGGCCATCTTACTAATCTTAAAAAATGGATTAAACTTTTCACTGGAGGATTATTTAGCTTGAATATGGTCCACTAGATCCCAATGGCCATTTAATTTAAGCACTTTTTCAATCACCTCTCTTGCGCATCCTTCTCCACCTTTTGCAAGGGCTTTATAACTTGAAATATTTTTAATATCAAAACATGCATCTGCAGGACATGCAGCAATACCGACAAGCTCCATGGCTTCAAAGTCAGGCATATCGTCCCCCATATAAAGCATCGTTTCCAAAGCAACGCCTTCTGTCATAGAAAGTGTTTCTAATAGTACTTTTTTATCTTTGACTTTCATGTGCACTTCTTCCACGCCCAGCTTTTCTAATCTATCTTTTACTTCTTCAGAATAACCTCCAGAAATAATCCAAACCTTATAGCCTTTTTTGATGGCCAATTGAATGGCATAACCGTCTTTAATATTCATCGTACGCACCATCAATCCATCAGGCATCACAATTAATGTGCCGTTGGTTAAAACACCATCCACATCAAAAACAAAACAGGTTATTTTTTCTAAGGCAGTAAGCAAAGCAATTATTTTTTTTGGTTATCGCGCCATTCATAGACCCAAGCACTTTGGATCATCTCCAAATGACCTTCACTAGATTCCTCTTTTTTGCCTTCAAAATGAGGCAAGGTTAAAATCCACTCTAAAAGATCGGTGAAACGAACTCTGTAGATTTTTGACTCTGTAAAATCATCCCCAAATTTTTCATACAATTTTTGGGCAATATCTTCGTGGTCATTCCAGTGAATGGGTGGCTCAAATTGATTCATACTATTATTATGTCTTTAAAATTATTCTCCTAAAAATTGTGTTTGATCTGGTAAGGTAACTTCAATTGTACCAGTTCCAGCTTTCAATTCACATTGACAACCAAGTCTTGACTCAATTCTTGGAATTAACGCTCGGTCAATAAAATCTTCTTCCCTATCGGACAATTCAGCTAAATGCTCCATCCCTTGTTTTACATATAAATGACAAGTACTACAAGCACACACTGCACCACAATTATGGTGTAATTCTATTCCTGCATCCAAAAGGACTTCTAATAAACTTTGATCGGCAGCTACATTTTCAATGGTGACTGTTTCTAAACCTTTTTGCTCGAAATTGATTTTTAATGAATACATAAATGGTCGTTACTATTTTTGCAAAAATAGCTTTAAAGGGCCAATGGGTAAAGCACAATGCCCGTTTTATTTGTCGAAATACAAAAAAAATAAGCAGGAGCAGTTGGTCTGGGCTATCTTTGCGTTCAAATTGCAAACATATGGCACCAGCTGGCTTTTCTGAAAGAATTTACCTGCAATATTTAAGGACGAAATTCAAGACCATTAGTAAATTGGCGCCAGCTATTGCGGGCAGGATGGCTTTCGAACTTTTTTGCACCCCCTATCCTAAATACAAAAAACGAAAAGCCCCAGCTATTTTCCACCATGCAACAAAGCGAACAGTGGTTTTGACAGATCAAACCAAGATTCATGGATTTGAATGGTTACCCAGTAAACCGAATGACCAAACAGTATTAATAGCGCATGGATATGCCAGTTACGCTTACAAATTTGAACACTATATAGCACCATTGCTTAAAATGGGCTATCGTGTATTGGCTTTTGATGCACCTGCTCATGGCCAAAGCGAAGGGAAACATATTCATGTAGTAGTCTACCAAGAGGCCATTCAAAAAATCATGGAACAAGCAGGCCCTATCCATCATTTTATAGGCCATTCACTTGGAGCACTAACATTATCTATGATCGCTGAAAAAATAGATCAAGCTGAGGCAAGAAAATTTGTATTGATAGCGCCAGCCACAAAAACCACCACCACGTTCGCCAACTTTTTTAAGATGATGCATTTAAATGAAGTCACGAAAGCTGCATTCTTACAAGATGTTAGCAACAGAACAAGTCATTCGGTCGACCATTTTGCAGCCGATAGAGCCTTGACCAATTATAAGGGTCCTATACTATGGGTACATGATGAAAAAGATATGGTTTGCCCATATGAGGATATCATTAATTTTAAAGAAAATGCCCCATCCAATATCAAATTTCTGATAACCAATGGATTAGGACATAATAAAGTATATAAAACGGCCGAAATAATGGATCAAATTATGACTTTTTTGACCCCTTCCAAGTAGATCATTTTTATTTTTTAGCCGAAAGCTATAATATTGCATCCAAGATAAAGTTACTTGTAGCAATCCAACTTACCTTATCTTAGCTTGTAAATAGTTGATTTTCAATATATAAATAACCCGTAGGAGCGGTTTGAACTATGTCAAAGAACTTATTAATTGTGGAGTCGCCTGCTAAAGCAAAGACGATAGAGAAGATTTTAGGCGATGAATTTGAAGTCAGAAGCTGTTATGGCCATATCAGAGATTTGGAAAAAAATGATATGGGTATAGATATGAAAAACCATTTTGCTCCAAGGTATATTGTTCCTAGTGAAAAGGAGAAAGTGGTTAAAGAACTCAAATCCATGACCAAGAAGGCAAAAGAAGTCTGGCTTGCGTCGGATGAGGACCGTGAAGGAGAAAGTATTAGTTGGCATTTAGCAGAAGTATTGGGATTAGATCCAAAGAAAACAAAGCGAATTGTCTTCCACGAAATCACCGCTCCAGCCATAAAAAAAGCAGTGGCAAATCCCCGTTTAATCAATATGGATTTGGTGGATGCACAACAAGCAAGAAGAATATTAGATAGAATAGTTGGTTTTGAACTAAGTCCTGTTTTATGGCGTAAAATTGGTATGCAAAAAAGCTTAAGTGCTGGTCGCGTACAAAGTGTTGCAGTTAGATTGATTGCAGAAAGAGAGAGAGAGATTAACCAATTTATTCCTGAAAGTGTATTTAAGGTATCCGCACTTTTTTCTGCCTTAGACATTAATAAAAAGAAAGTCAAATTTAAAGCAGAGGGTCCTCAGAAATTAACCACTGCAGGGGCTGCTGAAAAGTTTTTAAATGAATGTAAAGGCGCAAAATACACCGTAAAAGATATTACTGTGAAAGATGGCAAACGCACGCCATCCGCACCTTTCACGACTTCAACTTTACAACAAGAAGCTTCTAGAAAATTAGGTTATAGTGTGAGTAAAACAATGTTACTAGCACAAAAATTATATGAGAGTGGTAAAATCACTTACATGAGAACAGATAGTATTAGCTTAAGTGAAACTGCTATTGATGCCATTAAAGCAGAGATCAATTCAAGCTTTGGGGCAAAATACTATCAGCCAAGAAAATTCAAGAATAAAAACGAAAATGCACAAGAAGCGCATGAAGCCATTCGACCTTCTTACATGAATGAGTCCAAGGTAGACGATGCGGACACCAATCGCTTATATGAATTGATTTGGAAAAGAACCATTGCATCTCAAATGAGTGATGCGCAATTTGAAAAAACAACTGCTAAAATAGAGATATCCACCAATAAAGACACTTTAACAGCTAGTGGTGAAGTTATGAAGTTTGATGGCTTTTTAAAAGTGTATTTAGAAGGTAAAGATGATGATGATTTAGATGAAGAAGCAGAATTAGGCGAAGGGGACGAAAGTTTATTGCCTCCTTTAGCAAAAGGTCAGGTACTAGAATTTATTAGTATGACTGGCTTAGAGCGTTTTAGCCGTCCAGCTTCTAGATACACCGAAGCAAGTTTGGTGAAAAAACTAGAGGAATTAGGAATTGGAA
>JBILCS010000096.1:0-5471 GCA_044353005.1 Sediminibacterium sp. | reverse complement strand
TGAATAAAACCGAGCGTCGCTGCATGCAATGCACATCTAGGACAAGCATCAAAACAATTGTCTACAAACTGTTTGTACTTAGTATAAATCGTGCCTTTTAAAATTCTATCCCCTCCATACTCTTGGTCATTAAATAAAGTGTGTCCAATATATTTCATGTGCACACGTATCTGATGCGTTCTACCTGTTTCCAAAACACAAGATACAAGGGTGGTGTAGTTATAACGCTCTATCACTTTGTAATGTGTGATGGCATGCTTCCCAACTTCTCCCTCAGGGTAGGCGTCAAACATTTTACGAAAAGTCTTATGCCTTGCGATGTGCGCATTCACCGTGGCTTCGTCTTCTTCCATATTCCCCCAAACCAAGGCAACATATTTTCTTTCAACGGTATGGTTGAAAAATTGTTTTGCTAAATGACTTGCAGCTTCAGGTGTTTTTGCAAGTACAATTAAGCCAGTGGTGTTTTTATCAATACGATGCACCAAGCCAAATCTTGGCAGCACTTCTTCGTTCAAATTTGGATTCTGTTGTAATAAATGATAAGCCACACCATTGAGTAAAGTGCCTGAGTAATTTCCAATACCAGGATGCACCACCATATTAGATGGTTTATTAATCACCATGATGGCGTCATCCTCATACACAATATCCAAGGCCATTTCCTCTGGCTTCAATTCGGTGTAATCAGGATTGACATAGCTCATATACACCACTTCGTCTCCCGGACGGGTGCGGTAATTGCTTTTTATCACTTTGCCATTCACCGTTAAAAAACCGCCTTCAATTCCGTTTTGTAATTTGCTTCTAGTTAATCCTACGATTCTCATTTGAACCCACTTATCAATACGCATAGGTTCCTGTCCCTTATCTACGACAAAGGTCAGTTTCTCATACACATCTTCATTTTCTATTTGTAGCTCTTCAGTTGACATGATGCAAAAGTAAGTTATTGCAGCATAGTTTGTAACTTTGTTCCATGCGCCAACAAGTAATTTTCGAAGATTTAGGCATTCAATCCTACCAACCAACTTGGGACTACCAAGAACAGCTATTAAAAGCAGCTGTGGCACTTAAGACGGAAGCCAGGACAGCAGGTAAGGAAGCAAATGAGGCGGCGACCCAACATCGTTTTATGTTGGTAGAACATCCACCTGTTTTTACATTGGGTAAAAATGGCAACAGGTCCAATGTTTTGGTGTCAGATGAACAATTAAAAGTATTGGGTATTGAGTATTATCATATCAATAGAGGGGGAGATATCACTTATCATGGTTTACAACAAGTGGTGGGTTATCCTATTATTGATTTAGACAAGTTCAAGCCAGATTTGGGTTGGTATTTGAGAAGTTTGGAGGAAGTGATTATTCAAGTATTGGCAGAATATGGATTGAAAGGCGAAAGAAGTGCTGGAGAAACAGGTGTATGGCTAGATCCGCATGATCCATTTGTGGCGAGAAAAATTTGTGCCATGGGCATTAAGTGTAGTCGCTGGATCACGATGCATGGATTCGCTTTAAATGTGAATACCGATTTATCTCATTTTGAATTTATTGTGCCCTGCGGTATAGAAGGAAAGACCGTAACTTCTTTGGAAAAAGAATTAGGTAAGAAAGTAGATTACGAGGAAGTGAAGCAAAAAATAAAATTCCATTTTGAATCCATCTTTGATTGTGAATTAGTATAAATGATTTAGTTAGAATCTTAAAGTACCCAGTGGCAAAGACCGGTTCCCTTGCAAACCTCCACTATGAATGACTAAGATGGATGCCTCTTTTTCAAAATAATTTTCTTGAATCAATTGTTCAACACCAAAAAGTAATTTACTAGTGTACACGATATCTGTTGGTATTTTTTCTGTATCCCAAAGCCTATTCATAAAATCAATCATTGCTGGATTGGTTTTGGCATAGCCCCCTTGGTGAAACTGATGGAGTAAAGTATAGGGTTGATCATTTTTATCAAGTAACAATGCATTGATTTCCGACTCGATACTGCCTTCGTTTTTTAAAACAGGGATGCCGATTATTTTTTGATTGGGACTTGCAGCATTGATACAACCAGCAAGCATGGTACCTGTTCCAACTGCACAAATTATAAAATCGTAATGGGCTGTATCGTTCTCTGTAAAAATAGTTGCAGCACCTTTTGCGCCAATGATTCCATAGCCACCTTCGTCAATCAAATAAGTATCAGATTTGGCATCGCTCGTTTCTAAAATACTTGCTTTTTTGGATTGGAAATCCGTCCTCCCTAAGTAGACCAATTCCATGCCATAATGCTTGGCCTCGGCTAAGCTAGGCGTGGTGGGTTCATCGGCATTTGTCCTAATATAACCAATGCTTTTTAATCCAGCTTCCTTTGCAGTAAAGGCCAACGCAACAATATGGTTAGAATAAGGTCCACCAAAACTAGCCACCTTCGAAACTCCATTTTCGATTGCTGCTGCAATATAAAATCGAAGTTTATAAAATTTATTACCACTTACAATTGGATGCAAGCTGTCTAGTCTCAATAGATCTACCTTTTGGGATTGACTATAGGATAAGATGGATTGTATAGGAGGCTTTATATGCAAAATTTTGTATTTAAGATAAATCAACTAATTTTGACCACCTTAATGGATTGTGAAATTACAATTAAATAAAGAAAAATGAGTGCACCGACATTAGTGATCTTAGCAGCAGGGATGGCAAGTAGATATGGCAGCATGAAACAAACCGAAGGTTTCGGTCCAAGTGGAGAAACGATCATGGAGTATTCGATTTACGATGCCATAAGAGCGGGCTTTGGTAAAGTGGTATTCATTATTAGAGCAGACTTTGCAGAAGCATTTAAGGCCGTGTTAGAACCAAAATTAAAAGGCAAAATTGAGATTACATATGTATATCAGTCATTAGATCAATTTACAGAAGGCTTTTCAATTCCTCAAGAAAGAACTAAGCCTTGGGGAACTGCACATGCATTATTATGTACAAAGGGTGTGGTGAATGAACCATTTGCCGTGATCAATGCAGACGATTATTATGGACAAGAAGCATTTGTTCAAGCGCATACTTTTTTAACAACAGCATGTTCTGAAAAAGAATATTGTATACTAGGTTATGAACTTTCGAACACCTTAAGCGAGAATGGCACTGTGAGTAGGGGCGTATGCAATTTGGATGCGGCAGGTTATTTAACTGCAATCAATGAGCGAACAAAAATTTATAGAAAAGAAGGAGATGGAATTGTATTTGAAGAGGAGGGTGTTGAAACCCCACTTCTAGAAGACACAAGAGTGAGTATGAACTTTATGTGTTTTGCTCCAGGATTTATTGATTTATGTGCATCTGAATTCAACCTCTTTTTAGAAAGAGAAGGACAGGCTTTGAAATCTGAATTTTATATTCCTTTTGTAGCAGGAAGGTTCAAGACATTGAACTTGGGGGCTGTGAAAGTGATTCCTACCAATGCAAAATGGTTTGGTGTAACGTATAAAGAAGATGCGCCAGGAGTGAAAGCGAGTATTGATGCTTTGGTGGATGCGAACGTGTATCCTAGAAATCTTTGGAGTAATTAATTATTCCTTTTCTCTGCTACTTTCTTGTTTTAGTCAAAAGCACGAACGCTATAGATGTAGTTCTTAAAGTTATTGATCTGTACCTTGCGATTCTTAGATCCCTTCACTTTCTGTTTGTTCAATTTTACATTGAGGTCTTTGGTTAATTCATTCGCCTCTAGTATTTCAACCAAATCAAATAGTTTATCAGACTTAATCGCAAACGCAACACCTTCGGCTTGTTTTTGTCGACTACTCATAATACCAATCAATTCGCTCTTGTCATTGAAAACAGGCGCACCAGAATAACCAGGGTTCGCACTAATCTGAATTTGATAAGTATTGCTATCTCCATTGAATCCGGTTTGAGCACTTAAGTAACCTCTGCCGTAAACAATATCATTGTCATTTCTTGGGAATCCTAAAGTAAAAATATCTTCACCTAAATCGCTTGATTTTTTACGAATGGAGAATGGTAATGCCTTAGCTTGTTTGTAGTCTTCGTCTTCGATTTTCAATAATGCTAAATCCGAATTTTTATTACTATACACAATGGTCGCCTTAAATTCCTGACCTAAGCTATTCACCACAATTGCGCCTTCTCCTTTTAAGACATGGGCATTGGTAATAACAAAGCCTTTGGTATCAATTAAAAAGCCAGATCCTCCGCTAATTAATTTTGAATTTTCTGGAACCTTGGTTTTTACCTCGTTCAATATATGGCCCTGAACTTTTTGATTCTGTTCAATTTTTTCAACGGCCTTGCTTAATTCTAAAATTTGATTGCCATTGATACTAGGGAAAAAGAAAAGTACCATGGCAGAAGTAAACAATGCAATGAATCCTCCGACTGAAGCAGCGATGGCAGTGACTTTCTTATACTTGCTCCAAAGTTGAATCACTTTAAATGAAGTAGATTGTTCTGCTGCAGGTGTCCATGTGCCAGCATCTAACAATTGATTGAATACTTGCTTATTTAATGCAGAGAAATTTTTACGATTGACATACAATTCCATTTCTCTTAAGAACATGGCATGTTCAATCACCATTTGATCAATCCCAGGCGTAGTTTTACGGATAGCCTCAAATTGAGTACGTTCTTCAACAGACATCTGGTCTGTTAAATAGCGTTCTATCGCTTCCTGTAATTGAATGTCTTCCATGTTGTTATTCTCCTATATTGTATTGCGCAAAAAATAGTTTCTTTAAGCGCATTAAACATTTATATTTTTGGTTCTTGGCATTGTCCGCATTGGTATATCCAAACTGACTTGCTAGTTCCTGCATTCCTTTTTTATTTAAATAGTATCCTTCTAACAAACTTTTACATGGTTCACCAAGGCTGTTTAAGGCTCGGTCCATAATAGCAAAAGCGGCATCTTTTTTCTCAAACTGATCCATATCTTCTTCGACTGAGATCGTTTCTTCTTGAGCACTGAGTGGGGTACTATATTTTCCCATTTGTTGCAGCCTTTTTAACCAAAGGTTTTTACAGATAGAGAATAGATAGGTTTTAATTTGACAGGTGAGGGCGAAATTGTCCAATTGTACTTTTTCATACAAAGTGATCATCGCTTCCTGAAAAATATCCCTTGCGTCATCAAAAGAGCCATTGTTATTGGTAACAAAGTGCTGAATCATACTGAAATGACTTTTATAGAGGGCTTCCACCGCTCTGGAGTCATTTTGGGCTAGCCCCTTTAAGAGGGCCTGTTCGTTGAGTTCAGCTTTCAAGAGATTAATACGATTAGGGTACAAAAGTAACCCAACTAGGCTAAAAATGGCCTGATTTTAAATTTTTTACAAAAATGAGGTTACCTTTTTTCAGTTGAGGTATTAAGAGTATCATTTAAACATTAAAACTCATTCTAATGAAAAAAGTATTCGCAATCTTCGCTATCGCTGCTTTAACTGCTTGTGGTGGTGCTTC
>JBILCS010000116.1:0-60106 GCA_044353005.1 Sediminibacterium sp. | reverse complement strand
AATTCGTTTAATTTTTGGCTCTTTATGTTCATTCAATTTATCAAGCCAACTCTTTTTGATTGCCATATGATTTAATTGCATTTCAAAAATACAAAAAACCTGAAAAAAGATACAAAACCCTAACTCATTGACGGACAATAAAAAAGGCGACATTTCTGTCGCCTTGTGCACTTTGGCTCCCCCTTCAGGACTTGAACCTGAGACCCTCTGATTAACAGTCAGATGCTCTAACCAACTGAGCTAAGGAGGAGTGTTCCCTTTAATGGGTTGCAAAAATAATGAAATTTAGCTAAGTACAAAAGTTTAAAAGAAAGAATTAGGCTTAAAACCAATAAAAAGTCCATTGGGACGGAGTTCTACTGGATATGTTTTTAAGAAATAGCCCTCTCCCGTTGTGTTACGGCCATTTTTCATGTCAAACGCGTATCTGTGTAAAGGACAAACCACTTGGCCTAAAGGGTTGATATAGCCCTGTGCCATCCTCCCACTTGCATGGGGACATTTTTGAGCAAAAGCAAAGTAGCCATCCTTGAATTTAGCTAGGGTGATTTTTTTGCCGTCTACTTCCAAATCTAATAATTGATTATCGGGCCAGTCTAAACTCAGTGGCGCATCTGTGACTAAAACCCAATGCATTTCAGTAGCTGACATAACTAATAGAATACGGTCTTGTAAGGATATTTAATTTGATACATGTCTCTCACATTATGTAAAATAATGGTTCTTAGTTCTTCGATGTTTTGCTTTTCGATAGCCGATACAAAAACACAATTGTTACTGGTTGCATTGGTCCATCTTTCCTTTAGGTCTTTCTCTAAATCTTGTTTTACTTCGTCAGAAACCCATTCATCAAAATAACGATCACGGTACAAATCCATTTTATTAAAAATAGTTAGCACCGGTTTATTAAACGCTTTTAATTCTTGTAAGGTTTTATTCACCACCGCAATTTGGTCTTCGTATTTTGGATGCGAGATGTCTACCACATGTAATAACACATCTGCCTCACGTACTTCATCCAAAGTACTTTTAAAACTCTCTACTAAATGATGCGGTAGTTTACGAATAAATCCCACCGTGTCGCTTAAAAGGAATGGTGTGTTTTCAAAAACTACTTTACGGGTAGTGGTGTCTAAAGTAGCGAATAATTTATTTTCTGCAAACACTTCGCTTTTACTAATTAAGTTCATAATGGTGCTCTTGCCCACATTGGTGTAACCCACTAGTGCAACGCGTATAAACTCACCGCGGTCTTTACGTTGTGTGAATGCTTGTTTGTCTATTTCTTGTAGACGCTTGCGCAGTAAATTAATCTTGTCCTTAACAATACGTCTATCTGTTTCAATTTCAGTTTCACCCGGACCACGTGATCCAATCCCCGCTCCTTGTCTTTCCAAATGCGACCACATCCCTTTAAGTCTTGGTAAAATGTATTGGTATTGCGCTAACTCTACTTGTACTTTTGCTTGTGCTGTTCTTGCACGACGCGCAAAAATATCTAAGATTAAATCGCTTCGGTCAATCACCCTGCACTTGGCTTCCTTTTCGATATTCTGTATTTGAGATCCTGTTAACTCATCGTCAAAAATCACTACGTCAATATCCTTAGCCGCAACATATTGCTTGATCTCCTCTAGCTTACCCTTACCCACAAATGTTTTACTATCTGGATGCGGTAGTCTTTGTTTGAAAACTTTAACCGTAATCGCCCCTGCAGTTTCAGCTAAAAAAGCCAACTCCGCTAAATATTCATTGACCTGTTCTTCGGTATTTTCTTGTAGAATCACGCCCACTAAGACCGCCTTCTCTTCATCCTTTATAATTTGCTTTTTCTCTATCAAAATGAAACTTAATTTAAACAAAGATAACTCAATACCTATGTAGAATAAAAAAACCCTCCCTTAATATAAAGGAGGGTTCTAAGTATTTTTAAAGGAACTATAAACCGCTAATGCTCAATCCAACAGATAGTCTGTTAAATGAAGGACCATATCCGTCACGAAGCACCGGGGTTACAGAGTACCCAACGTTCAATGAAAGCAATCCGTATCCAGCTCTTGCAGTCAATGTGATGTCATTGCTTGTAAAGAACCTTTTGTTGCTGATTTTTTGAACATATGTTTTACCGTAAAGGGATGTACCGTTAAATGTTTGGTAGTCCTTCATTTTGGTAGTACCCTTAAACAATAAACCCACTTTAAGGCCTGCAGCAAATTTCCAAGACTTAGCAGGATTGGCAGGATTGGAATAGTATCTTAATTCAGCAGGCACTTGTAAGTACACTGTTGCAACTTTTTGTTTGTCAAAACGATTTGCTAAAGAATCTAATTGCTTAAAACGAATGGTATTGGCTATTTGCGCAAGATCTACATAAGTGCCTTTGTCGATGTATTGATTGTTGGTACCAAAACCAACACCATATGCCAAACTAAATTTATTGTTGGTTCTAAAAGGCTTGTCCAACATAAAATAAACATTAAAATGTTTACCAATACCTGATGTTTTAACACTATCAGGCCCTCCAATCCAACTGTCTGAACCAAATTGGATTAATAAATGATCGGCAGGACGGCTAGATAAGTCGGCCATTTTCTTTTCGGTAGGAACTGTTTGTGCATTTGCTAATCCGCTGAATAACAAAATAGTAAGGAGCGATAAAATTACTTTCTTCATTTGGCAAAAATAATTGAAAAAAAGGGTAGAACACATTAAAAAAGGTTAAAATATTGGGACATTAAGTTCAATAACAAGGTCAATTTTACTATTTTTGCAGCCTGTCATCGAAAGATGCGGGCCTATAGCTCAGTTGGTTAGAGCACCTGACTCATAATCAGGGGGTCCCAGGATCATGCCCTGGTGGGCCCACCCCAATTATAAGCCAGTTACAGTTTTACGATTGTAGCTGGCTTTTTTGTTACCCCTGACAGGTAGCTAATCTGTTAACCATTAAGGAAATTCTGTTAACCATAGGAAAGAACTACATCAAATGTAAGAAACTTCTAATAATATAGACTTTATAATAGCGTAATTTTAGCCTAGAAAGTAACTCTTACAATATGCCATTATCCTGGAACGAGATTAAAAGTAGAGCAGCAGCATTTAGCAATGAGTGGAAAGACACCATGAGAGAAGAGGCAGATGCTAAACCCTTCCTAATAGACTTTTTAAATATTTTTGATATCTCCCAAAAGAGAGTGGCAACATTTGAACACAGAGTAAAAAAGATAGATGATGCTTCTGGTTATATAGACCTTCTTTGGCCAGGTACACTTCTTGTAGAGATGAAATCTCGTGGTCAGGACTTAGAAAAAGCATACACACAAGCTAAGAATTACTGCCATGGATTAAAAGATCATGAACTACCTAAGTTAATTATGATCTGTGATTTCCATTACTTCCATATTTATAGAGAAGATGGTTTAAACATTAAGTTTGAACTCTCCCAGTTACTTGATAATCTACAAGTATTTGAAGAATTAGCCGGTTACCAAAAACGCACTTACCATGAAGAGGATCCAGTAAACATAGCTGCTGCTGAATTAATGGGCAAACTACACGATCAACTAAAAGATGTTGGATACACTGGAACTGCATTAGAAGCTTACTTAGTTAGATTACTATTTATACTATTTGCAGATGACACTACTATATTTCAAAAAGGTATCTTTTTTGACTATTTAGAACAGCGTACTAAAGAAGATGGTTCAGACTTGGCAATGCATATTGACCAATTATTCCAGGTACTTGATATACCCGAAGATAAGAGACTTAAAACTTTAGATGAGCAGCTGAACATATTTCCATACGTTAATGGAAGGCTTTTTACAGAAAGGCTACCAACAGCTGCGTTCAATAGTAAGATGCGTCAAATACTTCTGGACTGCTGTAAACTTGACTGGGGTAAGATATCACCTGCTATATTTGGATCATTATTCCAATCTGTAATGGATGCTGGAGAAAGAAGAAACTTAGGAGCACACTATACTTCAGAGAAAAATATAATGAAGCTTATTAAGCCTTTGTTTTTAGATGAACTATGGGATGAGTTTCACACAGCTGGAGAAAACCATAATAAACTCAGAGCCTTACATGGAAAGATAAGTAAACTCAGGTTTTTAGATCCAGCATGTGGCTGTGGTAATTTCTTAATTACTTCTTATAAAGAATTACGTTTATTAGAATTAGCTATAGTTGAAAAGCTACTAAAAGGGCAAATGGTTACTAATGTAAACCAGTACTTCCTAGTAGACTTAGATCAATTCTATGGTATAGAAATTGGAGAATTTCCTTCTCAGATAGCTCAAGTAGCTATGTTCTTAATAGACCACCAAATGAACATGCTGGTTTCTGACAAGTTTGGAGAATACATACCACTTATTCCATTACAGAAAAGTGCTGTAATAGTAAATGGTAATTCACTTAGCATAAACTGGCAGAGCATTATTAAACCATTAGAAGGAGTAATTGAAGAACCTAAGTATAACTATATTCTTGGTAATCCACCTTTTGTAGGATCTAAGCTTATGACCGCAGATCAAAGAAGTGAGATTACAAAATTATTTAACCTAGTAGATGGATCAGGTATACTAGATTATGTATGCGGTTGGTATATAAAAGCTGCAGCATATATAAAAGTTTATAAATCAGATGCAGCATTTGTTAGCACAAATTCCATTGTTCAAGGAGAGCAGGTAGGAATCCTTTGGCAAAATATAATTGGAGATAATGAAATAAAAATAACATTTGCTCATCAAACTTTTAAATGGAGTAATGAGGCTAAAGGTAATGCTGCAGTATACTGTGTTATTATTGGCTTAGGTTTAAATAGTAGTAAAAAAAGCTTATACGTTTATGAAAACTTTAAAGCAGATCCTATTGAAACAATTGCTGTAAATATAAACCCATATTTAGTTGATGGTAAAAATGTATTTATTAAAAGTAGGCAAAAGCCACTATGTCCTGTTAAATCTTTGTCATTTGGGAACATGCCATTAGACGGAGGCAACTTAATATTATCAAATTCTGAATACTTAGAATTTATAAAAGCTGAACCTCAATCCTTAAAATATATTAAACCGTTAATTAGTGCAAGAGAGTTTCTAAATGCTGAAAAAAGATGGTGTATATGGTTAGTAGATGCTAAACCCTCAGATCTAAAAGAGATGCCACTTATAATGGAAAGAATAAGTAAAGTAAAAAAGTTTCGTGAGGCTAGTATAGCTCCATCCACTCAGAAGTTTGCTAGCACTCCTTCATTATTTAGAGATAGAAACAATCCAGAATCTACAATTGTTATTCCACGCGTATCCTCAGAAAACAGAAGATTTATCCCAATGGGTTTTTTCACAAAAGAAAGTATAGTTAGTGATACATGTATGTCACTCCCAGGAGCTGGTCTTTTTGATCTAGGAGTCCTTGGTAGTACTATGCATATGACCTGGGTAAGATACACTTGTGGTCGTTTAAAAAGTGATTACAGATATTCAAAGGATATTGTATATAATAACTACCCGTGGCCAGAAACCCCATCTGATAAGCAGAAACAGTCTGTGGAAGAATCTGCACAAGCTGTTTTAGATGCAAGAGCTCAATTCCCTGATAGCAGCTTAGCAGATCTTTATGATCCTAATACTATGCCACCAGTACTTGTAAAAGCACACCAAACTTTAGATAAGGCTGTTGATCAGTGTTACCGACTTCAGGCATTTACTTCTGAAGCTAAGCGTATAGAATACTTGTTTGAACTGTATGGGAAATATACAGCTGGCATGTTTGTAGAAGGAAAGCCAGGAAAAAGAAAACCAAGAACTACCCTATAAAACAAATGGTATTAAACGCTGCTTTCTCTTCACTTCAAATGGTACTACCATTTTTTTAGAACCTTTAATTTCATCCATATCAAACATTGCCAAAATAAGTATTTCATTGTGAGTTTTCTGATGATCATACTTCTCAATAGTTAAACCAGGTTTAATCCCAGTAGCAGCTTCTAGTTCCTTTTCAAGAATAGATTGAACTTTTTCTGAATACTTATTTGTGGTTAACACACAGTCATGTACGGTAAATAATGGTGCACCTGGTAACTTTTTAGAAATAACTTTTGTAACCTGATGAAGTATAAGTCTACTTTCTAAACGCTGAAGTAGTATGGGTAGATAGTTAACTATGCCAGAACTGGATTTAGCTTTTGCTTTACGACTTAAGTTCTTAAAAAATACTATCATTTTAGCTTCCTTGGGATACCACTTCTGAAACAACTTAAATGCTGGCTCATTGTCCTTGTAGCTGCCATCATCATACAAAATCATCATAATCTTATGCTTAGTAGTAGCCCTATCAGGAAAAATGTGTTCCATCTTTTCTTGTACAGCTTTGTTAACTAAATGCTGATAGAAGTCCTCAGACCAGGAAAATGCAGAAAAAGTATCACTATGTAACCCAATACTGTATTGACTTTCAGAAAAAACCGGAAACATAAGGATATCAGATAAAGTATCTTGTAGCTTACGACCTCTCATATAAGTAGCTAGCTCCGGTATATCTATTTTAAACTCTTCTTTCCAGTATTCTGGTCTGCATATATAAGCTAGTAGATAAGGCTGACTGGCTTTTAGGTCTATTGATACTAATGGTTTACCATCATAAGTTAATAAAGTACGTAGTTCTTTTTTAGTTGCTGAGAGTATTGAGTGTAATCTATGATCTTCCCCTTTCATCCTTAACATGTAGTTTTTCTCTTTAAGATTACATAGCACTTCTAATAAGTTATTTACCCTATAGTTTTTTCTGCTCTCAATTTCTTCAGAACTCTTTTTTTTAGGGAGTACTTTTGGAGTAAAGTAATTCAGTTCGTTGTAATAGGTTTCTACAAATGCATCTGCATTTACAAAATCTATGCTAAGTAAGCCAGTATCAAACCATTTTGTTATATGTGTGATCTTTTTTAGTTCACGACTGTTTATTTTCTCTTCTGCTTCCTTATGAGCAAGTAACTTCTTGAAAATAATAGGACTAGATAACTTACTGATAGATCTTATTTTGACATCAACACCAGTATAATTGACTGTAAATCTGTATAGTTTACTTTGTTCTCCAACTTTGTAACTTCTGGTACTTTCTATTACTCCATTTTCTATGAGTATTTGTATTGATTTAACGTATTCATTTCCCAATAGTTTTTTAAAAATGGCTGCCTGTAAAGGATAGCCACCTTTTTCTTCATAAAACTCCTTCCATTTTCGGTTGAAACTTATATGGTATAAACCGTCTAATATGAAGTAAATACGAGCTTTATGATTATTGTGTATAGACTTAGTCATCTGGTACTTACTAAGTATTTTGTCTACATCTAAGTTCTCAGGTAGATAAGCATTAATAGAATTTATAGGTTTAGTATCTTTCTTTATTACCTTTTTCATTTTGACTAAATTAAAATGAATTTAGCAACATTGTCAGCTCATAATATTAACAGCGGTGGATAAAAGTGGGAGTTACGCTTTAAGAGTATACCGACACTAGCCAAAAAGTAAATAATAAATTACACTGAGTTAAACCTTAGTATGTATGGATAATATAGCTATAATTTTATTTTTTAGACTTAAACATTAAAAAGTTAAGATAAAAAGGTGTCTGGGTAGTACCCCACTTAGAAGTCCCCCACTTCCTTTTGAATTATAGATACCCCCTTATCTTTTAAAGAAGCTTTATTTAACCCTTGACTAATTAATAATGGTTATTTGTAATATATTCCATAGATTACAGTATAAACTAAAATAACAATCAATGACTACACTAAGCATTATTTTACAAGCTCCTCCTCAAGGTGGTACTTTTCAGTTGATAATATTGGCTTTTATAGTTTTAATTATATTTCTAGGTGTAAAAGCTAGCAAGAATGTAGATGACAATAACAAACCAATAGAGGCAGACCAAACTAACAAAGTAGTAAATGTAGCCTTGACTGGAGGTATAATTGGTCTATTTTCTTCATCTCCTCAAAGAAAATTAAATGAAGCAATTAAAAGGGAAAATGCTAACGGCTGGAGAGTAGTTCAAATTATTCCAGCTGATAGTGGAAACCTTTTTCTTATAATATACAGGCTACTGCTTTTAACTATTACACTTTTACTTTTTACAACTGCAAACGGTTATTATGTAATTATGGAGAAGAAATTATAACCCTTCACGTATTAAAATTTAGTTTTTAACTTTTCCATCTCAGAAGCTACTTTTATATCAGATACTTTGGCATACAAGTGTGTTATTTTAGTAGATGCATGACCAAGCATTTTTGCAATAGTCTCAATTGACACACCATTACTTAGTGCAACTGTAGAAGCAAATGTCCTTCTACCAGCATGGCTACTTAGTACTTTAGTAATACCACATAGGTCTGCAATTTCCTTTAAGTATGCATTATACCTCTGTATATTATACAATGGCAGTAGCTGCTTATCAATATCCACTTTGTAATCTGGATTATATTTAACTATTAATTCTAGAGCCTTAGGAAGTAGAGGAACTGCAGCTCTGATATCAGTTTTTAAGCGGTTCTGAATGATCCATTGATGCCCATCTATGCCAGTAGTAACATTACCTCCATTTAACCCGGCTAAGTCAGAAAATCCCAGTCCTGTATAACATTGTATGAGAAATAAATCTTTAACCAACTGTATTCTGTAAATATCAAAGCTTTTATTTTCTAAACGGTGTAATTCTTCTAATGATAAGTAAGGTTTTTCTTTTGGTTTATATGACACTCTATATTCAGTAAAAGGTGACTTAGCTATCCACTCCATAGCTACAGCGTATTTTAGGTATGTTTTAAGGTTCTTTAAATGCTTGCATGTAGTATTTTGATCATTACCATAATGAAGCTTCATAAACGTATTAAAATCGTCTATAAAATTAATACGTAGTTCTTTTAATCTTAGGTCCTGCTTTCCCATACTTTGAATAAAAGCAGTAAGCTTAGTCTCTGTACCTAGATACTTTTTATAAGTTGCAATCATTAAGTCTGTTCCAACCCTTGTTTTTAATTTCTGATTATACTGGTGTACAAGTTGAAGTAAACTAACTGGTCCATCTGTTTTACCTTTTATCTGTTCCATTATTCCCCTTAGGTAGATATCATCATCTTGAAACATCTTAGAAAAAATATTGTAAGACTTTACTTCCAAGTCTTTTAGGTGTTTATTAATTACAGTAGCGTTTGCATCTGTTGGTTTTACAAGGTTTTTATCCTGTACCCAATTACTTGGTTTAATAAAATACCCTGTTGCTAATTGTACTACCTGCTGCTGGTATCTTAATCTAAACATAATTGGTGCTAAACCTTTAGAGTTTACTTTAGCCTTGTACAAAAAGAAATACGTTTTAAGTGTTGTGGACATAACTTGGTTTTTAGTACCCCTTTTAATAATGGAAGAGGCTGTTCCAAGTTCTTTTTATAGCTAATTTGGTATCCAATCCGTTAACTATAGTAGCTAAAGCTGTTAACCATGCCTACTAAAGACATAATTATCAGCTAGTTGACCATATCAGGGGGTCCCAGGATCATGCCCTGGTGGGCCCACTTGAAAATCAACCACTTATGATTTGTTTCATAGGTGGTTTTTTATTTTTGGCCAAGTTTGGGCCAGGTTTTGTGTTATAAGTGGGAAAACAGGGGTAATGGATGGAATATCTATAACCTAATTTAATTAATTTTAATCATACATTTGAATACCCCCAAAGGATAGTTTAAAACATTTAAACTATGAAAAAAGCAATCCTAGCGCTGGGTTTTCTTTACTTGATTTCCTGTACTAAAACAGAATCACCTGTTTCTCAAAAACAATTAACTGTAAATGTAACTCCAGAAGTTGGCGGTTCAGTTACACCATCCTCAGGCGCTTATAAAATGGGTTCAAGTGTCAACTTAATGGCAACTCCATCTCCAGAATATATTTTTAAAGAATGGACTGGTGGATTTACAGGGACAACTAATCCAGCCAAAGTTGTTATGGATGCTGATAAAACAGTAACAGCAGTTTTTGAAAAAAGGGAATACCCGTTAAGTTTGACAATAGTTGGATCTGGAACTGTAAAGGAAGAGATTATAAAGATTGCTTCTACAGCTACCAATTATAAATCTGGAACAACTGTTAGATTAACTCCACAACCTAGTGCAGGATTCCAATTTAAAAAATGGTCTGGAGATGATACAACTAATAAATCACCCTTAGATCTAGTTGTTTCAAAAGCCATTAATTTGACCTGTACTTTTGAAAAAATGGTTATTACTTCTTTGAAGATTGACAACCTTTTAGACACACTTATAGTTTCAAAGAAACATAAATATGTTGTGAAAGGTGTTTATTCAAATGGTACAACAATTGATTTAAGTGATAGTGTTAAAATTACAGCATCAAATTCTGGTGTAAGTTTACTGACTGATAAAAATATGATAGGTCTAAAACCTGGAAACATAAAAATTCAGGTTAGTTACAATAATTTAACTACAGAAGATGAATTTCTAGTTTCAAATATAGAAATATTAAAAGTTGACAGTCGTTTAAAATCTACAAATAAGGGCGTTATCACTGTCCCTGTATTAATTGTAAATTATTTGCCAACAGCAGATGGAATATACTTAGATAAAGACAGGACTTTACAACCTATGATTGCATGGGATGAAGCTCACAAATACACATTAGAAAGAGCAAAAAATAAAATTTTAACTGATAAAATAATTGAAAAATATGAAATTGAAGAAAGTACAAGATATCATGATTATAATTCAAATAAAGTACAGCCTTATGTAAATATTGATGTAGTTGGTTATATTAATGTCTATGATATTAAGTATATAAAAGTTGGTACAAAACTTGTCGATACAACTACAAATGACAATGATGATAAAATCAACAACCCAGTATTAATAGATTGGTATAATATTGATTTTAATGATTTATTTAACAGAATAGATTTAAAAAACTATGTTAATAATTTTGGTGTAAAAGAGGTTTGGGTTACAACATTCCCTAAAGAAGCTGGGGTCCTTAGTTATAATGTTCCAGAATCAAATATGTCTCCAGGTTTAACAAACTCTCTTGGATTAGATGTTTCAAATGGAGGTGGAGGATTAACTGATTTACCTAGATATAATACTACTTATGTTGTTTATGGGGATAATGGGACAAGAGGTGTTGATACCGATTTACACAATAGAGGACATCAACTAGAAGCACAATTAACATACATAGACAATAAAGAAGCAACAGCGAATAGAATTTTATGGACAAAGGCTTTTGTTCCAAATAATCGTACTAGAACTTCTTTAAATAGATTTAGTCTAGGAGAAACACATTGGTGCCCAAATTCAACATCTGAATATGACTATTGGAATAAGACATCAGTATTATCCGATATTGAAACATGGAAGCCATCTGGAGGAACATTTGTTAACGTGAATGTAGATACTTGGTTAGGTAAAAAATACGCATTTGAATCTACGGTAAATATGATATCTGCTAGTGCATTTTCAACTGGTGAAGTAAACTACTCAAATGATGCACAATCTAAATGGTTTATTTATTGGTGGCAGTCTATCCCTGGTTATAACAATACATTAAAAGATAATGATATGAGTTTTACTAATTGGTGGGATATCTTTTATAATTGGGATGATAATACAAAGAAGGGGACTAGATTAATAAAATAAAACCCGGCCAAGTTCCCGGCCAGATTTTCTCTAAAAACGGGTTAAAACTGGTTAAATATGAGAAATATTAATCTATTTCAATTTTGTACCCTATTGATTATCAAGAAAAGGTATGGAATACCACTAGGAACCTTCATAATCAGGGGGTCCCAGGATCATCCTAGGTGGGACAACTACTTAATAATCAAGCAGTTACAAACAATTTTTCAATGACTTTTTTGTAGCTGCTTTTTTTATGTACCTACCTTTTGATCTAATGATAGAGATAGATTTCTACTAGGCGGTCTAAATAATGAAACTTCACCTAGAGACTGTATAAAAATTATATAAATTTAATCGTATATATATTTATGTATATTTAATATGTCATCGAATTCGTTAAAATCTTTTCATAAAAATATTATGTACAAAAATTTATTAAAATTAGATCAATCAAATAATTTAAAATTTTCAACTAAATTTTCATTCCTAACACTTCTATTTTCTCTTATCCCTTTATTATGCATAAAATTAACTTCTGGATATAGTTCAGCAATGAACTTTATAATGTTTGCAAATTTAATATCCATTTCTTATGCTTTTTATTTATTCAGGTATAAAAGTGGAATTATTTTGTCATGGATTGGATATATTAAGATTGGTTCTTTAATTTCTTTTTTTAATAACATTTTTTATATTTTACCAGTAATATTATTCAGGATCGCTGGTTCAGAGGGTATCGCTTTCTTAATTTTAATTATGCCATTTATTGGTATTATTTTTTCTATAATAGCTGGTATATTTTTTGAAAAATCTCCATTGAAAACTAAACTTAAGCGATTACTTTCTATTATTCTCTTTGTGTGGGCTATTTACAACTTATTTCAAAGTTTATTAAATAAAAAAGATGATAGTTATGGGATTGATTCAGACGGAGATGGTATTGAAGATTCTTTTGACACAGATGGTGATGGCAAAATTGATACATTATTCATAGACAGTGACAAAGATGGTATTAGTGATATGATTGCTTACGATACTGATCATGATGGTATAATAGATACAGTAGCAGTTGATTCTGATCACAATGGAAGAATAGATACAATAATAGCAGATACTAATCAAGACGGAATTGCTAATGTTGTAATAAATGATATTAATGAGGATGGGAAGGCTGATAAAACGACATAGTCTAGTAAAAAATTGGGGGCCAAAAACTTCTTAAATTAATCAGATGATTCATTTAAGAAGTTGCAAGTGTTGAAATCTATGCTTGATACTGGCTTGATATCTTTAAATGAATACGCCGTTAAAAGGGAGGATGTGCTTCTTAGAATATAGTTAAGTTGGCAATTCCTATTCACAAATAACGACGCCTAAAATTGCAGCAAATTAACACATATGATACATTTATTATCAAAAACTAAAAGGAACGTAATGCATGAACGTTATGTTTACTTTCCTTATCATTTAATGAGCTTTGAACTGGAATTAATATTGTATGCCAAAAGTTGAAACATACCATTACTGTATTACTCCAAAAATGGCTATTACTAAAACTGCCAATTTTATCCTTGTTTTTATATATAAAATTAAGCTCATCTTCAGTAGGTAATCTCCAGCCATCACCCAATGCATTGCATTCCTTATTAGCATCATCCCAATTTAATTTTTCTGGAAAATCATATTGAGCAATTTCTAAATTTGTAATTTTAATGGACTTACCGATTATGTTTTTGTAATCTTTATCAGTAAATATAGGTTTAGATGAATATCCACAACTAACTAATGTTAAGATGTAAAGTCCTATTATAATTTTGAAATTTATATTTTTCATGTTTAATATTATATCTAAAAGTTTTCTACCCACAATCCGCCTATAATCAATAAAAGAAGACTAATAAATTTAAAAAATAAACTACTGTCATTACCTAAATCATCAATTCTATCCTCTAATTTTTTATCATCTTCTAATGGAGAAAATGCAGTATTTAGGCCAATTAAAAAGCAGAAATAAAAAATTCCTTTAAGCGAAAATCCAATAAATGGCCCAATAGCAAAATTAAACATCACAATAATTAGTCTGAACCCAAACTTAAAGAGTAATGTAAAAAATTTACTTTGTAAAAATTTATAACTAGTTTCTTTTGAGTAAATTTTAGTAATAACAATAGATAAAATTGCTAAAATAATTAAGCTCAGTAATAAAAAACATAGTGCAATAAAACAATTTTTTGGTCCTAATGATGAGCCTATAAAAATAGATAAAATAGGCAGTACAAAAACAAATATTATTTTTAATATTCTTAAAATTTTAGGATTCATAATAAATTATTAAAAGATTTGGATAATATTAAGAGTATAGTTCCAAATAAATAAAAAATACTTTTATTAAAGTAAAACTAAAACAATTATTTAAATATAATATATTAAAATTATATTATAAATATTTGTGTGAGATAATTTTTTTCTTTAATAATTCTTCTATTTTTAAGTGTGCATGCCATAAATGCCCAAAAGATTTTATAAAAATTTATTCAAATCATGAGTACATTAGTTTTTTACGTCAACGAATTTTAATTCTTGAAAATTTATTAATACACATTTAGTTCCTAGACTAATCCTCCCTGCAATTAATCTTTGATGAATGTTTATTAAACTATAAAGTAACCAGACTGATATCCTATTTCTCAATCATCCATAAAAAAGGCCATTAAAATGAATTAATGGCCTTAAATAATTTTAGAAAAATTAGAAATAAATACCCAAGTTAATACTAAATCCATTCGAAGTTAACTTGCCATCACCATCTGTGCCTTTAGCAATGTTTGTTAAACCAGCATTGTAACCAGCACCTAAACTAAATTTATCTGAGAATTTATATTCTGCCCCAATTAAAGCTGATATATTTGTGCCTTTGAAATCTTCTTTGACATCTACTGATTCGCCTTCATATTTTGATTTTGCACTAAAAGGAGGCGTCTTTTGGTGGGAGAATACAAAAAAGGGATTTAAGATCAATAAAAATTTTAAATTGAAATATTAATGAAATTAAAAGTTATTGCGCACTACCAGAAACCCTCTTAATCAGGGGGGGGCAGGATCATGCCCAAGTGCCCCCACAGCCAAAAGGCAACATTATCAAGGGTTTTTGCTGTTAAAAGCCTAGACCCTTTTTGCTTGAGGTAAGTTCTGGCGAGGTTTAGGCCAGGTTTTGAGTTTTTGGAAGGAAAACAGTGGTGAATGGAGGTGAAGGGGTGGATTTCGAGAGGATTTTTCTATGTTACTTAAATCATATATTTGAATACCCCCAAAGGATAGTTTAAAATTTAAACTATGAAATATAGTACTCTTGCTTTGGGTAAAATGGTTACAAATGCACTCATAAAGATGCGTATTTTCATACCCATTCTTTTGTCTATCATTCAGCTATCTGCAAGTGGGCAATACAAAACAAGTATTAAGTTAACCAAGTATAATTTTAATTTAGTTGATAGTATTCCAAAGGAATATAAAACAATTTCAAGGTTAAGTAAGAATTTGCTACAGTCGGTTTGTGGTATTGTTTTATATACTGTTGATAACAAGGAACATTTAGTGATTATACCTGCAGATGATTCTATCCCTGGACCTTCATTACATTTTATTAAAAAAAATAACAAATGGATATATGAATCCTACTATAAAGAGGTATTACTTGATGGTGTTAGAAATTATTCATTTATGGATAATAAAGGTACTATTGCATTTGCGCAACATGGGACTGAAGCAATACAGCCATGGCCATTGGGGGATATCTTAGTGATGAAGACCGATGGTGATAAATTAAAATGGCAAAAATTATCAAAAAATAAAGCTTTTTTTCATTCATTAGCTACCGGTGATATGAATAATGATGGGTTGATGGATGTAGTTGGAATGCATATGGGAACAGATCAAAAAGGCTGGTCAGGTGTTGATGGTTTTATTCCCTTTACACAAAAATCAGATAGCAACTTTGATGAAAATAAAGAAATCATATCCGATGCTCATTTAGATGGAACATGGAAGGGCAACCATCAACAAGGTGCAATTATATTAGCAGATATAATGGGTGATAATAGACCCGAACTAATTAAAGCTGATTATGGGCAAAATCCAAACCCCCAATTTGCTTCTATTAGATTCAGTTTCGCAATTTATAAATTCAATCCAGTTCTAAAGAAATATCAATTTCTAAAAGAAAATAAAGAATTAGGTGTTTTTAAAATCCCTGAACAAGGTGCGACATCAATAAAAGCAGCAGATTTTAATAAAGATGGATTTATGGATCTTGCAATTGCAAGTGAAGGTAAAACTGCATCTGGTAAACCAGGGGGATATATTCAAATATGGGAGAATGATGGAGATGCAAATTTTATTCCGAAACAAGCCATAGAATGTGTTGAAGACTCGTTTAGTTTTAGAGAATTTGAAGTGGGGGACATAAATAATGATGGATGGCAAGACATAATCATGCACGGAAGAGAACATCATTTAGTTATTGGTAGAAATAATAAAATTCTTTTAAACAAGGCAGTTTGGATGAATGAAAAAGGCAAACTGGTTCCATTGACTAATGAAATAGAAATAAGTAGGAATACAACACCAGATGGTAATTTATGGAATATGGGAGCATTAAAAGGATTTCTTTTAAATGGCAAACTTACTTTTGTTGGATTTGAAAAAAATTGCACAACAAATAACTGTAATGATACAACAACCAGTGCCTTTAATTTATATGAGGCATCAATTATATTTTGTAATAATTTAATAAAACCTCTTTTTAATACTTCTACGTTTTCATTTTGTTCAGGCGACTCATTAAAACTTAGTATAACTAATATTAATAAGGGGGATTCACTAAAATGGTATTATGGAACAAAAAGTGATGTAACCAATGTAAGTAATAAAACATTTACAGATAGTACAAAATTATTTGTGACAAGGACTGATAGTTTGGGATGTGTCATTTCATCAGACACTATTTTGATAAAAAAATATGCAACCCCCTCCGCTCCCACCTTATCTAGGGACACTGCCAATTTCTTGTTATCGGGTGTAACAGGCACAACCTGGTATAAAGATGGTTCTTTGATAACGGATACCACACAAAAATTTAAACCTGCAAATCCTGGTTCCTATTCTGCTAAAACTACCCAAAATGGATGTACTAGTGCATTGAGCACTCCATACTATTATTTGGTAACAGATATAATCAATTTGAGTAAAGATGAATATATCAAAATAGCTCCAAATCCATTTCATTATATACTCTATTTTGATTTTATGGTGAAAGGCTATCAACGATTAAATATAGAAGTGTTAGATATCACAACAGGAACTAAGGTGGCGAGTCAACTTAATCTCACCGCAGGAAGTAGAATTACTTTAGGTCAATTATCTGCAGGTACTTATTTAATCAGAGTCACTTCAAATGATAATAAAATAAATCAACAATTTAAAGTGGTGAAGATGTAATACCCGGCCAGGTTTTGTGTTTTTATTGGGAAACAGGAGTGAATAGAAGTGAAGAAGTGGAATTATTGACTTTGTTTATCTGATATATGTATTCAATTAATAAGTAAATTTGCAAAAATAGCCAGCTGGCCAACAATTATGCAAAAATATCTATTCGTATTCTTAGCTATGATCTTAGTGCAAACAAGTACTGCTCAAAAAACGGAAAGAAAAGGTGAGTTTTATTTTTCTTGGGGATATAATAAAGATTATTTCACACTATCCAATGTAACAATTAACCAGCCTGAACTAAAAAATAATTTTACCTTTAAAAATACCATGCTGGTAGACAACCCAGGCTGGGACGATGGATTATTTAATAAAGCTTTAAGTATTCCTCAATACAATTATAGATTGGGGTATTTCTTTGATAAAAATAAAGACCTAGCCTTTGAAATAAATTTCGATCACACCAAGGCCTTATTTAAAGACAATCAACTTATTCGTATGACTGGCACTTATAATGGTGCTAGAATAGATTCTAGTTTTATTTTTACTAAATCGGGCGAGGGGGCTGCTGAAAATTATTATTATTTAAACAATGGTGCTAACTTTTTACTCTTCAATATTGTAAAAAGAAAACGTTTCAAAAAAATATCTAATGACTTCATTGCTATAGATGGTTTAGCGAAAGCAGGTATTGGGCCCTTAATTCCACATGTAGAAAATAAATTATTTGGTAAAAATAATGATAAAGGATTTCAGTTTGGTGGTTGGAATACGGGATTTGAATATGCATTAAGAAGCACCTTTCGTAAAAAATTATATCTTGAGTTTGCTGGTAAATTAGACTACGCTTATTATTATAACCTAGATGTTTACAAAGGTAAGGCCAAACAAGGTTTTGGTACCTTAGAATTTATTTTGAGTTTAGGTTATACCCTTCCTATGGGACCTAAAATAATTAGCGCTAAATAAAAAAAATTCAGCTGCTAAGGTTTTCTTATACTTTAACTACTCCTTCTTGGCATCTTTTATAAAGGCTTGCTCGGAACGATGGTTCCAATTGAAAGTAATGCTATTTATCACCTTCCAATTGAAGATATAAAACGACTTGGGGAATTTCATCAATTATTTTAGAGCAAAAATAATAATGATATATGGTACACTCAGGAATTCCCAACATATGGCAAACACGCTACCGATGTAATATAATTAAATTATAAAAAATAGAACTATAAATTAATCAACATCATATACTTGTTGTCAAGCATCAAAAAAGGCCATTAAAATTAATTAATGGCCTTAAAATAATTTAGGAAAAAATTAGAAAGAAACTCCAATATTGAAATTAAAGCCATTGAACTTTACTTTCCCAACATCTTCGGAATCAAATAATCTTTGTTTTGCAATGTTACTTAGACCAGCTGTGTAATTTACACCTAATCTAAACTTATCGGAAAATTGGTATTCCGCACCGAATATACCTGAGAAACTAGTACTTTTTATTGCATCTTTCAAATCATCAGAAGTACTTCCATCATATCTTTCTTTGGCGCTTAATAAAAAATTTAATTGAGGACCAGCAATCGCATACAATCCTTCTGAAACTTTAAATCTTCCTAGTAAAGGCACACTTAAATAATTAACTGTGGTTTTTTGTTTTTCACCATCATAAGTTAAACTACTAGAGTATCCATTGTACAATAAACCGCTTCTTAAATTGAAATTGTCCTTTCCTTTAAAATCAGCAATTACACCAAGATTTAAAGCAGCATCTGCATCAAATTCAATTGATAAACCCATTGCACTTGCTTTCATTTGCATTAAATTAAGACCACCTTGTACACTTAATTTAGCTTGTGCATTCGAATGGAGATTAAAGCCAAGAACCAACAACCCAATTACTAAAACTTTTTTCATAATGTTTGTTTTAATTAAAAATTAATAATAAGTAATATGGGGGCATTACATATGTAAATTTATATATATTAATTTATATTACAAAATAAATATATACAAATAATTGTATCCAAACCAATGAATCCTGCTTGGTTCTGTGCGAGCTTTTCTCTAAAAAATATAAAAAAGAGTAAAGGAAATTAATATTAGTTGTTAATTCAGTTGAATAAAGCGGCTTTTACAATTTAAATTGGACACAACTTTTATTCTTGTTTTCTAGAACCAAAAAAGGCCATTAAAATGAATTAATGGCCTTAAAATAATTTAAGAAAAAATTAGAAAGAATAACCAAAGTTTATACTAAATCCTGTAGTTGTTTGCTTACCATCACCATCCATGTCTTTACCTATGTTTGTTAAACCAGCATTGTAACTAGCCCCTAAACTTAATTTATCTGTAAATTTATATTCTGCCCCAAGCAATGCAGAGATATTTGTCCCTTTATAATATTCTTTTTCATCTACTGTTTCACCTTTATACTTTGATTTTGCACTGAGCAAAAGTCCTATTTGAGGACCAGCAAATGCATAAAAGCCTTCGGCAAGTTTAAATCTACCTAAAACAGGTATAGTAAGATAGTCCAATTTTGAAACCCCACCATCTTCACCAGATTTACTTCCATAACCATTGTACAATAATCCACTTCTTAAATTAAATTTATCTGATCCTTCAAAATCAGCATTTAATCCAAAATTAACTGAAGTTCTTGTGCCGAGTGTCACACTAACACCATCTCCACTATATTTTTCCCTAGCTTGATTTAGACCACCTTGTAAACTTAATTTAGCTTGTGCATTCGAATGGAGATTAAATCCAAGAACCAACAACCCAATTACAAATACTTTTTTCATAATGTTTTTTTTAATTAAAAAATTTATAATAAGTAATATAGGGGCATTACATATATAAATATAACATATTAATTTAATTTAAAAAAAATTATATGCTAAATTCGTGTCTAAAC
Organism: Sediminibacterium sp.; assembly: GCA_044353005.1. Lineage (GTDB taxonomy): Bacteria > Bacteroidota > Bacteroidia > Chitinophagales > Chitinophagaceae > Sediminibacterium. The sequence continues at coordinate 40,019 of JBILCS010000116.1, read as the reverse complement.
CACTAGTCACTGCAAGGTTCCGGGTCGCGTTTTATTCAAAAAGGGATAAATAATGTAAAATGGTCGTATAAATAAATTATTTAATACATTTATAATATAAATGCACTTGTTTTAAGTTTAATATTGAACAAATCAGCTTTTTATATTTTAGTTAAATAAATATTTTATGGGTAAAAAGTTAAGTTATTATGAAAGATCTCAAAGAGAAAGAGAAAAAGAGAGAGAGCGCGTTAAGAAGGCCGATGCAGTTGCAAGAAGAAGGGCTGAGGCTAAAAGAATTCGCGAAAGAGAACAAGAAGCAATTGCAGAACAAAGAGCTAGGCAGCGAAATACAGAAAAGAGACAAAGAGAACAAGAAGCACTTAGAATAAAAATTCAAAAGGAAGAGGAGTTAGAAGCTAAAATTAGAAATGCGAAAAATGAAGTAGAGTCATATGAAACTTTTATAAAGAGTATTACAAAATTACACTTAACAGAAAGTATTACAAGCTACAAACGTTTTCATGATTCATTTAAGGAAGAGACCAGATTTAATAGTAGTGTAGTAAAAGAACCGATTCAACCTAAAGCGGTAAGCCTCTATAACTTTAAAGCATTAGATTTTGAATTTGAATTAAAAAATTTCCATTTTAAAGAAGATAAGCAACTTAAAGAAGCTAAAGAATATGTAAACTTTAGTCCAGAACAATATTGTGAATTGATGAAGCAATACAAACCAAGTGTTTTTGGATGGATTATATATTTTATAATTCTATTCCCTATTGCTTTACTGCATTACCTAGGTGTAAAAAAGAACTTCTATACAACATCAAAGTATAATGAATTCATTTCGCTTCAACAAACCGAAATATATAGGTTAGAATCTGAAAAAGAAACGAAGAGAATTATTTTTGAAAAAGAACAAGAAGAGAAAAAACAACAAGCATTTGAAAAACATCAAAGGGAGGAAAATGCTAGAAAAATTAAAGAACAAGAAGATTATGAAAATAATTTAAAAAATTATAGTATTTTATTAGCAAAATATAATCAAGATTTAAAAGTGTATCATGTTGAACTCGAACAAAAGAAAAAAACACATGAACAAAATGAGTTATTAAAAACAAAATGGTATACTAAATTGATTAACGGGGAGAAAGATGCAATAGAAGAAATGCTTGAACTGTTATTTCCAATAAATTTTAGCTTAAATGATGAATTCGTAGATGCTGACCCCTCAGAAGTCGAAGTAGGATTTAATGTCTTAAATAATAATGCAGCTGATCTCAGTATTAGTTTTGATAAGGAAATGAAATATATTCCTGAGATTGGTTATAAAATAACCGCCTCTGGAAAGGAAGTAAGTGAGTTTAATTTAACACAAAAAGCAAAAAATGAATTCTCAAATGCATTTATATGTTCACTTGCACTTGCTTATGTGAAGGCTGTTTTTGAATATTGCAAATCGATAGATACCTTAAGGATAGAATTAACTGTTCCTAGTACCAATAAAAAAACAGGAGAATATGAGGATGAAATTTTATTATTCTTAAATGCTAATAGATCTGCTTATAATAAAATCATTTATTCCAATATTGATCCAGTTGAAGCGATTACTAATTTTGAACACGAACACAAACCTATTGAGAACCAAAAAGTTCAAATAGCATCTAAATTAGATAATGATAATATTATTTGGGCAACAAAAGAAGACACTGGGGTGGAGATAAATGCCGTTATAAAAAGAGCCTTTAAAAAGCTTAGTTATACTTAATTTAAACACCAGCTTAAATATCTTAAAATCAATGATTTATGTTGCAATAGCTACAAATTGAATGCTAATAAAAAGATAAAAAAGTCAATAATTGAATATTAGCTACTACATAAATTAAAATTATTTATTATATTTAGATTACAATACTAAAAATTTATTTTATGAATGAAATTGACAACTCAAAATGGTATAATAAACCAACTTATGTAATTATTTTATTGGTTCTTTTTTTCCCAATTGGACTTTATTTAATGTGGAAGAATAAAATGTGGAGTAATAAAATAAGATGGGGAATAACTATTCTTATTGCAATAATTGGAATATCAAATTATGGTAAAACCCCTTCTAGTTCTTCTTTTTCCTCAAATTCATGTAAATTATCTGGATGTAACCAAAAAGCACAGGGTTGGCATCATGATTTAGAAAGTGCTGAATTAAAAAGTGCAGGGATGTATGGTGCATATAGAATTGCAGAAAAAGGCGGCTACTGTTCAAGAGATCACGCTTATGAAGATAATAAAATCAAAAGAGCAAACTAAAAAAGCTAGGACAAAATGAACTTATCTTGATAGGCATTTTTATAGCTTATATTATATATCTAAATAAGATAAGAAGCGACATAAAAGAAATTTCCGAGGAAAATCATATTGTTGAAGTTTTAGTTTATCAACTTTAAATGATAAGGCAATATTATTAATTGCATTTTACGGCACGAACATATTTCCGAAATCTCATACCGTAGTAGTAGGTTCTATTCGGATTTTTTTTGAAATGATTAAACGCGGGCAAACACTTATCATACTCGTTAGAACTCCAATAGTTCCAATCACCTAAACAGCGAGTCTTATCTTTATTATTATATAAAATCTTCAATTCATCTTCAGTTGGTAACCTCCAACCATTAGCTAATGAGTCACATGCTGATCCAGCGCTTTGCCAACTCATTTTTTCAGGAAAATCATATTGTGCAACTTCTAAACTGTCAATTTTGATTGGTATTCCAATGATATCATTATGTGTTGGCATTACAGAAAAATTTGTAGATGGTGTTTCTTTTAGTTCAAGATCACCCCTAACGGCATGAACTTTTTTAGTAAAGAGTCTGCTATATGATGAATGATGGCAATGCAACATTGACACGGCATATGCGCTAGTATCAGTTTTAGTTGTGGAACTCCAATAAATCCCATTCAAAGGATCTCCAAACTGATCTTTAAATTTATATAAAAAACTTAATTCAAATCTTGTTGGTAGCCTCCAACCATTGCCAAGTGAAGCACAAGCTTGTAGGGCATCTGCCCAGTTCACTTCGTGAGGAAAAGCATATTGTGCAACTTCTAAATTATCAATTTTGAATGGCGTACCAATTATATCAATAGATCTTATCATTTTAACCAACCGCACATAAAAAGAATTTTCTATATTAAAATTTTGGCCTTGAAAACCTGCATGTTCATCATTACCAAAAGATTGAATGCATTGTCCATTAGACTCTAATGTAGAGGACCAGTAAATTGGATATTTTATTATCCCATCTTGATTAATAATCTGATCAGCAAATCCACCAATTTTAGCCCTGTTTATAAAAATATAATTTAACTCGTCTTTTGTAGGCAACCTCCAACCTTCCTTAATATTTTGGAGATTACTAATTTCGTTATAAGATAAATAGCCTTCATCATGATGGTTAATAAGCAAATTAATAAAACTCATAAACTACATTTAGAAAATTAAAGTATCGCAGTATAATTGTAATTAAATATAATAAAAATAAATTAGAATGTTCTTATTGCTAGAAAATAATTTGAAGTCGCTTTTGTCCAAGTAACAACATTTTCTTCTGATCCACGTAAGTTTTCAATCTAAGGAGTTATAATAGGAGTATATAAGAAAAATGGATCAATAAAATATTGTACCTAATTGATTATCAATGAAAACTAAATTGATAATATCATTATAATCTGTCATTATCAAATTATAGTTGTTATAGTTTTTTACATAAAAAAACTGCAACATTGGTATTATTATTAATTGGAGTGTTTGTATCTAAGTCAAGAATTTCGATATTATTAAACCCAACTATATTTAACATTGAAATAATTTCATCAATATCAAAGGATATATGCTCAATACTATCATCTTTTCGTATATATAAATTATCATCATTATTTTTATTAAAATGAATATGATGAATTTTCGAAATTTTTGATTCAATATTATATTCACCCTTACTGATGATTAAGGATTCATGATTGTCAATAATATTCAAATGGTCAGGCCAATTTTCCACTAAATCTTTTACTGTACAGATATCAAAAACAAATAATCCATTATCTTTTAACATTAATGAGACATTTTTAAAAAGTTGTTCCCAATGTTTTTTATCTAAAAGATGATTGATTGTGTCAAATAGTGAAGTAACTACTTCAAATTTTATATCAGTATTAAAATATGTGCAAATATTATCATTAATAAAATGACTATTAGGATATTGATTTGATGCTATTCTTAGCATCTCAACCGAATGATCAACACCAACATAATTACTAATATGCTTTTCATAATAATCTAGTAAATTGCCAGTACCACAACCAAGATCTAATGTAATTTTTTTAGTATTATTTGATTTAAAAACAACATCAAGGAATTGATGTTTAGACCCCCAAAAATCGACATTAAATTCATTATAAATAGGTGCTATATTATTATATTTATTTATATTCATAGTATAAATTTACATATTTTTAAATTGAATGATTTAACAGGATTGTTAAAATAATAAAGAAATGAATGATAATTCAAAAATAAAGAAAGATAGTTCTAAAATTATTTCAAATATTCAAAATAACTTATTAAATGAAGATTGGATTTTAATGAAATTAGCTGAAATTTCAAATTATGAACCAAATGAAAAATTAAATAAATCTATTTCTTTAGAAACAAAAATTATAATACAACAATGCAAAATAAATATTATTGAATCTTTTTGGAATTATTTTTTAAAAAATGTAAATATTACAAATGATCAGTTATTGTATTATAAGGAAGAAAATGATTTGATTTCAATAAATATTAATTCGTTGGCAAACTATGATGATGCAATAAAATTGGCAAATAAATATGGTATAAATGATTTTGAAAATGAGGGCGAAAATGAAATTGATATTTTACTATCCATCGCTAATGAATTTTGGTTAGATTTAGTAAATAAAGAAATTGAAAACTTCGAATCTCTTTTTTTAAAAAATATAAATTCTTCAAATAGATTATATTTATTGAGAGAACTATATGTTAAAATAGAATCTTATTACCTCAGTGATATTGAAAAAGAAAGTTGGAAGGGTAATTTAGAACAAGAATTTGCTCCATTATTTAAAATATTCTTTAGAGGTATAAATTATAAAAAAGAAATAATGAATAGTATTGAAATTGATGAATTTATAGATTCATTATATAAATCTTTAAGACATGAAGCAATTAATAATACCAATAATTTTATCTTTTCGGATACTGATTTTGATGATTATAAAAAATTATGTCCTATTCATTTAAAGGAAGAAAGTATCAAAGAAATAAAAGCAAAACAAATAAATAATCATTATGATTCTACAATTTTAGGTTGTCCGGCTATTTATAGTAAAATAGAATTAAGATATAAACACAATCAATTACTAAAAGATATCTTTTATTGGCAAATGGATATTTATAAGCAAATCATTATATTATACAGTAAATCATGAATACTTTAATAGTTCATCCAAAAGATAAAAGTACAAATGTGTTTAAATCTATATATTCAAATGAAAATGATTACAAAGTAATTAAAGGACAACTATTTAAAAATGAGCTATGTGAATTAATACAATCTCATTTTAGAACAATTTTTATCGGGCATGGAACCAGTAGAGGTTTATCAAATTTAGATTTGTTTAAATATAAAGGAGAATATATCATAGATCATCATTGTAAGCATGTGTTGAAAAGGAGTAATCAAAACATATATTTATGGTGTTATGCAAATAGATTTATAAAAAATAATCATCTAAAGGGTATTTTTACTGGTATGTTTATTTCGGATTTACAAGAAGCAAAGCAATATAATATAGAGAAAGTAAAAAAGAAAGAAATTGATGCATCTAATGTTTTTTTTAGTCAAACATTAGCTAGTTGTATAAATAAAAATAATAAAATAATTTATAGTAAAGTTATATCCGAATATTCATTGTTTGCAAAAGATAACAAAGTTGCAAAATTCAATGTGCAAAATATATTTATAAATATTTAAAACGATTGATTTACTAATATTTTATCATTAAATTTTATGTGATGATTATTACTCATCCATTGTTCTAAGTGTTTTAATTGTATTGAATAATAATGATCAATTTCATCTTTGGAGTAATTTAATTGAAACCCTTTAATATCTTTCTCTAAATCTAAAATGAAATTCTTTGCAAAATTTGTTTGAAAATCAAATTCTTTAAGGACTTTAATTCCCATTATTAACTTTACAATAATAGAAGCTTGTCTTTCATAGACAAAATCATTGTTAGTGTCTTTAATTATTTTATCAAATAATTTACAGACATTATTGAAAACAAATACAGCATGTAATAGGCCAGAAATATGTCTTGGGTCATTTCTCCATGGGGAATAGTAAATTTCCTCTTCAGGAACGTCACCGTTAAACATTTCACCATTTGCAATTACCATATTCAAAACATTATGCGAATATTCATGCACAATAGCTTCGGCTAATAAATATTCGTTGCCAAATGAAACCAGAATTGACCCAAAAAAATTAGCAGCTGTGCAGGAGACATGTTTATCATCATATGGAGATTCAATAATATGGATATTTCTTAATGTATTAGCAATATTGAATTCCATCTCAGGCCAAACATTATATATAATCTTACAGGCCTCTGAAAATTTTTCATAATTAGCTAAAACTACTTCTCTGGTAGTTAATTGATATTTTGTTCCATCTGGATTTTTATACAATGAAGACCAACAACTGGTAATAAATGGATCTTCATTATCAAGTAGTACTTTACCACCAGACAGTAAAAGTGAGGGTATGATGTAAATATTTTCATTCTCTAAATGAGTATGTACACCCCCTTGATTTGCTAGATTAACATACTTATTTATATCATTACATAAGATATCACCAACTTTCAATGTATTACTTGTAAAATCTAATTGAACTTCTTCTGATTGTTTACCATTTATGTTATTGAAAATTAAACCTAAAATTGGTATATATATTTTATTATCTCTAATCAGTATTGTAGCATTAAAATCGATTTGAGATAGCATAGAGGCCCCTAGAATCCATCTATTTAAATCTAGTAAGTGGTAATAAATAAAATTATCATTATCATTTAAAAATAATAAGTGTGGTAAGTCTGATTTAGGAATAGCTTCATTATTGATTAGTCGGTTTTCGATACATTTAGAAATATAGAGCCAAAAACCAAAGGATGGATCAGAAAATATAGCAGTTAATGCTCCTGTTGGTATTTCTTTACTTTGTTGATATTGTAATTTAGCAAATTCAACAATCTTTTCATCACTAGCATTATTTATGATAAATTTCATAAATAAACTATATTTTATTAGCCTTTGATTTATATTAATTTTATTGATATCTTCTATAAATTCAACGGTTTCAAAAATTTTATTTTGCATAACTAACTTTTAAATATTTTATAAAATGCATCAACTGAATGTCCATTATAATTTAGGACTTCTACAGCTTGATTTAAATGTGATAAATTTAATGTACCAATAATTACAGATTGAATATATGGTGCGGATAAACAAAAAGATAAAGCTTTTTGAAAATTATTAGTGCCATAAAAGTTATCACTAATTAAGTCTGGGAAATTAATATTCTTAATTTGTCCTTGGCCATAAGGAGCACTAGTAATACATGAAATATTATATTTGATTGCAGCACGAATTAAGCTAACATGATTATTATCAATGAATTGCGTTGCTTTGGAAAAAGCATCAGTTTTAAGAATATTAAATGGAAACTGTATTGCTTTAAAATGATCCATAATGTTATGATTGACTGCTAATTCAATAAAATCAATCATTTGTAGGCGTTTATTGGCATCTTCATAAAAGAACCCATCCCAAGTTGAAATTCCAAAATGTAAAATTTGTTTATTATCAATTTTCTGCTTTAACCAAATGTAAACTGAATTCATTTGCTTTAAATAGGTTTCCTTATCAACTCGGGCAAGTAAATATTCTGGATTGTGTATATAATAAAGATCAATTTTGTCAACATTTAGTCGTTGTAAACTCTTATTAAACTCATATTCTAAGTATCTAGGGTCAAAAGATTGAAAATGATAAAAATCAAATGTATCTTTTGTTGCTAAGGATGTATTAATATAGTTGGTGTGTATATAATCTGATTCATTAATTGTTGTATCTGAGAAATCAAATGGTATAAATCCACCCTTTGTTGAAACAAAAATATTTTCTGAGTTGCTTTTACTTAATATTTTTCCTAAAACTAATTCGGATCTAGTATTACGATAATTTGGGGCGACATCGAAATTATTAATGCCCATTTTCATTGCATTATCAATAACATCATAAAGATATTGATCAACTTCATCATTATCTGGCCCTTGATATAGCCCTATTGATAATCTTGAATTATTTAAAATGTTATTTGACATATTGATAATTAAAATAAAATCTATCAGCATTAATTAAAATATTATCATCTCCAAGACTCCATCTATGTAATACCTTTTGCTTTAAATTATAAATTTCAATATCGTTAAGTTCTTTAAAGCAATTGATCATTGAAATAATCCAATCTAAATTATTCTTTGGAATCCATTCTGGCGATATTGAAATAAATAAATGATCAAAATGTGTTTTACTAGAAAAATTCTCAGCTGTTATAATGTTTACTTTCTTTAAATATGATTTACCGATATGTTGCTTTACGTGTTCGGTTAAGGTATTATGAACATTGGTATTAACGATCCAGTTATATGTGATTATCTTGTCTTCTCTCATTAATTGAAAAAACATATTGCCTATATCTACTTTTTTACCTCTAATATTTAGAGGATTAAGCCAAATATTATTATTTAATGCATATAAATCATGATGCGCATCGTAATTGTAAATATTAAAATTAGAATTAGGATACATATCAATTAATTGCAATATTTCATTATGATCGATGCCGTAGCTAATTTGTTTATATGTAAGTTTTTTAAACAAATTGAGTATCTCTAAATGATTAGGTAATAATTTTTTGAAATTATTTACATAAATTGTTTCTCCGCTTTCCCAAAAAGCATCTAGGTCAATACTTAATATATTTATACTATTATTCAAAAATTAAAATTCTATATTTTTGGTCACACATGGTTATAAATGAGTTGCCATCTTGACTATCAATTAAATACTTATCATCGGTTAGATTATTAAACAAATTATCTTTAGCAATATTGTAAGTTGTTGAATTTGTTAAATTAATATTTATATGATGATCTTCAACTTGATAAGATTTAGTTGAAATAATTAAATCTTCATTAATTAAATATAAGCCAGACATATAATCTAATTGTAATTTTGCAAATTTCTCTAAATCATATTTTAAAGCCAAATTAAAATAGTCTTTGCTTAATTGTATAGTGCCATTACAGTTAAGAGAACAAGGAAAATAATCTGGAAATAGACAAAAATCATAAACTAAATAAGATAATTTATTTGCCCATGGACTAAAAAAGGTCCCTTTTGAATTCTCTAAAAGTAAAGTAGACCAAAGTTCTCCGTTAGATATTTTATCATAATTAATACAACAACAATTTGGGTATTGATATAAAAACCCTGCCTCTAAATTAGTTGAATCTACCTCAATAGTAAGTGCCTTATCAATAATTTTAGCATTACTTGATATATAAGCGACGAACATTTCGGTTGTATTATCTTCCCATGAAACACTTTTTAAAAAGGTATCACCAATATCATTAGTCCAATCTACTTTTAACTTAAATGGGGTATGACCAACTATTAAGTTGTATTTATTTCCGAAACTCTTTAAAGCCTCATATTCACTATGATAATTAATGTGGATTCTCATGACATCTTTTAAGCCATCATAAACTGCAATAAGTTCAAGTAGATGACGATCTTCAATACTTGATATTGAATTTATCAGATTTTCTATATCTTTTTTTATGTTCATTACTTAAAAATACAATTAGAAATGTTAGGACTATCAAAGTATTTAACTGATTGATCTTTATAAATAATTTTAAGGCTATTTTTATTTAATATAAATATTTGCTTTGCTTCAAGATAATTATTTAAACTTGCTGCTTTAGACTTTAATGTGGAATGAAATATTGTATTGCTCAAATCTAAAGTCTTCGTAGATTTAATGTATTTTGAATTTTCATACATATGAATACCCTTGTATTCGGTATAAATTAAATTTTGCTTTTGAAAATGAACCGTTTTTTTTGCATAAAAAGGTAAATATGAATTTAGCAATTCATACGTATTTTGAGCAAAATTTGCTGCATTTTTACAATTAAATGAACAAGGAAAAAAACTTAGTAACGAATACCCAAAATATTGAGTAACATAATTATTCCAAAAATTATAAGGGCCATCTCCTTTTGTATTTTCTAAAACTAATGGTACAAAATCGTTTTGCTTTTGAAATGCCCTTTCCCTATTTCTATCATAAAAATCAATGCAGCAATTTGGAATACCTAGATCCTCTCCCAATGCAGACTCATCTTCATTTTCATCTGCCTTCATTGAATTAAATGATTTTTGTTGATCATTGCTAACATATAGCAACCATTCGCCCAAATTTGAATTTAAATTTTCCCCTTCTAAAAACTTATTTGACCAGCCTGCTTTACCAATATCTTTTTTTAAAAATATTTTAGATTTTTTAACTTCTATATGTAACCCGATTGAAGATAAAAGATTGATAGCATTTTTAATTTTAGCATCTGTTAATGCAATTCTAGCAACTTTATGTCCTGCCCATGCAGATAAAATTTCTCTGGTTTGTAATAACCCTATATAGTCAACTAATTTTTCTAATTGACCAATAGTATAATTTTTCTTTTTTATACTTTCGATCATTGCTTAATTTGACTTTTTTGAGTGTTTAAAATCACTGCTTCTTCAATATGTGTAATTAATTTGTACAAATCCTCACAATAAACGGATGGATTGTCAAAATCTAGAATTTTTGAATAGCGATGCGGGTAATAACCACCACCACAAATATTGACAACCTTGCAATTTTGGCATTTTGTACATAACCCATTTTTGCCAGTTTGCCTATCTTTAATACCCTTATGTAATAAAACCTCATCTAGATCATTAGTTTCTATGTTTAAGCCTATATTTTGAGCACCAGGATATACAGACTTCATAGTGTCCACTTGTTCATATGCCCCATTAGAGGAAATAGTAATTAAACCAACTTCTTCGGTACCTAAGGACTCTAAAGAGCCCTTTTGACCGAATAATCTATATAATATTTCCTCAAAGAATCTAATCCTTATATGGCTTTTATATCCATTAAACCAATCATCAAATATTGAAATCATCCAATCTCCATATTTTACATAGTTGTTTTCTCCATGACTTAATGGTGGATTATCCCAATTAGCATGTGGTAATAAGAAATCAATAATTGGTGGTTCAAATTGTGCTAAATAGCGCCAAGTATCTATTGGATTTGTATTTACATCTATGACAGTTAAAATTCCTGAAAATATCTTTGAATCCTTTAATAACTCTAAAGCAACTTCAACGTCTTTGGATGAGCCTTTTCCATTGTGATAATAACGATTTAAATCATTCACTTTTGGAGGACCATCGTAACTAATTCCAACATAGATATCATTTTCTTCAAAATAGGTTAAAAACTCCTTATCTATTAATGTTGCATTTGTTTGCATTCCTATGGTGTATCTATAACCATCAAGATTATTTTTTATAACATTTATATAATCTCTGAATTTATCGATACCAACTAATAGCGGCTCGCCACCATGTAAAGAAATTGAAATATTATTAAAATCATGCTTTAATGAATGCTCTTTAATTCGATCCATTATTTTAGACATGGTTTCTATGCTCATTGTCTTTGGCATAGACTTCCAACTGTCATCCCCCATATTGTATTCATAACAATAGGAACAATTTAAATTACATCTACTAGCTATCTTAACTACAAAACCAGAAATTGGTACCATTAAATTTTATTTTTTTCTAACCAAGTGTATCTATGGCTATCTACTATCTCTCCAATTGTGATTTTAGAATTATCCATAATTTCATCATGAAATTCCATAAAAAAGGGTTCTAAGTTATAAAGTTTCTTTTCGTTAACTATTTTTAGAAATTCATTATTCACTTTATTTGCATAATAGTTAAATATATTCTCTCCAGTATTTGTAAAATATGTTTCTTTAAGAGAATCAAATGCATATTTTAATTGCTTCACTAACATTGCAAATCTTCTAAATGCAATGTCTTTTTCTTCATTTGATATATTACCTTTTTCAATTAAGTTTATCCAAAAATTTGAAGCTTCAGAAAAAACAACAAAACCATGAAATACCCCATTTATTGGTCTTGGGTCATCTCTCCATGGTGAATAAATTTTACAATCTTCCCAACCAGAACCATGTTTTTCTTTATCGATTAAGGGATCTATATCTTGTAGTCTAAATAGTTTCTGATGACTATACTCGTGTATAATCATTTCTGCAACTAATAATGGGCTCTTAGATACAGAATACCAGTACATTGTATCTATAGATGAATTACTACTACTTGGCAAAGCTCCTTCTGGAGGAACTAAAGGGACAAAGGAATTATCAATATCGATAAAATAATTGATTATTGATGGACAAGAGATTTTTATATAATCTAATGCTTTTTCTAAAACTTCTATCTGATTATAAAGTTCTTTGTGAGGGTAGTATTTTTTAGGATTATCTATTGAAATAAATCTGTCTAATTGTTCCCTTCCGTTAAAATTAATTAAAGCAACTTGTGAAAATATATCGATTGAAATTGGGTACTTTTTTGAATATGGGATTTCGAAAAAATAATCATTTCTTATATTATTAATATTAAAAGAGTCTATTAATATTAATTCTTCTCCAATTAAATTAAATAGTTGTATTTCATTTGAATGATAATCTACATATATATCGATATTATTAGTAATTAAATCATTGGCATTGTTCATTATATTCCATCCATAATGTGTACCTGGAATAATTCCGGTTTCTGGAAGTTTAAAACTGCAATTAACTGATTCATTTTCCTTTGATAACATTTTAATTCCAACTATAAACAAGTCTAATCTTGAAATTAGATACTGTAATATATTAGTAGAATCTATATTTACCCAATTTGAATAATTAACAATAATTTGATTCGAATTGTTAAATTTAATTGCTAAATAACATAATGTTATATATTGTCTACCCTCAGGAGATAAAAAAACTTTGCTTAAAATATCAGAATTAGTTTTTTTTATAAATTTTATCTTTCCCTCAAGCGTTTCACTATGAAATTCTTTACTGAAATGATTTAGAACTACAATAAGCTCTTGTAAAAATCTTAAATCCTTTTGGTAAATCCACTCATCATCACCAAAATCTAAATTATTTATATCATTAATATTCATAAGTCTAAAATATTGAAACTACTTTTTCATTGAAATTATTATGGAATTTATCTAATGGAGGGGTATATAATATATCAAAGGCAATTGTAATTCGTTCTTCCTTATTTTGAGTAGGGGTTGAATTATGTTCAATAAAAGAAGGGAAAAGAACTAAGCCTCCTTCTATATTATTGATTTCTATTTTTGTTTCGCAAAAATCTTCAACACCTGGGATTCTTGTATCTAAGGGTAAATGATAAATGGTTGATGATTTTTTAGTTTTTACATAATAAACACCAGATATGTAACTATAAGGACCTGCATGACTATGTCTTTTTAAAACCGCACCTTCGTTTAGTCTATTAGCCCAACTCTGATACATTAAAGAAGTGTTTTTATGACCTAATTTTGTAAAATATTCCTTCACCTGATTTTTTATAAATATTTTAAGTGCGGTTACATTTTTATTTTCAATATCAAGAAAATTATAAGCATGCCATTTTGTAGTTAATCCTTTTTCTAATCCAGCGATTTTAAATGATTTTTTTGAATCAAATTCCTGATCAATACCTCTAATAACTTTTGTTAATTCATTATTTAATTTTTTTGAATTTTTAAATTCTGAATAATAAAATGGAATACTCCATAGATTGTTAAGTCCTTTCTTAATCATAATTTAAAATTTACGAAAAAAAAACGAACTTAAAAAAATTTAAGTTCGTTTTTTATAAAAATGTTAGAAATCTATTTGTCTTTGTTTTCTGAGCTTTTTTTAGATGCAGCAGAACCTGATACAAATGAACTATGACCTCTGCCAGATGATGAACTATGAGATCCATGACCCAAACCAACTACATCTGGTTTTGCTAAATCATTTGAGATTCTTTGTAAAACTTCGCTGTTGGTATTTTCAATATCTTCTAGCGAAAGGTTGCTTTTTTTTAAAAAATCATTTTGTTTCATAATTATGAAGATTATTTGCCTACTCTAGAAAGGTTTTCAGCTACCCCTGTTTTTCAATATAAATATAAGAAATTATTTAAATTCATAAAAAAAATATTTACATATAAGATGTATATAATAATTTGAAAATCAATGTATTATACAGCTATTTTAAAAATTTATCGAAATATTTATGTAATATATCTATCAACTTTTCTCTAAATAATATAAATAAACCAGAAATAAATAACATTATTAAACTAGTTCCAATAATCAAAGACAGCCTGATTATTGAACCTCTAGTTTCAAATGGAACCGGTAAAATAGGGTTATCAATGGCCGATATAATGCCTGCTAATGTCCCTATAATCCCAATTAGGCCAATAATTGTAGCAGCAATAGAGGTATTATAGCTTGAATTTGCAGCAGAAATTGCAGCAGCATGTGAACCCAATTCAACTATACCATTCATTTCTTTGTCAGTTTCATCAATAGCAAATTGTATGTCGTAATTTTCAAAAAAGTAAGTTATAATTGGATCATCATGATCCCAATATTTAACTAAACTCCTAGGTGAAAAATATATTTTAGCAGATAAGAAGATTCTATAGTTATCAAGCAAAATACTTCTTGTTTTTGGTTTTTCTAGCTTCTTTAATTCACTGATGTGTGGCAATGATTTGATTGTAACATCAGATAAAATATGTTTGAAAATTAAGATGTTTAAAAAGAAATAAAATACCGTTTGACCATTAAAAATAGAACCTCCTGACCTATGTGTACCTGCTTGTGATACAATCCAAAAAGAATCCAGTTCAAGTGGCATGAAATCACTAAAAATAGATGAATGTGGGCCATAAGACGTTATTCTATTATCATTAAATCCTTTTTTTATTTCATTATTGAAATCATCTGTAATGCAAATTGTACTTGATGTTCTATTATTGTTATCAACACCAGAAATATCAACAGATTTAAATAAGCGAAATTGATGTAAAGTCTTTTTCAACCAATCTCCAAGAGTATCTGAATTTTCAAAATTAATACTTTCACAATGTATTGAAACTTTAGTAACGAGCACCCATGGCTGATGATTTTCTATTTTAAACCAATAAATGTTCAAATTATTTAACTCGTAACCAAAGGGTAAATTATCTAAATTATATTGAAACTTGGAATTGTATAATTTTATTGAATTCTCATTAATTCTCCAGGAAATTGAAGCTAATTCAGAGTCATTAATATTAATTTCATTTAAAACGAAATCATTGGAAACAATTGAAAACACCTGTAAATGATAAAAATTTAGAATCATATTGATGTCTTTTTAATATATAAAATATGCAATACTACTTATATAAGATATGATTATTAATAAAAAAACAAAAACATCTTGCTTGATATTATCTTTTAGATTATTTCGTTGTTCATATATAGAATATACAGATAAAAAAAGTAAGTAAAATATCGTAAGTATGTGGATTTTATCAGATAAATTCCATGAATTATTTATTGGCAATAAGGAATCTGTAATATATTTATTTGTTATTGATCCAAACAGTCCACCAATAATCATTGAAATTTTAGAATCTTTTTGAGCATTTGGAAGGAAAATACTAGTACAAGCAATTAAAAATGATATGAATAATGCTGTAAATAGTTTTATAAAAAGTGTAACACTCTCTCTACCAAAACTATAATTTATATTAAGAACATTAAAATCGAATGATTCTACACTTTCATCTCCAAAATTTGTATTATAATGGACTGGTTTTAAGGCAATATTGCTTGATATAATTTTCCAATCATTAGGAATTGTATTGGGTATAATTGAACTTTTTTCACTAAGATTAATTTTAAGAATCTTGGGATCATTATATGTAAATTCAAGTCCTAAAGTAATGTCCTGTTTATCAAATGGGAATTTTCTAATGTCAAATTTTTGCAGTACCTCTAAATTTAATCTAACTTCTGACCAATATATTTTACGACCATTAACTATATTAGATGAGTCCATCAGAACTAGATCAAATTTTTTATCAATTGCATGATGTATATCTAAATATTCATTAAAATTATATAATACGGTTGGAGATGTCACCCAAGCAAAAAGTGTGATTCGATAGGTTCCTTTAACATAATTGATATCATAAATGTCATCTATATAGTATCCAACACTAATTGTGTCAGGCTGCTTCTTTTCCTCAAAATTTGCCTTTAGACTGAATGGAATCAGTAAAAAAATTAGAATGTACTTCATTATTGAATTTCGTAAAAAAATCAGATAAAAAAAATTATTGAGCACTTCTTACCAATACTTTATTAGAAGTAGCCCTATCAATGATTTTAGTAACACTTGAACCATCAGAATTACAAGAATAGATATCAGTTGAACCTGCATAAAGCGCTCCAAGACTAGCTGCTGGTCCTGCATTAAAAAATATTTTATTGCCATCAGGCGACATTTTTAAATTTTCTAAACCATCTTCAAATTCTATACCGGTAGGAAGTGTGATATTTACTTTACTTTGATTTGTTCCATCATAATTTGCAACCCAAATTTCTGGTCTTGACCCATTAATAAATTTAACAAATAAGATTTTATTTAATATACTTACCATGCTACTGCTTACACTTCCATCAGCCATAATTGTTTGAGTTGAGGTACCGCCAGCAATTTTAAATCCTGCAGCCGTAATAGCCCCACTTGTTTTAACATCTGTAATTGAAGCATTTCCTAATTGAATTGTATTAGATGTTGTAACTGATGCGGATCCACCTATTGCTATTGCATTTGATAAATTATTAATTGATACATTTGAATTATGTCCAATTAAAATGTTGTTTGAACCACTTATTAAATTATCACCTGCATTACTACCTATAGCTATATTATTTGAACCTGTAGTATTATAAAGTAATGCTTCTTTACCGACTGCGTTATTATTACTACCTGTAGTGTTACTCAATAATGCAGATAGACCAATTGCTGTATTATCATTACCTATTGAATTTGTAAATAGTGCATCATTTCCAACTGCAGTATTATTATTACCAGAAGTATTATAGTATAGTGAAGCACTACCAATTGCTGTATTTTTACCTCCTGAAGTATTTTCAGCTAAAGAAACCCAACCAACTGCAGTATTTTGATTCCCAGTAGTATTAAAGTCCATTGAGTATCTTCCAATTGCTGTATTATTTCTTCCTGTTGTATTACTAAATAGAGAGGTAGCTCCTACTGCAGTGTTGTTTATCCCTATATTATTGGAAGCAGTAGGACTTCCTTTTAAAGACTCATAACCAACTGCAGTATTACCAGTTGTTCTACCAGTTGTTCTATTATCTGCATATTGCATGGCATTATAACCAATAGCAACTGAACCAGAATTTGCAATATTTGAAATCAACGCTTGATACCCAATAGCAATATTTTGACTACCTATTGTATTTGATTGTAATGCATCTACACCAATTGCTATACTATAACTTCCAATTGTATTATTCATTAATGATAATGATCCTATGCCTATATTTCTATTACCAGTTGTGTTGTTCATTAATGAAAGTTGACCAAGCGCATTATTGTTAAAACCTGTAGAATTATTCATTAAAGTTTGGTACCCTACTGCAGCATTTCCAACTCCCGTGTTATCAGCAGGTGTTGAACTTCCTTTTAAAGACTCATAGCCAACTGCCGTATTGCCAGTAGGTATTCCTGTGGCTCTATTATCAGCATTATACATTGCCCTTGTTCCAATAGCAACTGAACGGTTATTAGCCAAATTAAAATATAATGACTGATAGCCAATTGAAACATTTTCTGATCCAATTGTATTTGCTTGTAAAGAGTGATGTCCATATGCAGCATTTCCACTACCAGTAGTGTTTGCCCCCATTGAGAAAGCGCCAACAGAAGTATTCTGTCCGCCTGTTAAATTTTTCCAAAGATTATAAGACCCCATGGCTGTATTTTCAATTCCTGTTGTATTTGCATTCATTGAAATGAAACCTATAGAAGTATTATTTGCTCCAGTAGTATTATTTCCAAGTGTTGTTCGACCAACTGCAGTATTATTTGAAGCAGTAGTATTTGAAGTTAATGCTTGATCCCCAACTGCAGTATTGTTTTCGCCAGTGGTATTACTACTTAAAGCTAAAGAACCAAAAGCGGCATTATATAATCCAGTAGTGCTACTCTTTAGTGAATTATAACCAAAAGATGAATTATAATTACCAGAAGTATTACTAGAAAGTGAATAATAACCCATCGCAGTGTTTTGAGTTCCTGTAGTATTTGAAATTAAAGCGCTTTTCCCTATAGTTGTATTTGAAGTAACCGTAGGTGTTCCAGAACCAACACCAATTGTTAAGCCATTTACGGTTAAATCATATGCACCTAAATTAGTTGCTTGAGAAGCACCAGAATAAGGAACACCCGCTGTTACGGATGTTGTAACTGTACCGTCTGCTCTTAAATATTGAGCTGATGTGCCACCTGGGATTTTATATCCTGTTGCAGAAACAAATCCACTTACTTGTAATTTAGAAGTTGGAGGTGAATTTACAAAATCTCCGATGCCAACATTTCCATTATCCATTATGACCATTCTTTGTCTTGGCGACTCGTAGCCTGTCATATTCGATCCAGTAACAAAATGAATATTGCCTGTATATGTTTTAGACATACCCTGAATTACAAGGTCTCCATAATGTCCATAAAAGTATCTTGAATATATTAAGGGTGAGTTATAACCAGTATCGTATTTATTAATATGATCATTTGCATTTTCATCAATAAAATTAATTCTATTTAAAATCGTTAAACTATCAATATTTGCATTGAACTTTAATTTTCTATTCTCAAATTCACCATAAATTAATGGACTACTGGTACTTGAATTAGCTATAATAAGCCTATTATTAATATTAGCGAAAAGGTTGTTATTTCCTGCATTATTTCCTAAAAAAACATTTCCACTTCCAGCTAATAAACTAGCTCCTGCATAATGACCTAAAGCTATATTTTCACTTCCATCTGTTACGTTTTGGAGAGAATAAAAACCTAATGCCGAATTGCTATTCCCGGTTGTACTTCTTCCTAAGCTTTTTAGCCCAATTGCATTATTATTCCAACCACTAATATTGACTGCAAGAGCATCTGAACCAACTCCAATATTATAACGACCCGTTACATTTGAAGCTAGCGCATACGCACCTATCCCGATATTCCTATCACCCGTTGTATTATTATTTAAATTACTCCCTCCAATTCCTATGTTCCAGTATCCAGCAGGGACATTTGTAGTTATGTTTTTACCCAATTTAATATTATACAAAGTATCTTCAGTTAAGATTAAATTTAAATTATCTATTCTTTTTGATAAACTACTTGTATCAATATTACTCGAAATATTTAATGCAGTCCTTAAACCTGCCAATGTCCCAACTCCAGTTCCTCCTTTTTCAATAGGTAATACACCAGTTACATTAGCAGCATCAACTCCTAAACTGTAAAATGAATAAGGTACATACTGTAATTGAGTTGCGCCCATATTAATATAATTTGTTCCAGCTGCAGGATCCATTTCTACCTTTAAGAACTTAATACCATCCTTCCAGGCGATATTCTTAAAATTGCCAGTTACAACTGCATTCGTCGCATCACCTACAACAATTGAAAAAATACCTTGTGCATTGGTAACGACTGTCTTGGTTTCAATATACTCTGGTGTAGCATCTACATTTTTACTAATAATAGACAACCTCAAACTAATATTTGAACTCGCTATAATTGTTCCATTTGCTGAACGTGCTACACCTTGGAAATTAATCCCTTGGGAAAATGCACTAGTAGTTAAAATGCTAAATACTAGCAACAAAAAAAACTTACTTATTCTTTTCATATTTTAAAACTTAAAAAGTTATGGATTTGTTGTAAAAGTAATTGTACCTGAATAGTTTGTTCCAAAACTATTTGTAGCAAATCCTCTTATGTGATATGTTGTATTTGGGATTAAACCCGTTATATTATTTGAAAAAGAAATATTAGTAGTGCTTGAACTTATTTTTGTACTTAATGATAAATCTAAAGGCGATGGAGATGTACTCCATACAAAACCTCTATCGGTAATTACTGACTCATCAAATGTATATGCCTCAGCAGTAACAATAATGCTGGTGCTTGTTATTCCCCCACTTGACATTATTGAAATATTAGGAAGATCAGGGGGTATAAATAATGATTTTACAGAAGCATATCCAATTCCATCTGCGTTTTTTGCATATGCTCTAAAATAATATGTTCTATTCCTCGATAATCTTATACAAATAACATTAAAATTATTTTGATTATCCGCTACAACATAATCTTGACCTGTGTTTGAAGTTGGGTAAGTTGGTATACTGTTAAGTCCATATAATACACCCCTCTCAATTATATCAGAACCATTGGAATTTGTAATAATTCCCCCTGTCAAAGCTGAATTACTGCCTAAAGTATTTATTGTTGGTGTTAAAGTTTCGGATAAGATTGGTACATTAGCAAGTGTTCTAAATGAGGATTGAGTTCCATAATTTATCCCAAGGGAATTTGAAGCATAGGAACGAAAATAGTATAATGTTGCAGGTGCTAATCCTGTAATTGAACTTGAATAAGTTCCACTAGTTGTTCCATTTGTTGTTTTTGAAGGTAAATCAATTGTAGGATTTGAATTTGTACTCCAAACAAAACCACTATTGGTTATATTTGCTCCACCATTATTTAAAATAGCCCCCCATAAAATAGCAGAATTAGCTTCAATTGTTAAAGCATTGTATGTTGTTAAGCTTGGAACAGAGGAAGGAGTTGTATATGGGATAGTATTTGCATATGTGGTTCCAGCTGAATTTGATGCATATGCAGTAAAAAAATAAGTCAAACCCGGGTTAAATATTGAAAAAGCTATATTTGAATTTAGTGTTGTTAATGGAGATGAAACTACAGTAAAACTTAGAGTCTTAGTTGATAAAGAAATGTCGGGATTAGTATTACTTGATGTCGTCCAAATTACTCCATAACTAATATTACTTGCTCCACCTTTACTTAATATTTTAGATGATACACCTATTAAATCTTGTACAATTTGATATCTAGAAACATTATTCGTTTCAACAATTGGTAAAGTAATTGGAGATGTTGAAAAAGTCACTTCTTTACTCACTGTTCCACGATTTGAATTTAAATATATTTCACAAGAATAATTTTTATTTGCATTTAAATATTTTGGATAAGAGTATCTAATTAAAGTATCAGCTATAGTTCCATAAAGAGTCACATTTTGGTCTAAAGCATCGCCAGGCAAGGCCAAGCCATTTTCCTTAAAGCGAAAATAAAATGATTTTAAAGTATCTCCAAGGGTTTTTACTGAAAATTCAAATATTGGCATATTGCTATTTAATAAAACTGTGGGGTTATTTAAAAAAGAAACGATATTTAATGTTGTAAACGATTTTACTTCACTATATGCAGTTCCATTTTTATTGATTGCAAAAGTCCTATAGTAATATTTAGTATTTGGTTTGTAAATATTTGTAATTGTGGCATCAAAAATACCTGTTAAATATGTACCTGAATTTATGTAATCAATAAAATAAACCTGACTTACAGAAGTATTTGGAACAGAAATTGTATCAAAACAAATTCCTTTTTTTAAAATTGTCGAACCTCCATCACTAATAATATTTCCTAAAATAGTTGCACCAGTTGCAGAAACTAAAGTAGCGCTCGAACTAGTGACAGTAGCAAGAGATAATGAAGAAGTGTCAAGTTTCAATACAGCCTTCAGTTTATTTAAATCATTAACTCCTGTACCCCCATTTTCAATCGGAACAACCCCTGATTTTGAGAACTTTTCATCTATCCTATTAGACAAACTAGCCGTATCTATCTTATTAAGCTTCGCATCTATAGCTGTTTGAGTTAATGTTGAAATTGGCTTATCTATATCAGCTGTATTACTTACCTTATCTAAAACTAAGGCAATCTTTAAATCAGATATGCTTGCAACTCCTGTTCCTCCTTTTTCAATAGGTAATACACCAGTCACATTAGCAGCATCAACTCCTAAACTATAAAATGAATAAGGTACATACTGTAATTGAGTTGTACCCATATTAATATAATTAGTTCCTGCAGATGGATCCATTTCTACCTTTAGGAACTTAATACCATCCTTCCAGGCGATATTCTTAAAATTGCCAGTTACAACTGCATTCGTCGCATCACCTACAACAATTGAAAATATACCTTGTGCATTGGTAACGACTGTCTTGGTTTCAATATACTCTGGTGTAGCATCTACATTTTTACTAATAATAGACAACCTCAAACTGATATTTGCACTCGCTATAATTGTTCCATTTGCTGAACGTGCTACACCTTGGAAATTAATTCCTTGTGCCGAAGCCGCATATACAAAAAAACTTAGTATAAAAGTTAAAAATAATTTATTCATTAATACAGCCTGAGCGTTTTAATTTACTTTATCTCCTGAGCCAATTTCTGAATTAACAATTCCAAGGCTTTAATTCTTTGCTCTTGTGATTCATATTTTGCTTCTATCTCAACATTTTTCTTTTTTAAGGAATTGTTTTCTTTTCTCAACATTTGAATCGCTTTCAAAGCAATACCAGAAGCATCAATAGTGCTGATATGTTTGTCATCTTCTTTAACACCTAAATTAAATTGCTCTTTGAATTCTTCCGCAATTGGACCAATATGCGTTTCATTGGTTCCTTTATATTTCCACTTTGTAACAGAAAGTTTATCAATTTTATTTAAAATTTCTTCACCATTTAACTCTTCAAAATCTTCTTTAAAATCTCTGCTAGATCCATTCGTCCAAGTACCACCTGTAGATAAATAAGCCCCGTTTCCATCAGAAGTTGTATTTCCAACTTGTAAAGCATAAGAAGTGGTTGGACGACCAAAGGCCCACTTGGTGGTACTAGTTTGTGCTCCAAATACCATTGTATTACTAGTAGATACAGTTGCTCCAGTTCCAATTACTGTTACGTTTGATAAATTATTACTTGTAACATCGGCTTCGTAACCAAGAAATGTATTATTTGAACCAATTGTATTTGTAGCACCTGATCTAATTCCATGTGCTGTATTTTTAATTCCAACTGTATTTAAATACAATGAAAAAATACCATAGGCTGTATTATCACTTCCTGTTGTATTATTATATAAAGAAGCTGTACCTCCAGATATATTATTTGTTCCAGTGGTATTAAAACGCAAACCATCTAAACCTAAAGCTGTATTGTTATATCCAGTTGAATTTGAGAATAAGGTACTATAACCTATAGCTGTATTATTATAACCAGAAGTATTTGAATACATAGAATTGTAACCAATGGCACTATTACTATAACCTGTTAAATCTGAATAAAGTGCATTATGCCCAATTGCAATATTGGCATCTCCTGTGGTATGATTATTTAGGGTTACTGATCCAATTGCAATATTCGCATTACTTGTTAAATTTGAATATAATGAAGAAGTACCAAATGCATAATTATTTCCTCCTGTTGTATTTGAGTACAAAGAATTTAATCCAATCGCATTATTTGAAGTTCCTGTTGTATTCGAACCTAGTGAATTTGAGCCTATAGCAGTATTTTGATTTCCAGTTGTATTGGATAAAAGAGATTGATAACCAAGAGCAGTATTAAATTGACCTGTATTATTAGCAGCTGTTGCACTCCCCCTTAATGATTGGTAACCAACTGCCGTATTGGCTGTTACTCTCCCTGAAGTTCTATTATCGGCATATTGCATTGATTGATGTCCAATGGCTATTGTGTTCAAATTAGCAACATTTGATTTTAATGCTTGATTGCCAATAGAAAGATTTGAAGACCCTGTAGTATTTGAAAATAAATTTGCATCCCCTATTGAAATGTTATCACCTCCAGTAGAATTATTATTCATTGAATTATTTCCAATTGCTGAATTTAGACTTCCTGTTGTATTTGCAATCATGGAGGATGAACCTACAGAAGTATTACCAGCTCCTGTGGCATTAGAAGAAAGCGAATTATTACCAATTGCTGTATTATCACTTGAAGTTGTATTATTTTTTAAAGCATTCCAACCTAATGCTGTTAATCTATTTCCAATTGTATTTGCATACAAAGCTTCGAAACCAATTGAAATATTTTGATACCCAGTTGTATTAGAATATAATGCCAAATGTCCAATAGCAACATTAGCTTGCCCTGTTGTATTTTTATTCATTACTTGATACCCAACTCCTGTATTATTATTACCACTAGTATTAGTGTTTAAAGATTGATACCCAATAGCAGTATTTGATTGTGCAGTATTATTTTCTAATGACCCAGCACCAATTGCAATACTTCCTATTGCTGATGTACTTTTATATAGTGCATTACTACCAATAGCTACATTTGCTTGGCCTGTTGTATTTTCAAATAATGCATCTAAACCAACTGCCGTATTTAAATAACCAGTTGTATTTTTCTTTAATGCTTCGTAACCAATTGCAGTATTCCAACTTCCACTTGTATTTGAAGTTAAACTAAGTCCCCCAACAGTTGTATTAAATTGCCCAGTATTATTTGCAGCTGTTGTACCTCCCTTCAATGCCTCATATCCAATAGCTGTATTATAGGTGTTAATTCCACTTGTTCTGTCATCAGCATAGTACATTGCTTTATATCCAACAGCTAAACTCCCAACATTACCAACATTTGAATATAATGCATCAAAACCAATGGCAATATTTTTTGAACCTGTGGAGTTTTTATATAAAGATTGGAAACCCAATGCAGAATTATCTAAACCTGTTGTATTTTTTAGCAAAGAGTATGAACCAATTACGGTATTATATGAACCTGTAGTATTTTGATCAAGAGCGGAAATACCAATTGCAATATTAGATTCACCAGTTGTATTTTTTTGCAAAGAGGATGAACCAATTGCTGTATTTTCCGAACCAGTTGTATTTGAATTCAATGTGAAATCACCAAAAGCTGAATTTAGAGAACCACTTGTATTTGAAAGCAAACTTTGATAGCCGACTGCAGTATTATTTTTTCCAGTATTATTTGCAGGTGTTGAGCTTCCTTTTAAAGATTCATAGCCAACTGCAGTATTACCAGTTGTTCTTCCAGTCGTCCTACTATCTGCGTAATACATTGCTAAATAACCAATTGCCGTTGACCCAGTATTGGCCTTGTTTGAATATAATGCGCTTACACCTAAAGCTGTATTATTCGAGCCGGTTGTATTAAAACTCAATGCGTTTTCTCCCATTCCAGTATTTGATGCTCCTGTAGTGTTTTCTTTTAAAGAACCAGACCCAACAGCTGAATTATTTCCACCAGTGGTATTTTTATTTAATGAAAAACTTCCTACTCCTGTATTTGCAAATGCAGTTGTATTTGAGCCAATTGCAGCATATCCAATAGCCGTGTTATCACCTCCAGTTGTATTGTTTTGTAAAGATGCATAACCAAAAGCAGAATTAGATCCGCCAGAAGTATTTTGAGCCAAAGCAGACTTTCCAACAGCGGTACTTAAAGAACTTGTAGCAGTACCAGAACCTATTCCAATTGTTATTCCGTTTACAGTCAAATCATAAGCACCTAAATTAGTTGCTTGAGCAGCACCAGTGTATGGAACACCGGCTGTTACCGAAGTTGTCACTGTGCCATCCGCTCTTAAATACTGTGCTGCTGTACCACCTGGGATTTTAAAGCTTGTTGCAGTTACATCTCCATTAATTGTCACTTTTTTATTATCAAATTCTCCATATATCAAAGGAGTAGATGTACTTGTATTTGATATAATTAATCTATTACTAACATTATTATATGCTGCATTATTTCCTGCATAACTTCCAAGGAAAACATTACTATTTCCATTTCTCAATCCTGATCCAGCCATATAACCAATAGCAGTATTAAAACTTCCTGTAGTATCACCGGATAAAGCCTGATTACCAAAAACGGAATTTGCAGACCCTGTTTTTAAACCTATAGCAGACATTCTTCCAAAAGCAGAATTTTCATTTCCAGTAACGCTACTCGCTAATGCTGCATTACCAAAAGCCGAATTTGCAAAACCAGTTGTGTTTGCATTCATCGCCAAAGTACCATATGAATTATTTCTATTACCAGTTGTATTTGCATTCATAGTTGAACTTCCGTAAGCATTATTCTGGAAACCGGTTGTATTTACATTTAAATTACCATAACCACCAACTGAAGTATTTGACCGTCCATTTGAATTTTTAATTAATGCCTTATAACCAATTGCAATATTATTACTTCCAGAATCAACTAAATACAAAGAACTGTCACCAATAGCAATATTATACTTAGCATAGGAAGCATTATTAATTTCAGCGCTATCACTTACAAAATTGCTATTGTTTTTATTATCGAGTTTTGATAAACTATTGTTTTGAAACCTCATGTTAGTAGAATCAACCATAAAAGAAGCAAAAACTTTACCTTGTCCATTTATGGTTCCTGACACCCATTTGCTACCATCAGACACAAGTACATTACCTGAAGCACCTGGTTGTAAATTTTCTTGTTTGGCATTAATTCTATTTGATAAAAAAGTACTATCAAAATTTGTAATATTTAATGCAGTCCTTAAACCTGCCAATGTCCCAACTCCAGTTCCTCCTTTTTCAATAGGTAATACACCAGTTACATTAGCAGCATCAACTCCTAAACTGTAAAATGAATAAGGTACATACTGTAATTGAGTTGCGCCCATATTAATATAATTAGTTCCAGCGGATGGATCCATTTCTACCTTTAGGAACTTAATGCCCTCTTTCCAAGCAATATTCTTAAAATTGCCAGTTACAACAGCATTCGTTGCATCACCTACAACAATTGAAAATATGCCTTGTGCATTGGTAACGACTGTCTTGGTTTCAATATACTCTGGTGTTGCATCTACATTTTTACTAATAATAGACAACCTCAAACTAATATTTGAGCTCGCTATAATTGTTCCATTTGCCGAACGTGCTACTCCTTGGAAATTAATTCCTTGGGAAAATACACTAGTAGTTATAATGCTAAATACTAGCAACAAAATATACTTGCTTATTCTTTTCATGTTTTAAAGCTTAGTGATTAGTTGGGTGAAATTAAAAATTCCTGATAGCTCTTACTTTATAAGCTGTTCCTCCAGGTCCTTTATATCCACCAATTGACTCATAATTTCCGGTACCAAAATCTAAGACTTCTGCGTACGCAATATTTTTTTCTGTAGAAGACCAATACCAACTACTTGCAAAGCCTCCAATCAAAGTCTTACTTAAATACAATTTATAAAGCTCATCTTTACTAGGAAGATGCCAATCGCTGTATCCACCTGAATTTTCAGAAACTGCTCTTGCTGCAGCAGCAAAAGGCCTGCCAGTACTAGTTTGTTTTGCAATAATTAAATCAGTATTATTTTTTCCTGTCCCTAAAGCGGTCCCAGTTGCATTTGTTAAATCAAAAATAGTAGTTTGATTCGCATTGTCATATGTCCCTTGTTGCCACATTACACCTGTTCCTGAATAGTATCCTGAGAATGAATTAATTGTTTGATCAATTGTAGAAGAAATAATACCATGTAATCTATTCGCGTCATATCCTGGATCACCCGGTTGTAATATATATGCAATTTTTCCGCCTTGAAATGTAGACCCTATGTTTAAACCAGTTACTGCAGTATTACCAACCATATCAACCCAATCAGTGCCATCAAAATATTGCATTTGACCTTTTACACCACAGTTATAACAAAAAACGATTAATCCAAGTTGTGGACTTGAAATTGCATCCCTCTGAACTGAAGTTATTTTGGGAGGTAAAAAACCCTTTGATGAAGAAATTGCTCCACTTGTTTTAACATCTGTTACTGAGGTATTTCCTAATTGAATAGTATTTGAAGCTGCAACAATTGCACCACCACCAATTGCTGTTGCATTTGTTAGATTACCAGAAGCAACATCGGCATTAGAGCCGATTGCAACATTATAAGAACCTGTTGTGTTATTTCGTAATGCTTGAATACCAAGTGTTGTGTTATTATATCCAGATGTATTTATTTCCATTGCACTTACACCAACTGCAGTGTTATTAGATCCAGATGTATTATATCTAAGTGAAAAACTACCAAGTGACACATTGCTATAACCAGTATTATTTGCATTTGTTGTGCTTCCTTTAAGTGCTTCAGAACCGATTGCTAAATTTTCTGAATTTGCATTTGTACCAGTATTATTAGCAAATGCCAATGCGCCATAACCAATTGCAATATTGCCAGAATTAGCCACGTTGCCTGCTAATGCTTGATATCCAATTGCGATATTTCTAGTACCAATTGTATTGTTTACTAGCGCTTCCTGACCTATTGCAGCATTCAGTTCCCCAGTTGTATTTTGTAATAATGATCTCCATCCAATTGCAGTATTACCTATACCAGTTGTATTATTGATTAAAGTTTGATATCCTAAAGCAGAATTTTGTATTCCAGTATTATTTGCTGAAGTAGCACTTCCTTTTAAAGATTCATAACCAACTGCAGTATTACCAGTTATTCTTCCAGTCGTCCTACTATCTGCGTAAAACATTGCTAAATAACCAATTGCCGTTGACCCAATATTAGCCTTGTTTGAATACAATGCACTTCCACCAAAAGCAGTATTATGACTTCCTGTTGTATTTGCAAGCAAGGCGCTATTGCCAAAAGCATTATTTTCATTACCTGTCGTATTTGACTTAAGCGATTCATACCCTACTGCGTTATTAGAAACTCCACTAGTATTAAAATAAAGTGAATTATAACCAATGGCAATATTTTTCTGACCGCTAATATCTGTGAATAATGAATTATGCCCAATCGCAATATTTCCATCTCCAGTAGTATGATTCCTTAAAGCAACAGATCCAAATGCAATATTTGCATTACTCACAATATTACTATAAAGTGCATTATTTCCAAATGCATAGTTATTACTACCAGTTGTATTACTATAAAGTGCATTATTTCCAAATGCCCCTAACTCAGTTCCAGTTGTAGTCTGATTTAAAGCACTTGCTCCAACAGCCGTATTGCTATTTGAAGTAATATTCTGTCCTGCATTATAACCAATAATAACATTATTAGACGCAGCATTTTTAGAATCAATCATTGCACCATAACCAATTCCAACATTATTTGAACCAGTCAACAAACTTCTCATAACATGGCTTCCAACTGCAACGTTCCAATAAGCTTTTGTTGTATTTTGTAAAGTTTGAGTACCCACTCCAACATTACCATTACCTGTTGAACTACTTAATGAGCTACTTCCAATTGCTACATTTTCACTCCCTTGTCCACCACCACCAATAACCATTTTTGTTAAGGTATTTGCACCAATTGCAATATTGTTAGATCCTGAATCTAGTAAATTTAATGCGTTTTTTCCTAAGGCAATATTTCCATAGCCGGTTTTATTACTATTCAATGCAAGTTGCCCAATAACAATATTTTCTCTACTATCTGCTAATTGAGCACTTATTAAATCTGATTTTGATAATTTTAAATCAATTCTATTAGAAAGACTTGTTGTATCAATATTACTCGAAATATTTAATGCAGTCCTTAAAGCCCCCAATGTCGCAACTCCTGTTCCTCCTTTTTCAATAGGTAATACACCAGTTACATTAGCAGCATCAACTCCTAAACTGTAAAATGAATAAGGTACATACTGTAATTGAGTTGCACCCATATTAATATAATTGGTTCCAGCAGCTGGATCCATTTCTACCTTCAAGAATTTAATACCATCCTTCCAGGCAATATTCTTAAAATTGCCAGTTACAACAGCATTCGTCGCATCACCTACAACAACTGAAAATATACCTTGTGCATTGGTAACGACTGTCTTGGTTTCAATATACTCAGGTGTAGCATCTACATTTTTACTAATAATAGATAACCTCAAACTAATATTTGAACTCGCTATAATTGTTCCATTTGCTGAACGTGCTACGCCTTGGAAATTAATCCCTTGGGAAAATGCACTAGTAGTTAAAATGCTAAATACTAGCAACAAAAAAAACTTACTTATTCTTTTCATAATTTAAAGCTTAATGATTTTGTAAATCCCAGATTTCATAACACCGCTTGCAGGCATATACAATACCTGTATATAATACACCCCTGCTGGATATGGAGTTAAATCGACAATTGTTTGTTTTGCATTTAAATAACTCGCTGACGGGCTTCTAAATAATTGCTTTGAAGCAACATCAAGAATCTGAAATTGTAAAGTGCCAGGCTTATTAAATTTTGCGTATATATTAGTGATAGTCTTTGTTGGATTGGGCGTGATCATAATTTCGTCATTCCCAATAATAGATAACACATCATTAATAGAAGTCACAATAGGTGGATTATTTTGAAGAAACCCACTGTTTAAACTAGCACCATTGGGCGAAGTAAAATTGGTAATGGAGATAGCCTCTCCAGTACTTACGGTTAATGAATAGCCGCTTTTTTGAGCTGTAAAACCAGCAATATTAACTGTAAATGGCGTGATGGATTGCGCATGTAAATTACTCGCAAATACAAAAAATAAAAAACATAATATCCCCTTGTACATAATAAGTAGTTTAATGATTAATCAAAATGGGGGGACACCTGATTACTACAAATTTATACAACTATATGATAGTTACTACCTTTAAAATATATATTTTGATGACTAATTAGTGCCCATCTGAGTACTAAGCCAAAAAATCGAGTTCTTTGCGTTGTAAATATTAGCTAATTGCTTGATTAACAGTAAATTACTAATTTAAACTAGGTTAAACTACTACCTAAAAACATTAAAAAGCAAATACTCAAATTTCAATACCATCCCATTAGGTGCTGTTCGATCCATGGTAGAATATAGCTGTCGACGGTATCCAATATCAACCCTTGCCTGGCTGTTAAATATAAATTGAACCGAAGGTGCAATATCTAAAAATGATTTTTGATTATCGTTCAATCGTTGCCCAATGAATTCAAGCATCAAATTCATATTCACCTGCTTATAGCTTGTATACACTTTAGGTAGCATTAGTTTACCTGCAGACAAAGTATAATTCATGGCACTATTACTTTCTGTGCTAGGAAATTTATAATTCGGTTTATTATCTAGCGCCCTTTCATAACTAATCGAACTACTAATAGCCACTTTGTGTAATAATTGTGTAGCAATGAATCCAGCCTCGTACCCTGAGTTATGTCCCATTGTTTCAATTTCCTGTTGGTGTATATCTGCTTTATTGAAACTATACCTTCCATACAAGGCCATTCTAAAATGCTTTTTTAGAGCGTCTTTGCTAAAGAAACGATACTTGGCATATACACTACCACCTTCGGTTTCAAAGCCACCATCCTGGCGGTTACTAATGAACCCCTGGGCGTGTACCATCCATTCTTTATTTATCCCCCACATTAGTTCTGGCATATTATGGTAGTTCAGCTTGCCATCCTTCTCCAAAAAAAACCCATTCATATCTCTAAAGCCCAATGACTTAGCTGGCATATTACTTGCAGGCTCTGTAAATACAAATAGCTCTTGAGTAAATGAATTCAAGTGCATCAACATGAATGCGATAAGTACTATTTTTCTCATATTGATTGCTTGATAAAAGCCAATGTTTAATAGACAAATTTAGGCATTTCTATCCTACTTAAATAGTAACTTAGATAAATACTTTAAATGAAACACATGAAAAAATTATTATTTTGTTTAATGGCATTTTTTTTATTGAATGCCGCAAATGCACAAGACAGCACCCATAAAAAATTAGTCTTTAATCCTAAAAATCCTGTGTATGAGTTAGCCGCTACCTGTGGTACTTGTATGTTTAAAATGGAAGGAAAGGGTTGCCTTTTAGCAGTTAAATTTAAAGGCAAGAACTACTTTGTAGACGGAACTGGTTTAGACGATCATGGAGATGCACATGATAAAGAAGGTTTTTGCAATGCCATTAAAAAAGCAAAAGTGCAAGGGTCTGTTGTTGGCGAAAGGTTCCTTGTGACTTATTTTGAGTTAATTAAATAGGATTTAAAAAATGTTTTAATGTTGTTTTCCAATATGAAATTATTTCTACTCTTTCTTTTATTATTTGTCAGTCAATTTAGTTATGGACAAGTAAAGACAAAAAATGTATTGATTGCCTATTATAGTAAAACAGCGCATACACAATCCTTAGCGGAGGAAGTAGCAAAAGGAGCGCAATCTATAACAGGCGTTCAGGTGGTACTTAAAAGTATTACTCAAACTACAACAAAGGATTTATTGGATGCAGATGCGATTATTATAGGTAGCCCCGTTTACAATGCGAACCTCGCACCCGAAGTGGTTAAATTTATTAGTGAATGGCCATTTGAGGGTAATCCTTTAAAAGATAAAATAGGTGCTGCATTTGTTTCAGCTGGTGGTATGTCTGCTGGGGAAGAGCTCGCACAGATGAATGTATTACACAGTATGTTGATTTTTGGAATGATTGTGGTGGGAGGCGATGATTGGACTTCTCCATTTGGAGCTTCTGCCATTACAAATGAAAGTTTTTTCAAGACAGGGCAAGTAGACAAAATATTTTTGCAAAAAGGATTTACACTTGGCAAACGTGTTGCAACGATTGCTAAAAAAATAAATTAATGAAATATACAATCCTCTCAATAAGTATTCTAATTATAATCTCCTGCACCAAAACGGAAACACCAGAAGTAATAGTTCCAAAACCATCGAGTCCAGTCATAACTCCACCAACTGCAATAGTTTATCCAAGTAATACTTTAGATTCTTTTTCTGTGATCAACAAAACAACTTCTTGGTATACTACAACTAGGGCCATGACGCAATTGTTTGATGTCTTTTTTAGTAGGTATTGGGGATTTGAATCATTATCAAATGGCATATTGGTTCCATACAATACGAGTACTACTAATACATGGAGTGCCTCAAAAAGTTACTACTGGAATGATTTAGGTACTTATTTATATACCGATTTTAATGGTGATGGCAGGAAAGACCTATGGGCATATTATTGGAAAAATCCCTGGCCAACAAATGCTGTGGGACTTCATTTGTATTCTGAGTACGAAAAAAATCCAAATGTATACGATTTACAAATTGGGTTAACTCAGGTTAGAAAATGCGTGGTCTCTGATATGGATAATGATAAGTCTCCTGATATCATGCTTTTCTCATCAGGATATGATGGAATGCCATTCCCTGGCGATTCTTTAGGAATTTTTTATCCTAAGGATATGAAATACCAATACTTCAATCAAGACATAGGCTACTTTCATGGAGGTGCGACAGGTGATATCAATAATGATGGACTAATTGATATTGTTGCTTATTCAGGTGGCAGTGCAGTGATACCGGTTCATCCTACTTGCTATATCAATAAAGGGGGGCAAAAATTTGAATTAAGCAATAAGGTGTTTAAAAATTTCACTCAAATGGACAATTATTATACTGTTGAGCTATTTGATATTAACGATGACGGTAAATTAGATCTATTCTTAGGGTCTTCTAAAATATTAAGGATGATACCAAATAAAAATGGAGAGTTTGATAGAGCAGCTGCAATTAGCTTCTCAGTGGATTCAACGCA
Source organism: Sediminibacterium sp. (assembly GCA_044353005.1). Lineage (GTDB taxonomy): Bacteria > Bacteroidota > Bacteroidia > Chitinophagales > Chitinophagaceae > Sediminibacterium. Next base: position 5,928 of record JBILCS010000116.1, on the reverse strand, counting down.
CGAGTTAATGGATCTAGCCTTTTTAGATTTTAATTTTGATGGGAAAAAAGATGTATTAACTATTAGTAATAAAAAAGGGTACAATGGATATGGATTAAGATTATACCTAAATACAGCCAATGGATTTGTAGAGGACACTAAATCCTATTTTGATATCATAGATGGGGAAGGAAAAAATGGATGGATAAAGTGGATTCGATTATTTGATTACGATCAAGATGGAGATATTGACGTTGTTGCAGACGGCCTATTTGGTGTATTAGAAGGAAACAAAGGCAGGAAAATTTATTGGAAAAATGATGCTGGAAAATTTAAACAAACAAATTTGTCCCAGCTATTTAATTAATCATGTTTGATGATAACTCGCTAACTCCTTTATGTCTATTCTATCCATTCAATAGGGATGATTACTTCGTTGGTTCTTCCAACAAATTGAAATGGCGCGTTGTAACCTAAAAAATAAAATCCTTCTTTTCTTATAATATTTTTTTCTTTCAACATGGCAGCAAGCTTATCTTGATATACTGCTATTTTTTCGTCGTTAGCGTATCCACTAAAGCTTATTGCTGCAAAATAAGTTGGTTGAGATTTTTTGATTTCTATTTGAGGATCATTAGGAGTAGGCAAGGGACTTTCATTGTATTTTTGAGGCATTACAAAACTCATGCTTGAACCCTTGTCAGTAATACGCATGATCACTGGCGCTGTCATAGAAATACTTTCTTTTTCTTGATTGCCTCCAAAAATGAATTTTGCTAACTTATTAAAGCCCGAACTAGAAACTGATTTATAATTGTCCCCTTTTGAATAAACGGTGGCCATTGTCGCAGAAGGATAAAACCTGATTTCAAAACCGGTTTCTTTTTTTACCACTCTATAAACTTGCTTCTCTGTTTTAACCACACCTATGATTTTAAATGATTGGAAGATCAAATAAATGCCTATTAGCAATAATGATATATAAACTGCTTTCATAAACGACTTTATAATTAAACAAATATGAACCCTATTAGTTCACAAAATTAAATAACAGCTTTAACTATGCTATAAAGCTAACATATGTTATCTTTATAGCATTATTTATTACTACAAATATGATGATTAATAAACAGGTCAATAATGCAGAAGAGGCCATCGTAGATATCATAGATGGTCAAACCATTATGTTAGGGGGATTTGGGTTATGTGGCATTCCAGAAAATTGTATTGCTGCGCTTGTAAAAAAAGGCGTGACAAATCTTACTTGTATTTCTAATAATGCAGGGGTAGATGATTTTGGCATTGGTTTAATGCTTCAACAAAGACAGGTAAAAAAAATGATCGCTTCCTATGTGGGAGAGAATGCAGAATTCGAAAGACAATTATTATCAGGCGAACTGGATGTGGAGCTCATTCCTCAAGGTACCCTGGCATTTAGATGCATGGCTGCGGGATATGGCATGCCAGCCATATTCACACCTGCTGGTATTGGAACAGAAGTGGCGATTGGAAAAGAAGTAAGAAATTTTAATGGGAAAGATTATTTATTAGAAACTGCTTTCAATGCAGATTTTGCAATTGTAAAAGCTTGGAAAGGAGATACAGCTGGTAACTTAATCTTTAAAGCCACTTCTAGAAATTTTAATGCGATGATGTCGATGGCTGGTAAAATAACGATTGCCGAAGTAGAAGAGCTTGTTGAACCAGGCCAACTAGATCCCAATCAAATTCATGTACCCGGGGTATATATTCACAGAATTTTTCAGGGTAGTCATTACGAAAAACGCATTGAAAAGAAAACAGTTTCTAAATAATGGATGACTCAAATTTTATACCATGTTAGATAAAGAAGCCATTGCAAAAAGAATTGCAAAAGAGATACAACATAATTCTTATGTTAATTTAGGCATTGGTATCCCAACACTTGTAGCCAATTATATCCCAAAAAATATTGCTGTATGCTTTCAATCAGAAAATGGACTCCTAGGCATGGGGCCCTTTCCCACAGAAGCAGAGGTGGATGCCGATTTAATCAATGCCGGCAAACAAACTATTACCATGTTACCTGGTGCAGCTTTATTTGATTCCGCCATGAGCTTTGGTATGATTCATGCGCAAAAAATTGATTTAACTATTTTAGGCGCAATGGAAGTGTCGGAAAATGGGGATATCGCCAACTGGAAAATTCCTGGCAAAATGGTGAAAGGCATGGGCGGTGCAATGGACCTAGTGGCTTCTGCAAAAAATATTATTGTTGCTATGCAGCATGTCAATAAAGATGGAGAAAGTAAATTATTACCCAATTGCACTTTGCCATTGACTGGCATTAGATGTGTTAAAAAAATAGTCACAGAATTGGCTGTCCTTGCTGTTTTACCCGAAGGCGGATTCAAATTATTGGAAAGAGCACCAGGTGTTTCTGTTGAAACAATCAAAAAAGCCACCCTAGGAAAACTCATCATTGAAGGTGAGATCCCAGAAATGGCTTTTGATTAAACCGAACTTACTATAAGTTACCTCTTAGGTCTTGTTCTCTTTCTAGTGCTTCAAATAAAGCTTTGAAATTTCCAGCACCAAAAGATTTTGCACCTTTTCTTTGGATGATTTCAAAAAATAGCGTTGGCCTGTCTTCCACTGGCTTAGTAAAAATTTGCAATAAATACCCCTCATCATCTCTGTCTACTAATATTCCTAATTGCTTTAGTGGCGCAACATCTTCGTCAATAGGTCCTATACGATCTAATAAATCATCATAATAGGTGGATGGTATATTTAAAAACTCTACACCACGACTACTTAATTGGGTAACAGTATCCACAATATTGTCTGTAGCAATGGCGATATGTTGTACACCTGCATCTTTATAAAAATCTAAATACTCCTCTACTTGTGATTTCTTTTTTCCTTCTGCAGGTTCATTGATAGGAAACTTTACAAATCCGTTCCCATTACTCATCACTTTACTCATGAGCGCAGAGTACTCTGTTGAAATTTGTTTATCATCAAATGTCAAAATATTTTTAAAGCCCATGACATCTTCATAAAAACTTACCCATGTATTCATTTGATTCCAACCCACATTACCCACACAATGGTCTATATACTTAAGACCAACAGCAGAAGGCTTATAATTGCTTTCATGCTTTCTAAAGCCAGGCATAAAAACACCTTTATAATTTTTACGTTCAATAAATAAGTGGACTGTGTCTCCATAAATATGGATACCGCTCATTTTAATTTCACCATTTTCGTCCTGCATGGTTTTGGGTTCCATATAAGGCTTAGCACCTCTTTTTACGGTTTGTTCAAAAGCATCATAAGCATCGTTCACAGAAAGTGCAATGGCTTTTACGCCATCTCCATGTGTATGCACATGATCTGCAATCATGGAACTTGGATGTAATGGTGTGGTTAAAATAAGTCTTACTTTATCCTGCATTAAAACATAAGAAACTTTTTCCTTATCCCCTGTCTCTGGGCCACTGTATGCAAAATCTTGATAGCCAAATGCAGTTTTATAATAATGTGCTGCTTGCTTTGCATTACCCACATAAAACTCTACATAATCTGTACCAAGCAAGGGTAAAAAATCTTGATCATTCGGATTGCTTTCCATTTTTTATTTTTATAATTTTTTACTCAATATTATGTTGCCAGCTCTTATGATAATTTTCATCTTCAATTAACAATGCCTCTTCGGTAATCATTAATGGTCTAAATGGATCTATCATCACTGCTAACTCATCTGTCTTTTCTTTACCTATTGATTTTTCAACACTGCCCGGATGTGGTCCATGAGGAATTCCTCCAGGATGCAATGTAATCTGGCCTTGCACCACAGATTTTCTACTCATAAAATCGCCATCCACATAATATAAAACTTCATCACTATCTACATTGCTGTGATTATAGGGTGCAGGTATCGCTTGTGGGTGATAATCGTATTTTCTTGGAACAAAGGAACAGATCACAAAATTTTTCGCTTCAAAAGTTTGATGCACTGGTGGTGGCTGATGCACCCTTCCTGTAATGGGTTCAAAATCATGAATCGAAAATGCCCATGGATAATGATATCCATCCCATCCAATAAAATCAAAAGGATGTGTGCCATAAGTATAAGGATAAATTAATCCTTGTTTTTTTATCAATACTTTAAAATCTCCTTCCTGATCAAAAGTTTCTAAATCACTTGGTCTTCTGATATCTCTTTCACAGTAAGGTGCATGCTCCATCAATTGTCCAAATTGATTTTGATATCTCTTTGGAAAACGAATAGGACTAAAGCTTTCAGTAATGAATAATCGATTGTTTTCGTCATCAAATTTTATTTGATAAATAGTGCCTCTAGGAACTACAAGGTAGTCGCCATATGAAAATTTAATTTTACCAAATCCAGTTTGTAAAGTACCTGATCCTTTGTGAATAAAAATAACTTCATCTGCTTGACTATTTTTATAAAAATAATCGGTCATAGAATGTCTTGGTGCAGCTAAAGAAATTTGTAAATCAGCATTCACTAAAACTGGTTTTCTACTTTTTAAGTAATCATCTTCTGCTTTAATATTAAAGCCTAATAAACTTGTATGACGCAAATGTTTTTCTCTTGCAATTTTTGGCTCCACTGAATAGGGTTCACCTAATGCTTTTACAAAAGTGGGTGGATGTGTGTGGTACACTAAAGAATACATACCAGAGAACCCTTCGGTAGACACAAGCTCCTCTGCATACAATTTTCCATTGGGTTGTCTAAATGCGGTATGTCTTTTATGGGGAATCTCTCCCAAACTGTGGTATATTGGCATAATTTAGATTTTGAAGGAATACAATACTAACAATTATTAGGAAATTATAAAAGATTTATTTTTAACTTTGGGACAACTTGAAATAAACTGGCTTAATTAGTCATTTTTGTAGTTATTTATGTTATAATCAATTGATAATCAATGAAATTAGTAAGTTATTTAAAAGCGGGTAAAATCCATTTGGGTGTGATTGTAAATGAGGCGCTTTTTGCACTCGAATCTTTGAACCAAAACTTGCCAAATGATATGATTGAATTTGTGCAATTAGGCAATGACCTAATGCTTCAAACCAAGGATCAATTGGCAAAAATTGCAGACAATAGTTTGAGTATGGAGCCTGTGAAGGATTTTACTTTATTAGCACCAGTGCCTCGTCCAACTTCATGCAGAGATGGTTATGCATTTCGTCAGCATGTGGAGTCGGCTAGAAGAAACAGAGGCGTAGAGATGATTAAAGAATTTGATCAATACCCTATTTTTTATTTTACTAACCACAATGCAGTGCAAGGTCCAGGTGAGGTTTATTGTATGCCAGATCATTTTCAACAACTTGACTTTGAATTAGAAGTAGCGATTGTCATTGGTAAAGAAGGTCGAAATATCAAAGCAAAAGATGCAGACGCTTATATCGCTGGCTTTACGATTATGAATGATTTGAGTGCTAGGAAATTACAAATGGAAGAAATGCTCCTAAACTTAGGACCAGCAAAAGGAAAAGATTTCTCTACAGTAATTGGTCCTTGGTTGGTGACACCCGATGAATTAAGTGCTTACTTAGTGCCTGCAAAACAAGGTCATGTTGGTAATAATTATAATTTATCTATGAAGTGCTGGGTGAACGACAAATTAGTATCAGAAGGGAATGTAAAAGATATGGACTGGACATTTGCAGAGATTATTGAAAGATGTTCTTATGGTGTAACCATTTTCCCTGGTGATGTGATTGGATCTGGAACCGTTGGTACTGGTTGTTTTTTGGAATTAAATGGAACAGGCAAATTGCATAATCCAAATTATGAGCCACAATGGCTGCAAGCAAATGATACAGTTAAAATGACCATCGACGGATTGGGTACTTTAGTGAATACCATCAAGGCCGAAGCAACTGATTGGTCTATCTTGGCACTAAAAAAATAATTGAATAAAA
>JBILCS010000095.1:0-5542 GCA_044353005.1 Sediminibacterium sp. | reverse complement strand
ATTCTTTTAAAGAAGCAATCAATTTCATTAATTGGTCAAATTCTTCTTTAATTTTTTCACGTTCCATGCCCGTTAAACGTTGCAATCTTAATTCTAAAATTGCTTTCGCTTGGATCTCTGAAATACCCCATCCTGCTGTGATTAAAGCTTCCTTCGCTGCATCAGGATTGGCAGAATTTCTAATTAAACGAATGACTTCGTCTAGATGATCTAAGGCAATTAAATATCCTTCTAAAATATGTGCACGCTCTTCTGCTTTTCTTAATTCAAATTTAGCACGACGAATCACCACTTCCATTCTAAAATCAACGAACTCTAAAATTAAATCTCTTAGGTTCAAAATTCTAGGACGACCTTTTACCAACGCCACATTGTTGATACCATAACTGGTTTGCAATTCTGTGAATTTAAATAATTGGTTGATGATCACCTGGGCAACTGCATCTTTACGTAATTCAATTACAATACGGGTTCCCTCGCGCTTATTACTTTCATTGTTGACATGCGTGATCCCTTCTACTACTTTATCTACTACCAACTGACCAATACGATCTGTTAAATGATCACGATTCACTTGGTAAGGAATTTCATTGATCACGATCATTTCACGACCGTTGGCTTTTGTTTCTACATTGCATTTTCCGCGTAACACAACACGACCACGACCTGTCATCAAGCCTTGCTTCACGCCTTCCATGCCGTAAATCACGCCACCTGTAGGAAAATCGGGTGCTTTTACAATGGAAATTAATTCTTCGATCGTAATATCTTTATTGTTGATGTAAGCGATACATCCATCCACAACTTCATTCAAATTATGTGGCAACATATTCGTCGCCATACCCACTGCAATACCTGATGATCCATTCACTAAAAGCTGTGGAATCCTTGTAGGGAGTACACTTGGCTCAGATAAGCTATCATCAAAGTTCAATTGATAATCTACCGTATCTTTTTCTAAATCATCCAACATGGCTTCGGAAATCTTTTGCAATCTTGCTTCCGTATAACGCATTGCTGCCGGTGGATCACCATCTTGGTTACCAAAGTTACCTTGTCCATCTACCAATCTATAACGCATGGTCCACTCCTGAGCCATACGCACTAAAGTGTCGTAAATAGCGGTGTCACCGTGTGGGTGAAATTTACCCATCACTTCTCCAACAATACGTGCAGATTTTTTATATGGTTTATTGCTGTTATTACCTAACTCATGCATCGCAAACAAAACACGACGGTGAACTGGTTTAAAACCATCACGAACATCGGGTAAAGCTCGACCTACAATCACAGACATGGAGTAGTCAATGTAAGAGGTTTTCATCTGCTCTTCAATGTTGACTCTTATCACACGATCATTGTCTTGGGTCTGTTCTAGACCTAAATTTTCACCTAAATTTTCTTCCATATTTTTTGTTTCTTATAGTCAATTTCCTGTGCCCAAAAAGACCTAGGATACCTACGTTTACGAAGATACCTTTTTGACCCCTTTTTTATGCTTAAAATCAGTATTAATTTACACAATTTTATCCACAGTTTTTAGTAATAAATACTAACTTTAACCCATACATTTTTAACCACTTATACATTCAACAATGGGCCAAAAAATTCTCATTATTGGAGCTGGCAAATCTGCCACAGTTTTAATCCAATATTTACAACAAAAAGCGGTTGAAAATGACTGGTATATTGTACTAGCAGACGGAGATGAAGCAACCGCTAAAAATAAGTGGAATAATGCCCCCAATGGAACTGCCCTTGGTATTGACATCAAAAATGAATTAAATCGTCAAAATTTGGTTCAAAAAGCGGATATCGTGGTGTCTATGTTGCCAGCACACCTGCACTTTTTAGTGGCTAAAGATTGTTTGCATTTTGAAAAACCATTGTTCACAGCCTCTTATGTGGATGATAATATGCGTTCCATTGCACCGGAAATTGAAGCTAAACAACTATTATTCCTCTGTGAAATGGGTTTAGATCCCGGAATTGACCATATGAGTGCCATGGCTATCATAGATGAGATTCATGAAAAAGGAGGCAAAATTACCAGCTTTAAATCGCATTGTGGCGGATTGATTGCACCAGAAAGTGATGACAATCCTTGGCATTATAAAATTAGTTGGAATCCTAGAAACATCATTTTAGCAGGAAAAGCAGGCGCCATTTATTTAGAAAATGGTGCTACAGTAACTAAAAATTATTCTGAAATATTTGATCAAACCCAACTAGTGCCATTACCTGGTATTGGCAATTTGGCTTTTTATCCTAATAGAAATTCCTTGTCTTATATCGACACCTATCATTTACATGGTGTACACAATTTTGTGCGAACTACCCTACGCTATCCAGCATTTTGTACTGGCTGGAATGCCATAGTAAAATTGAATTTAACAGATGAGACAACCATTGAATTAGCACCAAATACCACTGTTAAAGATTGGTTTAATAGTCATATTCAAAAAAATAAATTAGAGCAAGTCTTAACAAAATTTAATCAAGATCCTCAGATCAAGGAACAACTTGAATTCATTGGATTGTACGAGTCTACTTCAATTCCAGCTCAATTTAATTCCAATGCAAGTATCTTACAATGGTTGTTAGAAGATAAATGGAAGCTTGCAGATACAGACAAAGATTTGGTGGTGATGTTGCACGAAATTGAATACAGCATAGGTGATCGACAATTTAAATTGGATAGCAGCATGGTATTCACTGGGGATGACGCCATCAATACTGCCATGGCTACTACAGTGGGTTTACCATTGGCAATGGGTGTATGCGCCTATTTAAAAGGAGAGATTCAAATGACAGGATTGCATATTCCAATTGATGCAAGAATCTACCAACCCATCTTAAAATGCTTAGCAGAGGAAGGCATTATTTTTGAAGAAACCCTGACAGCTTATTAATTGCTAATCAATCTTTTTTATTTAGCATTCCATTGACTTCCCATTCAAAATCTAATTGGCGTTTATCCAAATTGGCTGCGGCTACTTTGACCACCACTTTATCCCCCATATTGAATTTACGACCCGACCTAGAACCTACTAAAGCATAGTCTGCTTCAATCAATCTAAAGTCATCAAATTTAGACAAACTTGCAATGGACACTAAGCCTTCGCATTTGTGCTCCACTGTTTCCACAAAGAAGCCGAAACTTGCTACACCGCTAATAATCCCTTCGAAACTATGTCCCAAATAATCACGCATGAATTCAACTTGTTTGTATTTGTTGGCAGCTCGCTCTGCTTCCATTGCTGCTCTTTCACGCATGCTACAATGTGCACATTTTTCCTCTAATCCTTCGTCATTCATGGCATTGCCCATTAACACACTCTGTACGATTCTATGCACAAGTACATCAGGATACCTGCGTATCGGAGAAGTGAAATGACAATAGTGTTCAAAGCCTAATCCGTAGTGGCCAATATTGTTGGTAGTATACACCGCTTTGGCCATCGTGCGAATACCCAATTGCTCTAAAACATGTTGCTCTGGTTTGCCTTTTGAAGCCAACATTAAATTGTTAAAACTATGCGCAATATGTTCGGGAGAATCAATATTAAAAGGATATCCATGCTTTTTAGCAAATACCACAAAAGGGTTTAATTTATCTTCATTCGGTTGATCATGCACACGATATGGGAAAGGCAAGGTTTCTTTTTTTACTTTAACATTACCCATTTTTTCTGCAATCAATTGATTGGCTTTTAACATCAATTCTTCGATCAATTGATGCGATGCTTTACTTTCTTTTACAGTGATGCCTATTGGTTTTCCGGTGGCGTCTAAAGTGAAACGAACTTCTTGTGATGAGAAATTAATGGCTCCATTTTCAAAACGTTTTTTTCTCAAATTTTGAGTATAGTCATGCAACCATAAAATTTCTTCCTTATGGTCTCCTTCTTTTGTTTCTATGATTGTTTGCACATCCTCATAAGTAAATCGACGATCAGAATAAATCACTGTTTTACCATACCAAGTATGTACAATCTTTCCAGCAGCATCCACTTCAAACGTGGCTGAGAACGTTAATTTTTCTTCCTTAGGTCTTAATGAACACAATTCATTAGAGATTCTTTCTGGAAGCATTGGATATACACGATCAGGTAAATAAACGGATGTAGCCCTTTCATAAGCCGCTTTATCCACTGCCGTACCTGGTTGCACAAAATGACTTACATCGGCAATGTGCACGCCAATTTCAATATGCCCATTTTCTAAATGTTGGAAAGAAATGGCATCATCAAAATCCTTTGCATCCACAGGATCAATCGTGAAGGTCAATACTTTTCGGTAGTCTTTTCTTTTTGCAATTTCATCGGGTGAAATTTTATCAGATAAAGTTTTAGCAAATGCCAATACTTCACCATCAAATACCAACGGGAATCCAGATTCAGCCACAATCGATTTCATGGCCATATCATTCTCTTTCTCTGGTGTAAATATTTCTAGTACTTCTCCTTCTGGTTTTTTATTTGAATTTTCCCATTTGGTCAATTGTACAATCACTTTATCCCCCGTCTTTGCCCCTTTTAATTTATCCATTGGGATATAAATATCTGGCATTGGATGGATGGTATTGGGTAAAAAGAAAGCATGGTGTTGCATAATCTGCATCGTGCCTGAAAAAGAAACTTGTTTTCTTTTTACAATCTCCATTACCTTACCTTCTTTTTTTCCAGAGCCTTGTCTTATTTTGGTGATTTTAACACGGACTTCGTCTCCTTTAAGTGCGGTATTAAAATCGGTTGGGAAAACTAATATGTCTTGCTCTAAACCTTGTACGATAATAAAACCCATACCAGATTTAGCGATGTCTAATACCCCTTTATACGTTGTCGTTAAATGGGTTTGTTTTGTAGTTGTTTTTGACTTCTTCTTGTCTTTTTTACTGTTCATTTGTTTGTTGATGATATTGTGCTACAAAATCAATGACCAATTGATTAAATTCAGTTGCTTGATTAAATAGAAAAAAGGGTTTGATTGGAAGTACATACAATGGAATATCATTTAATTCATTGGAATACTTCACCAATCTAACGGCATCTTTTTCTGTGGTAAGGATAAGCTTACTCTTTGCGTTAATCTGTTCAAATTTATTGCGCATCTCATTTAAATCTTCAATAGAGAAAATATGATGATCGCTGTAACTTAATTGATAATAAGTGTAGGTGTTTTCGTGTATATAATTTTTTAAAGGAATGGGGTTGGCAATGCCACAAACCAATAAGACCTCATCTCGCATGGTCAATACCCATTGGTCAGATGGGTTGTAAATATGATAAGGCGTCTCATAAGCAATTGCTGTGAAAAATACAGATTGATGTTGCGCTGGATACAACTTTTCCAATACGGCTGCTTTATCATCCTCAGTCATATCCAAAGGACATTTGGTCACAACAATGATATTGGCTCGTTTGGCTGATTTTCGTTCATCCCTTAAATCTCCTGTAGGAATAAAGAAATCATCACAGTAAAGGTTATCGTATTCGGTTAAAAGAATGCTAAAATGCGCATCAATCTCACGATGCTGAAA
>JBILCS010000033.1:0-18421 GCA_044353005.1 Sediminibacterium sp. | reverse complement strand
TCCAAGCAAGTATAGATCCAATCTTAAAACAGCATTCCCTGTTAAGCTAAACGGGTCTCCTGATTGTCCATAACGAACTGCTAAATACCAATAGGTCAATAAAAGTACAGCAGTTAAAACCTTGACTACTCTTTCATGCATAAAATGGGCAATCAATGCTGCAAATAAGTATGCGAGTGCAATACGTTGCAATACACCAAAAATTCTGGCGTCTTGTAAAGCCCCAGTAAATGGAAACCAATACATTAAGAAACCTAGGGCAAATAAAATAAAACTACGTTTAAAGATGGTAAAAAGTACTTTGCTTCTGCCTGATTTTTCTAGATTAGGCAAAACAAAACTGAGTGAATTACCCACAGCAAATAAAAAGGATGGGAATACCAAATCGGCAGGTGTAAATCCATGCCAACTAGCATGTCTGAAAGGCGCAAAAGTGTGCAATGCATCACCTGGTGTGTTCACAATAATCATCAAGCATATTGTCATACCGCGAAAAACATCCAATGATAAAAACCTTTCTTTATTCATAGCTGCAATTTAGTGGATTTAGATAAGCAAAATATTTTTTTAAGGCCTTCAAAATAACTAGCTTTAAAATAAAATACCCAAATGCGTATCCTAAAAATAGTCATTCTCTCCATTTTAGCTTTATTTGTTATTTATTTTTTAGGTCCTAAGCCTCCAAAGCCTGAATTGAATGACGTTTTACCGACTGTTGCAAGTATCAATGCCCTTGATTCTCAAATTACTGCAATGGAAGCGCCACATAAGATTAAGCCCAATAATGAAGCAAAAATTATTTGGGCAGACAGTAGTAAAACACAAACAGAATATGCCATTGTATACTTACATGGTTTTAGTGCAAGCCAAATGGAAGGTGATCCAGTACACCAAAATATTGCAAAACAATTTCATTGTAATTTATATTTAGCAAGATTAGCAGAACATGGTATTGATACTACCGAGGACCTGATGAATCTAACTGCAGAAAATTATTGGGAGTCTGCAAAATTAGCCTACGCGATTGGAAAACAACTTGGAAAGAAAGTCATTTTAATGGGTACTTCTACCGGTGGTACTTTGGCATTGCAGTTAGCCTCTGTTTATCCTGAAATTGCAGGCTTGATTTTGTATTCGCCAAATATTGAAATTTTTGACCCATCTGCACCATTACTAAATAACCCCTGGGGTTTACAAATTGGTAGAGCTGTTTTAAAAAGCAATTATGTGGATATAAAATACAAAGACTCCGCTTATCCAACCTATTGGAATAGCCATTATAGAATAGAAGGAGTTGTTGCATTACAAAACTTATTAGAAGCAACTATGACAGAAGCTACTTTTAAAAAGATTCATCAGCCTACTTTAGCATTGTATTATTATAAGGATGAAGCGCATCAGGACAATGTAGTTAAAGTAAAAGCGATTCAAAAAATGATGCAACAGATTGCTACACCTTCTAATTTAAAAATGGAAATGGCCATGCCAAATACAGGGAATCATGTGCTTGCTTCACCCATTGTTTCAAAAGATATTGTAAGCGTTGAAAAAGCGACTGCAAAATTTATGAAAGAGATGATCCTAAAAGAATAGCCAACATTTTGTTGGCTATTCTTTATATCTGAACTGAAAATAAATGAACTAATTTACGTGTCGCTTATGCTTACTAGACAAATAAGTATACACTGCAGGGATCACAAATAAAGTTAAGATTAAAGAGAACATTAGACCTCCTACTATAACTGTACCTAAAGGTTTTCTGCTTGTTGCTGCTGCACCCAAGCTAATGGCAATTGGCAATGCGCCCAATGCTGTAGCTAAGCTCGTCATTAAAATGGGTCTTAGACGTTGCGCTGCAGCTTCTAAAACAGCATCCTTAATGGATAAACCAGCTTCTCTTTTCTTATTAGCGAATTCCACAATCAAGATACCATTCTTAGTCACCAAACCTATCAACATAATAATACCAATTTGCGAGAATATATTTAATGTTTGACCCAGCACCCATAGGGAAATCAATGCACCAGCTATAGCTAATGGCACAGTAATCATGATGATGAAAGGATCCGTGAAACTTTCAAACTGAGCCGCAAGGACTAAATAAATTAAAATCAATGCGAGTAATAAAGCATAGGAAGTGTTTGAAGCACTTTCTTTGAAGTCTCTAGAAGGTCCGCTTAACGCAGTTTGGAAACTTTCATCTAATTGCTCTTTTGCAATACGATCCATCGCATTCACTCCATCACCAATTGTTTTCCCCTCTGCTAAAGAAGCAGAAATGGTAGCAGAATTAAAACGATTGTAGTGGTAAAGATTTGGAGGATTGCTATTCTCTTCTATTGACAAAACACTTGAGATAGGAATATTTTCACCACGACTATTTCTGATATAAATTTTATTGATATCTGTAGGCGTGTTACGATCCGATTTAGATACCTGTGTAATCACTTCGTATTGACGATCATTCAAAATGAAATAGGCAGCACGTGCCCCACTAAATGCAGACTGTAATGCTTGTGATATATCTGCTGTAGATAAACCAAGATCCTTGGCACGCATACGATCGATCGTCAAATCTAATTCTGGTTTATTGAATTTTAGATTCACATCCACATTTTGGAAGGTCTTGTCTTTTCTAGCTGCTTCTAAAAACTCAGGGATGACTTTTCTTATTTTTTGGAAATCTAAGTTTTGAATGATATACTGAACAGGTAAAGAACCACGAGACATCATACCAACTGAAATGGTTTGCTCTTCTATTGAGAAAAGTCGAACATTTTTAAAGCGTTTAAATTTCTTATTTAAATCAGCTACGATTTCAGACTGCGTTCTTGTTCTTTCAGTGATATCCACCATGCCTAATCTACCAGATGCACCAGTACTTCCTCCACCCCATGAAGGGACACTAACCCAAGTAAATGCATGCTCTGGTATGGAGTCTTGCATGATGCGAACGGCTTTCAATATATCCGTTCTTAAGTCTTCATAACTACTTCCTTCAGCACCTGACATGGATATACGAACAGCACTTTTATCCTCTATAGGCGCCAACTCGCTTTGAATATTGCTTCCTATTAAAATTATGATTACAAAGCAAACGCCCACAATCACCCATGCCATCCATCTAATTTGTAAAAATTTTGCAAGTCCATTTTTATACCCTAATTCCATTCCTTTGAAAAAGGGCTCTGTTCGCTCATAAAATTTACCATGTTGTCCGCCATTTCTGTTCAGGTACACATTCAATATTGGCGTAATAGTTAAAGACACAAATGCTGAAACCAACACAGCACCTGCCACCACCACACCAAATTCTTTGAATAAGGAACCTACAAAACCCTGTAAGAAAATAACAGGCAAGAATACGACTGCCAAAGTAATAGAAGTAGATACGACTGCAAAGAAAATTTCCTTACTGCCTTCTCTGGCAGCCTCTTTGATAGGAAGCCCTTCTTCTAATTTTCTGAAAATATTTTCGGTGACGACAATACCATCATCTACTACAAGACCAGTTGCTAAAACCACGGCTAATAAAGTCAATACATTAATAGAGAAACCAGCTAAGTACATGATAAAGAAAGTCGCAATCAGAGAAATTGGAATATCAATCAAAGGTCTAATTGCAATGAGCCAATTTCTAAAGAAAAAGAAGATGACCAATACCACCAGCGTAAATGAAATTAAAATGGTTTCTTTCACTTCCGACAAAGCACGACGTACATTCTTGGTATTATCGACAGGAACTGCAAATTCTATATCTGATTTATTCTGTGCTTTAACTTCTTCTAATCTTTTATAAAATTCATCTGCAATATTAATTTGATTGGCCCCCGGCTGTGGAGAGATGTATAACGAAACAACAGGTACCCCATTAAAAAAAGAGCCTTGGTCTTCTTGGTCTGGACCCAGTTCAACCCTAGCTACATCACCCAACCTCACAATACCATTGAGGTCTTGTTTTAAAATAATATTTCTAAAATCAGCCTCGGTGGACAATCTCCCTAATGTACGAATAATGAACTCTGATTTATTGCCATAAATACGACCTGCAGGCAATTCTACATTTTCTTTATTCAATCCCGTTTGAATATCGTTAAATGCAATACCAAATGCATTTAGTAAATCTGTATTTGGATAAATGCGCATTGACATACGCTTACCTCGAACTCCAACACTTGTTACTTCATCAATCGTTTGAAAACGTTGCTGTAAAACATTTTCAGCATATTCAGTTAATTCTAATAATCCTTTGGTTTTACTTCTTAAAGTAAGTAGTATAATAAAATCTCCGCTTGCATCTGCTTTTGACACCACAGGTGGGTTATTGATATCTTCGGGTAAGCTTCTTGTGGCTTGTGATACTTTATCTCTTACATCATTCGCTGCAGTCTCTAAATTCACGCCTAAGTTGAACTCGATGGAAATATTTGAATTTCCTACTGAACTGGAAGAATTAATGGTTCTGATACCAGGGATCCCATTAATCGCTTTCTCTAAGGGTTCTGTAATTTGACTTTGAATCACTTCGGAATTCGCGCCTGAATAAGATGTTTGTACTGAAATAATAGGTGGATCAATGGCAGGATATTCTCTTAAAGCCAAGAAAGAATAACCTACTAAACCAAAAATGATAATCGCAATGTTCATCACTGTGGCTAAGACTGGGCGTTTTAACGAGAGTTCCGATATATTCATCTAAATAATGTATTAATTGTGAGCCTACTTGATGATCTCAGCAAGTGGTAATGTCTTTCCGATTTTTAAATCACTTCCGTCCCTTACAAAAAGCATACCAGCTACAATTAAGCTATCGCCTACTTGAATACCCGATGTAATTTCAACAGCAGAAGCAGTTCGATATCCTGTCTCAACACTGATAAATTTTGCTTTACCATCTCTAACAACAACAAGTTGTTTTACTTTAGAATCAGGAATAATAATATTAGAGGGGACCAAAATACTTGGCTTTTGTTGATTCTCTCCAAGGAAAACTTTTGTATAAGCGCCTGGGAACAACTTGCCTTGTAAATTAGCACGCACTTTAATATTTCTTGAAGTAGCTATAATCTGTGGCTCAATAGCAGCAATTATTGCATTCATTTTAACGCCAGGATTAGCGATACTTTCTACAGTCACTTTCTTGCCTACCTTAATATAATTTTGATAGATTTCTGGTAAAGTAAAATCTACGTTCAGTTGATCTACTTTTTGTAAGCTAACAATCGTCATTGCTGTGCTGATGTATGCTCCTAGACTTACTTGCTTCAATCCCATCTGACCAGCAAAAGGCGCTTTAATTACTGTTTTATCAATTAAAGACTGGGTATAAGCGATATCCGCCTTCAAGATGTTTACTTGCTGTAAGCTAATATCATAATCACTTTGATTGATCCCTTTTGCTTGTAATAATTTGTAATTTCTTTGTTCATTGATAGTTGCTAATTGCAATTGCACTTTTATTTTTTGTAATTGAGCTTGCAAATCAGCATCATTTAACTTAGCTAGCACGGTACCTGCAGCAACCATTTTACCTTCAGGGATTTGTAAAAAAACAATACGGCCATTGGATTCTGGACGAATGTCTACAAATTCACTTGCTACCACCGATCCATTGACTTCAATCACTTTATCTACTACTTGTGCAGCAGCAATTGCAATATCTACAGATACTGGCGCATTTGCATTGAATTTATCTGTTGGCTTTGTTTTCTCTTTACATGCAAACAATCCTAACATTAGGACGAAGGCAACATAATTTAACTTTCTCAAATTGGTCTAATTTTAGTGTTTAAAGATAGCTAAAATGACATGTTTTAGGAAAGAAAATAGATGAATGGTTGAATTATCGGCCTTGTTTAAATTGGATGAGTTTCTGTTGAATAAAATAGCCTAACTCCAAGTCGTTCAATAATGCTAGGGTTGGATAGGATGGTTTGCAGTACTCCATAAACACTTCCAGCCTTGGACCATCTAATTTTGTTAGCTTTTGGACAAAGCGCTTGGTAAAGCGGTAATTGATATACTTGTCTTGTTCCTGACGAATTAGCCTATTTTGTAAAAATTGAAGGTTTCGACTGCGCTTGAACCTAAACATATTAATTATTTCATTTAGGTCAAATCCAATGCTTACCCCGCCATTTCCAAAAATATTTTGTTGGTTACTTAACTTTAAGCCTGGTGGATCGTAATTAAAGTATTTGGCATAATCCATCCGGTTCTGAATTGAATCATACCTGTAATAACTATTGCGCACTGTCACTTCTGGAAGATCTACCCCATTTACATGAATCATGATATTAAAATTACTCAGATCTTCAATTTCATCTAGTCCAAATTTTTGAGTGTTTTTCCCAAATAAAGAAAATGTTAGAGAGTCTTTGGCCTGAATAGTGATTAAATAACGACCCAATGAATCCGTTTGTGTTCTGCCAAATTTGCTAGACACCATAACGGCTTCAATTGGACTTCTTCCAGAAATATCATAGACCACACCACTTATGGTTCGCATCTGAGCCTTGACCGAGGAAAAGATAACAGAAGTCAATAAAAAAAATAAGAGGACGCTTTGTTTCATGAATGGGTGTAAAAATAAACAATTCAAGCCTTTGTTGATGTTAAAATATAGATGGCCAAAGTGTTAATAAAGCACCTAATAAAATCGTGCCCAAAACCACCCATTGTGGTGCAATTTTATAACGAACCAATACAATCGCAGTGGTACAAAAAACCAATAAGTAGACTCCAATATTGATTCCACTCAAGCTGCCTAAATCAAATAAGACGTCATTTAGCAAATACATGGTTGACCCAAGCATAATGCCTACCACAGCGGCGTAAATACCTTCGAGTGACCTAAAAAAAAGCGCATAGGTTTTTAATTTTTGCCAGATAGGAAAGAAAAATAAAACAATTAAAAAGCTGGGGAGAAAAACGCCAATACTCGCCACCACAGCACCTATTATTTGTCCTCCTATTCCTTTTTCTTCTAAAGCCAATGCGCCTGTAAAGCTTGCTATAGAAAAAATAGGGCCAGGAATCGCCCTCACAATTCCAGAGCCTGTTAAAAAAGCTGCACTATTAATTTTAAGTACATCTCTTTTACTTTCTTTCACGCGATCTGTGTTTGGACGCGTCACATATTGTTCATACATCATTGGTATCAACACATCACCACCACCAAAGACAAAGCTTCCAAATCTGTAATTGTTTTCAAATAGATTATATACTTTACGATGCTCCCAATTTTGACGTGTCGCTTGTTCAGATAAAAAACCCGCAGTAAGAAAAAATAAAATGAATAAATGCAAATGGATCCATTTAATTTTTTTAGGCGCAGCGTCTTGATCTGGGATTCTTTTATTGCTAAAATTAGTGACAATGCCAGCTAACACAATTACAACGGGTATCGTCCAAGGCGTTTTAAAGCCAATATAAGTAAGTATGGCAACCAGTAAAAAAATTAAAAGTGTAATGGTATTTCGGATGGCTTTTTTATATAATAGATAAGTGGCGCTAGCGATAAACCCAATCACCATTGGCTGTAACAAATGCAAGGTTTTTAAAACAGGTTGTAAATCAAAATGGGTATAGGCAATGGCTAAACTAGCCATAAAACTAGTTGCTGGTAAAATCCAAATGAGCATCGTGATGAAGGCCAAAGGAAAGCCGCCTCTTTTAAATGCGATTAAGACAATGGTTTGTGTGGAGGAGGCCCCAGGTAGCAACTGGCAAAAAGCATTGTATTCCATCAACTCTTCCGAAGTAATATCCTTTCGTTTTTCTACAAACCGATGTTGGAGTAGGCCAATATTTACTTGAGGACCACCAAAAGCGGTTAAGCTATGCTGGAAAACAGCTTTTAAAAATGGTATATGTCTTAGTAAATACAAACAATATAGTTTAAGTAAAAATAAAATAATTTATTTGCATCCAAAGCATTTAATAAATTTTTACTGTGGTATATAAAGACTTAAATAGGTTAAATCGTATCTTTGCATCATGAAGAATTTATTTTTTGTATTTGTCTTGTTGATTGCCCTTGGTTGTGGCAAGAGCAACTATAGCACCTATCAGCCTGTTTATGCTAAAATCGATTGGGAAGAGCAACCTGATTACAGTCAATTAAAGAACTGGGCTGCGCATCCTCTTAAATTGGACCCTTCTGACAGTGTACCAGCAAGTATTGCAAAAAATTATAAGCCTAAACAATTATCTGATATATTTTTTGTGCACCCTACAACTTATTTAGATCCCGCAATGCCTAATGGCTGGTCTGCCTCTTTAAAAGATATTGCTTTAAATATTAGTACAGACTATTCTACGATTTTAAATCAAGCCAGTATTTTTAATGAAGTAGGTCCCATCTTTGCACCAAGGTATCGACAAGCGCATATCAAAAGTTATTACCCAATTAATAAAATAGATACCATCAATGCATTGGCTGCATTTGAACTTGCTTATCAGGATGTGAAAA
The DNA here is from genome assembly GCA_044353005.1 of Sediminibacterium sp. Lineage (GTDB taxonomy): Bacteria > Bacteroidota > Bacteroidia > Chitinophagales > Chitinophagaceae > Sediminibacterium. The sequence goes on along the minus strand of JBILCS010000033.1, from coordinate 9,948 downwards.
AAGCATTTGATTTTTATATGGCCAATTACAACCAAGGGAAACCAATCATCATTGCGGCACATAGTCAAGGAAGTACACATGCAAAGAGATTACTAAAAGAATATTTTGATGGAAAAGCATTGTCCAAGCAATTGGTGTCTGCCTATATCGTAGGTATGGCAATTGACCCAGCTGAATTTACTAATTTGAAAGCTTGCGCTACACCAACCGAAACAGGATGTATTTGCGCTTGGAGAACTTATAAAGAAGGATACACCCCACCATTTGTTGCCATTGAAAAATTTACCTCTATGGTGACCAATCCTTTAACATGGAGCAGCAATCAAACAGCTGTTGATAGGAAATCAAATGAAGGATCCGTTTTGTATAATTTTAAAAAAGTCATTCCAAGTGTCGCTGGAGCTATTAATTACAAAGGAATTTTATGGACACCCAAGCCAAAGTTTTTTGGCAGTATATTGTACACTACCCCTAATTACCATATTGCAGATTATAATTTGTATTATATGAGTGTACGAAAAAATGCTACAGACAGGGCTTTGCAATTCTCAAATCATGCTACAAATTAAAGTCAATAATAAGTAACTGCTTTAATTGCCCACAACGCTTAAAAATTTAATGCGCATTATTTTAAGTTGCTCCCAAGTGTAGTCATGTTCACTTAATTCTTGTTGAGCAATTTGTAAAGAAGATGTTTCACAGCTTTTGAAATATTCCAAAATTTCTTCTTGATCATATTCATCTAGCCATTCATCAATGGCATAATCTAAATTCAGCTTTGTGCCACTTGCTGCAATGGTTTCCATTTCCTCTAATAAACTATCTAATTTTAGATCTTTATTTTTTGCAATAGTTTCTAAAGGGATTTTCTTGTCTACATTTTGAATGATGTAGATTTTATTGCTTGATTTATTAGCTACAGACTTCATTACAAAGTCATCTGGCTTTTCAATATTGTGCTCTGTTACATATGCTTCTATCAGCTTAATAAATGCTTCGCCATATTTGATGGACTTGCCTTTGCTCACACCCTGACAACGCTCAAGTTCAGTAAATGAGGTAGGATACAATGTAGCCATGTCTTGCAATGAAGTCTCTAGGAAAATAACGAATGGAGGCAAGCCAATTTTTTTAGCAACGACTTGGCGTAGGTCTTTTAGTAATTCAAATAAGCGATCGTCTGTGGTAACCGCATCTTCGGCTACTTCGCTTTCTTCGTCATCGCCCAACTCGGCTGCAAAAACATTTTGTAATACCACCAAAAATGCACTTGGCTTTTTAAGGAATTTTTGACCTTTAGGCGTAAGTTTTAGTAAGCCATATTCTTCAATGTCTTTTGCAATCAGTTCCTCCAGCATTGCCTGACGGATCAAGCTATTCCAAAACAATTCATCATGCGTTTTACCAATTCCAAAAACAGGTAGTTTTTCATGGCGATACAATCCAATCTGTGGCGTATAATGTCCTGTAATAATTTGCACTACATAATCTGCAACAAATCTTTCATTCAATGCCTGGATTGTTTGTAATAATTGTACTAATTCTGTTTTTGCTTGGAATTTTTCTTTTGGCTGTAAACAGTTATCACATTTACCACAATTTTGATCGGGCCATGTTTCTCCAAAATAATGTAATAAACTTCTTCTTCTACAAGCACCGCTCTCAGCGAATGCTACAGTTTCATTGATCAATTGCGCACCTACTTCTCTTTCACTCAATGGCTTGTCTCTTAAAAAATGTTCTAATTTAGAGACATCTTTTTGTGAATAATATAAAATACAATTCCCTTCCAAACCATCTCTACCAGCTCTTCCCGTCTCTTGGTAATAATTCTCAATGGATTTAGGAATATTGTAATGAATCACAAAACGAATATCTGGCTTGTCAATACCCATGCCAAACGCAATAGTAGCAACAATCACCTGCACATCCTCGTTTAAAAATTGATCCTGTCTGTCGGCTCGTAATTTTTGATCTAGTCCAGCATGGTAAGCAACAGCTTTAATATTGTTGGCCTTTAAAAGGTCGGCCAGTTCTTCTGTCGTTTTTCGATTCAGGGTATAAATGATACCACTTTTCTTTTTATGCTTAGTGATATATTTAACAATACTTTTAACGGTCTGATCTTTTTTGATTTTCGGCTGCACTTCATAATAAAGATTATCCCTATTAAATGAAGAAATTAAAATTTCAGGATTTTTGAGTGCGAGATTTTTTACAATATCGCTTTGCACTTTTGGTGTTGCTGTTGCAGTCAATGCAATAATGGGTGCCGATGGTTTGATCTCTTCCATCATCTCTTTTAATCGACGATATTCTGGTCTAAAATCATGACCCCATTCAGAAATACAATGCGCTTCATCGACTGCAAAAAAAGATACATTCAGATCACTAAAGAAATCCAAATTTTCTTGTTTTGTCAAAGTCTCTGGTGCGACATATAATAATTTAGTTTTGCCGCTTAAAAGGTCTTCTTTAACCACTTTAACTTGTCCCTTGTTTAAAGAGGAGTTTAAAAAGTGGGCCACTTCTTCATGCTCGCTATATCCTCGAACAAGATCCACCTGATTTTTCATTAAAGCAATGAGTGGAGAAACGACAATAGCACAACCTTCTAGCATCATTGCGGGCAATTGATAGCACAAACTCTTACCGCCTCCTGTTGGCATAATCACAAAAGTATCTCTACCGCTTAATAAAGAAACAATGGCTTGTTCTTGGGTACCCTTGAACTCGGAGAATCCAAAATATTGCTCTAATGCAGCTATTAAGTCCTTATTTTGAGGTACTGAGGTCTTTTTTATCGTTTTTTTAGTGGCAGGCATCTTAATAAGCTTGAAATCAACCGTTTATTGTCTAAATGTACTCTTAAGTTAACGCATTTTGTTAACCAAAAGTGCATTAAAAAGGTTAATTTTTTAAAATAAACCTTTTAACAAAGGAAAGATTAAATATGGAGTACAAAGTTAATGAAGTATTACCTTTGCTTCATCTATAAAATGCCTATGTCATCTGAGATTAAATCCATTGCCAAAAACGGTTTACTAATTGAAACAAAAGCGGTAGCGGGATTAGAGAAGTTTATTGACGATCAATTTGTAGCCGCAGTGCAAACTGTGATGCAATGCAAAGGTCGTTTTATCGTGAGCGGCATTGGTAAAAGTGCCATTATTGCACAAAAAATTGTAGCCACTTGTAATTCTACTGGCACTCCTGCAATTTACTTACATGCAGCAGATGCGATTCATGGAGATTCAGGGATGATTGGTCCAGAAGATGTGGTGATGATTATTAGTAAAAGTGGCGAGAGTCCTGAGATTAAATTATTGGTAGACTTGATTGCCCATTTTGGCAACCCATTGATTGCCATGGTAGGTAATTTGGATAGTTATCTAAGCAAGGCAACACCACTTGTGATTAACACTACAGTAGATCAAGAAGCATGTATTCATAATTTAGCACCGACTTCATCCACCACTGCACAAATGGTGATGGGAGATTTAATGGCCATTACACTCATGGAATTAAGAGGATTTAAATCCAATGATTTTGCAAAATTTCATCCTGGAGGTAATCTTGGAAAAAAATTAACCTTAACCACAGGTGCCATTGCAAAACAAAATACACAACCAAATGTCAATCCGTTAACAAGTGTTAAAGAAGTCATTATAGCAATCTCAAAAAGCAGGATGGGCGCAACTGTTGTCTTAGATGATAGCGGAAATATTGTTGGTATGATTACAGATGGAGATATTCGCCGAATGCTAGAACAACATAACAGTATACAGGAGCTTAAAGCTGCTGATATTTTAAACAAGCAGCCTATTACAATCTCCTCTGATACATTGGCAATCGAAGCATTTGATCTAATGAAAGCCCACGATATTAGCCAATTGATTGTTGCTGATGAAGGTCAATACAAAGGAATGATTCATATACACGATTTAATGAAAGAAGGGATTTTATAATCTATATCTATGCAAAACAAAAATCACTATGTAGCCATTATGGCTGGAGGAATTGGAAGTCGATTTTGGCCGATGAGTAGAACTGCACTCCCTAAACAATTTTTAGATGTATTGAATACGGGTAAGACATTGGTACAATGGACTTATGAACGTTATGCAAAATTTATTCCTGCAGAAAATATTTATATTGTCACTTCCGAAGAGTACGTGGACATTGTGAAAACACAATTGCCGATGTTGCCCATTGATAATATTTTAGCAGAGCCTAGTAAAAAAAATACAGCCCCCTGTATTGCATATATCTCTTTTAAATTGGCGCAGAGGAATCCTGATGCAAAATGTATTGTTGCACCAAGTGACCATTTAATTTTAGAGGAAGACCGCTTTCAAGCAATTGTAATGCAGGCATTAGATTTTGTAGACCAAATTAAGGCATTGACAACTTTAGGAATTAAGCCAACCCATCCAAACACAGGATATGGTTATATCCAATACGAGGGACTAGAGGTCGCTAAAGATTTATATAAAGTCAAAACCTTTACTGAAAAACCAGATTTAGAAATTGCTAAATCATTTATAGAAAGTGGTGACTTTTTATGGAACGCGGGAATTTTTGCTTGGAAAATAAGTTCCATCTTAGCTGCCTTCGAAAAGTACCAGCCAGAAATGTATGAATTATTTGATCAAGAGAAAATGCATTTTAACACGCCAGCCGAAAATGCTGCGATTCAAAAAATTTATCCGCAGTGCACTAATATTTCAATTGACATCGCAATCATGGAGAAGGCCAATAACGTATATGTGATGCCAGCATCATTTGGATGGAGTGACCTAGGTACATGGAATAGTGCTTATGAAAATATGGAGAAAGATTATTTTGGCAATGCAGTTGCCTCTGATAATGTCATTGTAATTGATGCTACAAAATGCATGATCAATTCCCCTAAGGACAAACTAGTGTTAGTTCAGGGATTGGATGACTTTATTGTGATAGACACAAAGGATGTGTTAATGATTTGTAGTAGGGATAAAGAGCAATCTATCAAAGAATATGTAGCCGAAGTAAAGAGGAACAAAGGCGATAAATATATCTAAATTGCTTAACTTAGACTGGTTGGGATATTGCTTATCAAAAAATTACCCCCTCTATGGCAACCATTATAACCGGCACTGGTAGCATTATACCGCACCATATTAAATCGAATCAAGATTTTGTTTCGAATACTTTTTACGATGAACAAAGTGAATTGATCAAAACCCCTAATCAAGAAATTGTTGAGAAATTCAAAGGGATCACTGGCATCATGGAAAGAAGGTATGCCGATGTTCAAGTCAATACATCTGACCTAGCAGCTGCCGCAGCTAAATTAGCGATTGAGGCTGCAGGGATAGATCCTGAAACGATTGATCAAATTATTGTGGCACATAATTTTGGAGACGTTCAAAATGGAACCATACAATCAGATGCCGTTCCTGCCATCGCATCAAGAGTAAAACATCATTTAGGCATTGTGAACCCAAGCTGTGTAGCTTATGATATTTTATTTGGCTGTCCAGGATGGATACAGGGTGTGATTCAAGCAGATTCTTTTATTAAATCAGGGATGGCAAAAAGATGTTTAGTCATTGGTGCCGAGACTTTAAGCAGAGTAATAGATCCACACGACAGAGATAGTATGATTTTTAGCGATGGCGCAGGCGCTTGTATTGTAGAACATAGCGAAGACCCTAATCAGGGTATTTTATCCTTTAGTGTACAAAGCCATTGTAACGATGAAGCTGGTTATTTATACATGGGGAAATCGAATCATCCAGCTGCAGATGATGCAACAAGGTATATTAAAATGAAGGGCCGAAAAGTATATGAGTATGCCATCAAGAATGTGCCTATTGCTATGAAAGCTTGTATAGAAAAAGCGGGCGTAGAGATTCAAGAAATAAAGAAATTCTTCCTACATCAAGCCAATGAAAAAATGGATGAGGGTTTTATTAAAGCATTGTATAAATTATATGATATCAAAGAGATCCCAGCTGATATCATGCCTATGAGTATTCATGAATTAGGCAATAGTTCTGTAGCAACAATTCCAACTTTATACGATTTAGTACTTAAAGGAAAGTATGCGGAGCATGCATTAGAAAAAGGAGACGTTGTTATTTTTGCATCTGTTGGAGCCGGAATGAATATCAACGCAATTTGTTATCGTCTCTAATTTTATTACTGATAAAAATATTTCTAATAAAAAAAGGTGCAGTTAGCACCTTTTTTTATTAGTAACCTCGTTGATTATTACCTTCGATATAATTGGTATATGCCTTATTACAAACTTTGTTTCCACCAGGAGTTGGGTAGTTGCCTGTGAAATACCAGTCACCCGTATTGGTTGGACAACATTCATGCAATCCTTCAATCGTTTGATAGATCACTTCTACAGGGATTTGAATATTATCCGGTGTAATGAGTTGCGCAATTTTATCTGAAATTTCTTCTGTTGTAAAAGGCTTGTATAATTCACGTACCACATTTTCTGTATGAAGTTCGTTCTTAGCTTCTAACGCTTTGATCTTTTGATAGACATCATCCATGACCTTTTCCATACCTCTTTCTTTCAACAAAGCTATCACCGCTTTAAATGCTATAAAATCTCCCATTTTACTCATGTCAATCCCATAACAATCAGGATACCTGATTTGAGGTGCAGAAGAAACAACAATGATTTTTTTAGGAGAAAGTCTTGATAACATTCTAATGATACTTTCTTTTAAAGTTGTACCTCTAACAATACTATCATCTATAACCACCAAGCTATCTTCATTTTTACGCACCGTGCCATAAGTAATATCATACACGTGTTGCACCATTTCGTTTCGATTCGAATCTGCAGTAATAAAGGTTCTTAATTTAACATCTTTGATCGCAATTTTTTCTTGGCGAATTTTTCGATTCACCATTGCTCCTAATTTTTCTGCGTCCACATCCTTACCCCAACTTAAAATACGTTCTACTTTAATGGCATTCAAGTATTCTTCCATGCCTTTTATTAAACCGTAAAATGCCACTTCTGCCGTGTTTGGAATATAAGAGAAGATGGTATTCTTTAAATCTTTTTCAATCCTATCTAATACTATTTTACTTAAGTAATGTCCAAGGGCTATACGCTCTCTATAAATTTTCTCATCCCCACCTCTAGAAAAATAAATACGCTCAAAAGAACATGCTCTTCTTTCTTTTGGCTCAATGATTTGCTCAATGGTATATCCTCCTTTATCGTCTACGATCAATGCATTACCAGGCATCAACTCATGCACCTCGTTCTCGCCTACATTGAATGTGGTTCGGATTGCAGCTCTTTCGCTAGCAGCTACAATCACTTCATCATCTATGTAATAATATGCTGGACGAATACCATGGGCATCACGCATGATAAAACTGTACCCATTACCAACTAGTCCGCCAATGGTAAAGCCGCCATCAAACATGGGTACGGCATGCTTTAATACTTCAGCAATATTTGGACAATTAGGATTTTTTGTTTCTTCTATGACCAGAAAGTGATGAATCACTTCCATCATCGCTGCTAAATCACTTTGTTTTTCAAAAGGACCAGGTTCATGTTGGATTAGTTTGAATAATTCATCCGTATTCATCAAATTGAAATTACCAGCCAACGCAAGGTTTTTTCCTGGTACTAAATTTTTCTTAATAAATGGATGGCAAAATTCAACATTGTTTTTGCCTTGTGTGCCATACCTTAAATGCCCTAGTAACAATTCCCCCATGAAAGGTAAATGTCCTTTCATTAAACCTGGGTGTTGGGTAATATCTGACTGGAATTGTTCTAATTCTTGTATTTCTTGACCCACTTTATAAAAAATATCTGCAATGGGTTGTTGTGCACTACTTCTTAATCTATATAAAAAAGGATTGCCTGCTTCTATATCTAGTTTAACAGTTGCAATCCCTGCGCCATCTTGTCCACGATTGTGTTGTTTTTCCATCAAGAGGTACAACTTATTTAGTCCGTAGGTAACTGACCCTCTATTTTGTAAATAGTAGGACAATGGTTTTCTTAACCTAATGAATGCTAAGCCACATTCGTGTTTGATTTCGTCGCTCATGATGAAATTTCTAGTATGTTTTTTCCTTTACAATTGCATTTGCCACTTTTGTCCAATCTGTCAATTCTTTACAAGCTTGGAAATCGTTGTCTATAAATACATAGTAATTAGGGACTCTGTCTTTAAACCATGATTCTAACACTTTTCCTTTTTTCTCTTCTAGTGCCCTAACTGAAACACGGTTATAATCTTCTTTTAAATTTTCTTTATGTGGCTCCGTCCTTTCTTTATAATATACAATACGAACCGTTTTTCTACCTCTATCATCCACATACAATTGTGGTTCGGAGATATCTCCTGGCTTCATGTTCTGAATCAAAACTACCATCTCTTTGTCCAATTGATCAAAGTTGATATATGTAGACCCATCGCGACCAGTCACTGCTCCACCACTAAACTTACTTGATTCGTCGTCGCTATATTTATTCACTGCTTCCCCAAAACTTATCTTGTTTGCTAAGACCACTTTTCTAACGCTATCTAACAAATGTTTAGTCTCGTTGATTTCATCATTGGTGATTGGCGGAATTCTTAAGATATGCTTTACCACAGCTTCATCCCCAGATCTAGAAATTAATTGGATAATATGGTAGCCAAATTTGGATTTTACTGGCGCAGAAATTTGACCTTCTTTTAATCTGAAAGATGCAGCCATAAATGCAGGATCAAATTCTCTTACATTTCTATTTAAGCTAAATTGTCCTAGATTTTCTTTTGAACTAGGATCTTCAGAATACAATTTTACCAATTGTTCAAATTTATTCACGCCACCTTCTACTTGCTTACGGTATTCTAACATTTGCTGAATCACATATTCTTCGATATCGCGATTTGCTTTAGGATGCATAATGATTTCTGAAATCTGTACTTCACTTTCATACAAGGGCAAACTATCCACTGGAATTTTTGCATAGAAGGCTTTTACCTCATTTGGAGTAATCTTAACTTTGTCAACAATTTTATTTTGCATCTCCTCCGCCAAGCGTTGTTCTTTAATTAAAAGTCTAAAATCGTCTTTTAATTGAAAGATAGAACGTCCAGCTACTTCCTCTAAGACTTCCTTAGATCCAAATTGTTGTATGAAATTTCGAATACGTCCATCAATAGCCACTTCAATTTCTTCTTCTGTAACTAAAATTGAATCTTTTTCAGCTTGTAATACCAATGCCTTACGAATTAATTGCCCTTCGATCACCTGACAGGATGATGGTAATTCAATATTTTCTTGACCCTGTGCTTGTCTTTTATAATCTGCAAGTGCATTGTCTACATCGGAACGGAGAATATACTTATCGCCGACAGTGGCAATAATTTTATCAGCTAAAACTTTTTTGATTTGAGCGGTTGCTGCACTAGTGATAGCGATTAAACCTAAGGCAAATAAGATGCGAACTATTTTCATCAAATATGAATTAAGGGGCTAAGTTCCGATAGCTGGGGCAATACCCCAACTATCAAATCTTAATTTTTTTATAAAGTACGTTTAACTTCTTCTTCCTCAAATGCTTCTACGATATCGCCTGGTTTTAAGTCAATAAAGTTTTTGATGGTCAAGCCACATTCCATATTGGAAACAACGTCTTTCACATCGTCTTTGAAACGTTTCAAGCTTCCTAATTCAGCGGCCTGTCCTTCTCCTCTTGGGAACTCAACAATACCATCACGAATAATACGAATCTTACTGTTTCTACTCAACTTGCCATCCAATACATAACATCCGGCAACCGTTGCTTTATCGAATTTGTAGACTTCTCTAACTTCAACGTTGGCCACAATTTTCTCTTGAATTTTTGGTTCCAACATACCTTCCATCGCACTCTTGATTTCATCAATCGCGTTGTAGATAATAGAGTATAATTTA
>JBILCS010000032.1:0-19010 GCA_044353005.1 Sediminibacterium sp. | reverse complement strand
TTTTGGGTTGAAATGGTAAGCGCCTAATTCGAATTCAATATTGTCTGTAACCTTATGGTCTTCCTCGTTGCGTTTGATAATGGCTTTAATTTTATGCATGAGCACATCACTATCAAATGGCTTAGTGATATAGTCATCTGCACCAAGTCTGTAGCCTTGAAGGATATCTTCTTTTAAAGTTTTTGCACTTAAAAAGAACAAAGGTACATCTGGATCAATATCTCTGATTTCTTCGGCCAATGTAAATCCATCCACATTAGGCATCATGACGTCTAGTAAACAAAGGTCAAATTTTTCACGTTGAAAAGCGCCAAGCCCTAATCTGCCATCTCTTTCAAGTGTAACATCATAATCGTTTAGTTCTAAAAAGTTTTTTAGAACTAAACCTAAGTTACTATCATCTTCACATAAAAGGATTTTATACTTCTTCTTGTCTTCCATAATTACTTGCTTTGTGTAAAGAAACAGATTTTATTTTTTAAACTATAAAATTGGATTCCAATCTTTTGTTAAAAATACAACTAATGGTTATTAGTTGAACAAAGGTCGCATATTCCGCAGTTTTGAGGCGATTTTTCACCAAAATATTTTGCAAGAAATACATTTCTACATGTGACTAATCTACTGCCTATATAATCTCTCATTGCTTGAATGCGGTCTTCGAAAGCTAATTTTCTTGCTTGGTATTCGTCTAAATTAAGGGTCATAAATTCGGCAGATGCCCTGTTCCATTTAAATTGTACAATGGGTTGGTTGGCTTTTTGCTCCAATGAAATCATGCCATATTGTAGCAATTGTTTTAATTGTGCCTGTACAAATTCAATATCACGTTGTAATAATTTTGCAAGTATACCTTCATTGATAAACTGTGGGCTGTCTAAGATACCACCATAGGTCCTTAATAAGGTTTGCAAAACAAAGCCAGTTTCAGGATATTGTTTTTCGAATAATTGAATGCTAATTCTGTTTTCAATGACTTGAACCAATGTGGGTTTGAAAGAACTTGGTGAAAATTTTACATGCCCCTCTTGTTCTATCCACTGTAATGCATTCCTTGCAATGATTTTATCCCATTTAAATTGTAAACAAAAAACCTCAAAGTCAAACAAAAACTGTTGTTGTTCACCCATGCCTACGGGTAACTGCACAAAATCGGCAAGGTCTTGAAACACTTTTTTAATCACCGGAATTGTAGGAATCTTTTTTTCCTGCAACTGATTCCAATAGTCCAAATCATTTTGTTGGTAGAGTAAAATTGCTTTTCCTGGCAATCCGTCTCTTCCTGCTCTTCCTGCTTCTTGATAGTATTGCTCGATGCTGCCGGGAATATCAAAGTGGATGACTGCACGTACATTTGTTTTGTTAATACCCATCCCAAATGCACTTGTAGAAACAATTACCTGAAGATGCTCTTGCATCCAGTCCTCTTGTACTTTTTTTCGTTCATACAATTCCATTCCTGCATGGTAACCTGCAACAGAAAATCCATAACTGCTTAACATACTTGCAAGTTGGGCCACATTGTTTCTTGTATTGCAATAAATAATCACAGATCCTGTGATGTCTTTTAGTAAATTCTTTAGGACAAAAAGTTTAACCGTTTCTTTTTTGACTTGATAGCTTAGATTAGGCCTTAAAAATTGATCCGTAATGAGGTTGGCGTCTTCCACACCCAATTGCTTTAACATGTCTTTTTGTACCAAGGGAATCGCAGAGGCGGTCATTGCTAAAATGGGTATCTTGGGAAATGTTTTTTTCAAAAAGTCCAGCTTTCGATAGCTCGGTCTAAAATCATAGCCCCATTGTGAAATACAATGCGCCTCATCAATGGCAAATAATTGAATGGGTAAGCTGCTTAATAAAGTTTGAAAATGTTTTTGTGCTAATTTCTCTGGAGAGCAATAAATGAATTGGTATTTTTTTGCTTCAATCTCTTTAAATACAACAGCTTCTTCATATGCACTCAGCTGGCTTCCTAATAAAACTGCCTTTAAATTTTTGGAGACTAAGTCTTTCACTTGATCTTGCATCAGCGCAATCAAAGGGCTAATCACAATGCAGATGCCTCTTTGGTAAATGGTGGGGACTTGAAAGCAGATAGACTTACCTGCGCCTGTTGGCAATAAGGCAAGTGTGTCTTTACCAGAAAGGATAGATTCAATCACAGCTAATTGCTGTGGTCTAAAACTATCATAGTTCCAATGCTTTTTTAATATGTCAACTAAGGCTTCCAATCAGTCAATCTTTTAATCTAATTTCTTTTTAAATAACCTCAGTGAATTCAACGCTAAGACTACATCACTCAATGCCATGATCATGGCGCCATAGGTTGGCCCCCAGGTACCTAAAAATCCAAATGCGGCAACAGGGATGGCAATAATATTATAAGAGAATGCCCAACCTAAATTTTCTTTAATGGTTTCGTATGTTTTTCTTCCTAATACCAAGGACATTGGAAGGTTCTTTAATCCACTATTCATTAATACCACTTGTGCACTTTGAATGGCGATATGGGATGCATTGCTTAAGGAGATGCCAATGGTGGCTTTTGCTAGTGCAGGCGCATCGTTGATGCCATCACCTACCATTGCAGTAGGTGCAATTTTAATCAATGCATCGAGTGTTGCTAATTTTTCTGAAGGACTTTGTTCTGCAATAATTTTCTGAATACCTAATGCGTCTCCAACTTGTTTACATTTTGCAGCCCTGTCTCCACTCAATAAAATAGTAGCAATACCTTGACGGTGTAATTGATCTACCACTTCTTTTGCTTCTGGTCTAATTTGATCTGCTACATCAATCCATCCAATGAATTGGTTGTTCTTTTGGATATAGATATTATGACCATCTTCAATGGATTTGTCTTCTAATGTTTTAAAGGAGCCTGCCCAATAGGTATTGCCATCTTTATCTGTTGCTTGAATACCCATCCCTTTTACTTCTTCTATTTTCGCCCATGCAATGGCATCTTTTGTTTTCCAGGTTGCTTGAATACAATTAGCGATTGGGTGATTGGAATATTTTTCTAAAGAATAGCTTAGGATTTTAAACGCATCTTCTGAAATTGGTGCTTGCTCATTTTGTACAATATGAAAACCGCTTAATTCAAATTGTCCTGTGGTTAAAGTTCCTGTTTTATCAAAAACAACTTGCTTGATGTTTTTAAAAGTCTCTAAGCTTTTTGCATTTTTAAATAAGACACCATTTCTTGCACCTCTGCCAAGTCCAACGGCGATGGCTGCTGGCGTCGCCAATCCCATTGCACAAGGACATGAAATCACTAAGACTGCAATGGATCTTAACATGCTTTCACTGAATCCAATATTGGTAAAAAAGTAATTCCCAATTAAAGTGAGTAATGCAATCCCCACCACCAAGGGGACAAAGATGGCACTTATTTTATCGGCTAAAATTTGCACGGGTGGTTTTTCTCCTTGTGCTGCTTTGACCATTTTTAAAATATTAGCCAACACTGTTTGATCACCAACAGCGGTAACATAAGCTTTGATAGAACCGTTTTCGATGGTACTGCCTCCTAATAAGATATCCTTCATTATACGGTGCACTGGAATACTTTCTCCAGTTACAATGGCTTCGTTGACATCTGCTTCCCCAGATAATATTTTACAATCCATGGGTACTGTTTCACCTGAATTGATTAATAAAATATCACCCACTTTCAAAGTATCAGCAGCTACATTAAATATAATTTCTTTGTGATGTTCATCAAAGACAATCATATTGGCCATCACTTTCTGTGCTTTCACTAAATCTTTTAAGGCACGTTGCGTAGAAGCAATGGAGGCATCTTCTAAATAATTTCCAAAAAATACAAAAGTTAAAATTGTGGCGGTGGTTTCATAATAAGCAAACTGTGCGCCTTGTCCAATGATGGTACCATATAAACTATATCCAAAAGAAGCAATTGCTCCAATGGACACCAATACATTCATATTTGGGATGCCATGTAATAAACTATTGATGGCACTTTTTCCAAAGTAGTTCATGCCTACTATAAAAACAGGCAATGTTAAAGCCAATTGTACATATGGGTTCATTAACCAATGAATATGCACGCCTGGTATCATATGAAGTATGAGTGGAAGGGTAAAGATTAAAGAGAAAATCGCACGCTCTTTATTATTGTCCAACCATTTTTTAGGGACTTCATCAGTTGCTTGGCCCCTCACTTTGTAACCCAAACCTTGAATCCCTTTTATTAAAGCGGGTTTTTGAGCGGAATCTGCCAATTCAAATTGCACTTCGCCTTCCATGAAGTTCACTTTAGGTTCATGTATGCCCTTGCTACTAAGATATTTATGAATGGATAACGCACAATTGGTACAACTCATACCATCTACTTTCCATTGAATGTTTTCCATTTTAATACATTTAAGATATAAAGGTACGAAACGATTTTAGGATTGTATTTGAAGCTTTATATTTGCAATATGGACCAAGTCTACACCCTTGAACAGACAGATCAGATTGCCGCTCAACTGGTACAAAAATATGCTACGCATCCTGTGTGGGTCTTTCAAGCACCCATGGGCGCAGGAAAGACAACCCTAATTGCTGCAATAGGCAGAGCAATGGGTATTCAGCAAGCCATGTCAAGTCCTACATTTTCAATAATGAATGAGTATGAAGTAAAGGGCAAACTCATTTACCATATGGATTGGTATCGTTTAGAGAGTGCCGCAGAAGCTAGGCAGGCTGGGGTAGAGGCGGCGATGGAAGAAGCTGATTTGTCTTTGGTAGAATGGCCTGAAAAAGCACCTAATCTAGTGCCGGAGCATGCAGTAGTATTCAACATTGAATTCATCGACCCCGATCAACGTAGAATTTATACCAATCAGTAAAAGGGGTTAATCAATTAGGCTTTTCCTATTCTTGGATCTCTGGTATTTTTGTATCTTCATGAAAATATTTCTTATGAGTGTAACCAAGCCCCAAATTCATCCTTCATTTTCCTATGAAACACAGGAAGAGGTATTGGATATTCCTCATAGTGCAAAGCCATTGTTGATAGGCATCCCTAAGGAGACTGCATTTCAAGAAAACAGGGTTGGTCTCATTCCAGAAGCGGTTGGGGTATTGGTAGCCAATGGGCATCGTGTCATGGTGGAATCTGGCGCAGGGAAAGGCAGCCGTTATACCGATAAAGATTATGCCGAAGCAGGTGCAGAAATTACTTCTGAAAAAGCAGCAGTCTACCAATGTCCAATTTTAATTAAGACGGCGCCGCCAGTCGAATCTGATTTACCTTTTTTGCAAATGCATCAAACTATTATTTCTCCTTTGCATTTATCTGCAATCAATCAAGAAGTATTAGTGGCGTTGATGGCAAAAAAAATTACTGCTTTAGCAATCGAAAATATCAAAGACGAAAATCAAAACTATCCTATCTTAAGAAGCATGAATGAGATAGTAGGCAGTGCGGTGATGTTAATTGCCGGTCAATACCTAAGTAATTTTAATTCAGGTAAGGGTGTTTTGTTAGGTGGTATCAGTGGTGTTCCTCCAACTAAAGTAGTGGTCATTGGCGCAGATATTACTGGAGAATTTGCAGTACGCAATGCACTTGCATTGGGTGCAAGCGTCAAAGTGTTTGACAACAATGTCTCTAGACTACAGAGACTACAAAATAATTTAGGTCAGCGTGTTTGGACTTCTGTGATTGAGCCAAAAATACTGGCAAAGCAACTAAAAACCTGTGAAGTAGCAATTGGTTCATTGACAAATGAAATTGGCAGAGCACCCATTGTAGTGACAGAGGAGATGGTGATGAATATGCGACCAGGTAGTATTATTATTGATGTGGCAGTGGATAGGGGTGGATGTTTTGAGACTACTGAATTGACCAATCATGAAAATCCAATTGTCATCAAACATGATGTGATTCATTATGGTGTACCCAATATCCCAAGTGGTTTTGCAAGAACTGCAAGCCAAGCAATCAGTAATGTCTTGATGCATTTAATGGTAGAGATTGGAGATCAAGGTGGCTTAGAAGAAATTATCTGGCATCAATTACACCTTCGAGAGGGGGTCTATTTATACAAAGGTGCATTGACTGATTTTTACATTAGTCAAAAATGCAATTTAAAATACACCGATTTGAATTTATTGATCGCAAGCAGAAGCTAAGAGACTTACTTATATTTTAAAATCCGATAGGGAGAGTTGTTGACCACAAAATTGGTATTCTTGAGGATCATTGCTTGCTACAATAATTAATTTATGCATGGCGTGTGTTTGCATTAGTTGATGGTAAGTTTGAATCCCTTCTTGATCTAGATTACTACATGGTTCATCCAATAATAAGATGGGGGCTTGATCAAAAATAGCCAAAGCTAATTTTAATCTTTGTTTCATCCCGCTACTAAAATTTCTTATCTGTTTATCTGCCGCTTTACTGAGTCCAATTTTTTCTAATAGGCCTATTGGCGTTAAGTTTGTCTGAATGGGCTTGAATTGTTGATGAAAATCGATTTGTTCTAATGCAGTGAACTCTTCCACCAGTTCTAAATAAGGTGCAGCAATGCTGATATGCTGGAATATATTTGAGCTATCGATGTATTGACCATTGTTGTCTACCCAATGCACCTGGCCTTTTGTAAGTCCAATATAACCTGCAATAATTTGTAGTAGTGTGCTTTTACCTGATCCATTATTGCCTATTAATGCATAATGTTGTCCGGTGATAAAACTGAAATCAAGATTGGAGAAAATCCATTCTTTATTGAATCTTTTTGATGCAGCTGTAAAGTGAATTTGCATATTATTCATCTTCTAATGCACCTTTGACAAAACGCTTGATGATACCTCTTCCACTGTCTCTAATAAAAGTCACAATTTCATCTCGCTCATCTGTAGCAGGTAATTCTTCCTCAATAAAAGCAAGCGCCTGTGTGGTGTTCATACCCTTATTAAAAATATAGCGGTAGATATCTAAAATATGATTGATCTTTTCTAAGTCAAATCCTCTTCTTTTCAATCCAACACTATTCACGCCTCCATAGCTTAATGGATTTCGAACAGCTTTAATATAAGGAGGCACATCTTTGCTTACCAAACTACCTCCTGCGATATATGCATGTTGTCCAATATGCACAAATTGATGCACTGCACTTACGCCAGCAATCCAAGCATAGTCACCTAATGTTACGTGACCCGCAATTTGAACGCTATTGCTTAAAATGCAATGGTTACCAATGATACAGTCATGTGCAATATGACTATAGGCCATAATTAAACAATTATTTCCAACTTTAGTGACCCAACGATCAGAAGTACCTCTGTTAATGGTTACGAATTCTCTGATAGTGGTATGGTCGCCAATTGAAACGGTTGTTTTTTCTCCATTGAATTTTAAATCCTGAGGATCAGCACCTATCACCGCACCAGGGAAGATGCGACAATTTTTCCCTACTGTAGTGCCATTCATAATGGTCACATTGCTTCCAATCCATGTACCTTCTCCAATTGTAACATCACTATGAATGACAGTGAAAGGATCAATTTTTACATTGGATGCAACTTTTGCATTGGGGTCTATATAAGTGAATGGATGTGTCATAGGTATAAATTTATTTTGCTCTTTTTACAACTTGAGCAACAAGTTCCGACTCTGTAGCCACTTTTCCATTTACATAGACTGTGCCACGCATTTCGCAAATACCTCTACGAATTGGAGCCATCAATTCTAATTTAAGCAACATGGTATCGCCTGGCTTCACCATTTGTTTAAATTTACAATTGTTGATTTTTAAAAAATAAGTATCATAATCGCCTTTAGGCATGGCATTGATACAAAGGATACCACCAGTTTGCGCCAATGCCTCAATTTGCAATACGCCTGGCATGACTGGATTGCCTGGAAAATGTCCAGGGAAAAACCATTCATTGAATGTCACATTCTTAACACCTACAATAGAAGTATCTGTTAATTCAATGATCTTATCCACCAATAAAAATGGATGACGATGCGGTAAAGTCTTTTCTATTTGTTCTAAAGTATAGACAGGGGTTGCGCTTGGATCATAAACAGGTACATCTTTAACATGTTTATTTTTTTTGATGTACTGTTTTATTTTTTTAGCAAATTCTACGTTGCTACTATGTCCAGGACGATTAGCGATGATTCTTGCTTTAATGGGATAGCCTATCAATGCTAAGTCACCTATGACATCTAATAATTTGTGACGTGCTGGTTCATTAGGAAATCTTAATTCCAAATTATTTAAATAGCCTTCACTTTTTACTTCAATTTTATCACGCTTGAACACTTTAGCCAATCGAGTCATCTCCTCTTTGGTAACAGGCTTATCAACTACGACAATAGCATTGTTGATATCTCCGCCTTTAATTAAATCGTTTTCTAAAAGCGTTTCTAATTCATGTAAAAAACAAAAAGTTCTACAAGGAGATATTTCTGATTTAAAATCTTTGATTGTTTTAAGTGCCGCATGTTGTGTGCCTAATACTGGGCTATTAAAATCTATCAGGGTGGTGATTTGATAATCCAATGCTGGCAATGCAACCATCTCTACGCGCTTATCTTCGTCGTAGTGAAAAATATTTTCATCAATACTGTACCAAGCTTTTGCAGCATCTTGTTCTAATACACCTACTTTTTCAATGGCTTCTATAAATGGAGCAGAGCTACCATCCATGATTGGAATTTCTGGTCCGTTCAATTCAATCAAAAGATTGTCAACACCTAAACCAACTAAAGCGGCAAGAATATGTTCCACCGTACTCACTTTAGCATCACCCACTTGCAATGTAGTTCCACGACTTGTATCCGTTACTAAATCACAATCCGCCTTAATCAAAGGTTGGTTTGGTAAATCTACCCTTTGAAACTGGATACCAAATCCTGGATTAGCAGGCTGCAATGTCATATCTACTAAAACGCCTGTATGTAAACCGGTTCCGCTAATACTAATACTTTCAAAAAGGGTATGTTGCTTATCGGGGTTAAAATGTTGATCCATGTGTAACTAGTTTAGAATAGCTTAGTTAAAAGCTTGATTTTAAGCAAAAATACGCCTGATTTAGGCTTTTTGAGACAGTTGTTGCACTAATATTTCGAGTTCTTGGACTCTTTTTTCCAATTCTGGGAGATTTTTGACATAAACCTGGCTTCTTAAGCTTTGTTTTTGCTCAACTGCTGGGTAGCCTGCAATGGTCATATTTGCAGTTGTAAATGTTTTTGTCACACCAGCTCCTCCTGCAATTTTTATCCCATCTGCAATGGCAAGATGACCAGCTAAACCAGCCTGACCTCCAATCATGACATTCTTTCCAATCTTTGTACTACCACTTACACCAACTTGTGCGGCGATGACGGTATTGATTCCTATCTCTGCGTTATGTGCTATCTGAATCTGGTTGTCTAATTTAACGCCTTTACGAATTATTGTTGATCCGATAGTTGCTCGGTCTATAGTGGTGTTGGCGCCAATTTCAACATCATCTTCGATGACCACGTTTCCAAGTTGTGGTACTTTTTGAAAACTACCATCTTCTTTTGGGGCAAATCCAAAACCATCACTTCCAATAATGCTACCACTATGAATGGTGACATGGTTGCCAATGACACAATCTGCATAAATAACTACACCCGGATGGATGGTGACATGGTTGCCGATTTTTACATTTTCTCCAATGACTACATTGCTAAATATTTTTACATGTTCACCCAGTACAGTTCCTTCATTGATATAAGCAAAAGCAGCAACAAAATGGTTTGCACCTAATGTAGCAGTTGGTGCAATAAATGAAGGTGTTTGAATGCCCACAAGTTGTTGGGTCTTTAGTTCTTGGTATTTTGTAAGTAGGGTTGCGAATGCAGCGTAGGCGTCGGGCACCCTAATTAAAGTCGCATTTATTTTTTGTTTTAATACTTGCTGATCGCTAATGATGATAATCGAAGCGGCGGAAGAATATAAAAATGCTTCATATTTTGGATTGGCTAAAAAAGAAAGTTGACCAGCAGTGGCTTCCTCTATTTTACCAAAATTCCTTACAGTGACAGACGCATCACCTTCTACTTGACCTTGAATCATGATTGCGATCTGTTGGGCACTGAATTCTAGCATGTGTTGCATTATTTATTTGAATTGGGCTTATTCACTTAGTGAACAAATGTAAAATTTTTTAACTGGGGTAGAAAGACTTTCGACAATTAATGCGTTTTGTACCTCAGAAATGGTAGAAATTTCACCTTTTTTTAGCAAAATATGGATATTCTCACTGTCATTCTTGTACAAAGTGTTGCTTGTTTCACCTTTAAAACAGAAGAAAGCAGCAGCTTCATCATCCACATTGAACCTTGCTTTTGTAGCCATTAATGCTTGATTTAAAGCAGCATCCGTGATGGGTTCTGATTGCAACTGACATTTATAAATTTTTCTGTTCAATAATCTATTGCACAATAAAGATAAAATAGGATCCGAATGTGTTTTCCATTTTTTGATGGCATACATAATATCTGTATCATCTAATTGGCAATAAGCTGTTAAATCAATTTGCTCAATGGCCGTAAATTCATTGGATAAAAAATAATCTAAAATACCGCCAATGGCGATGGTACTGTCTTTTGCTTTTGTCAATTGTTTAGCTCTTTGAATTATTTTAACCAACATATTTTCCGCAGCAATGACGGTCTTGTGTCGGTATACTTGCCAATACATCAACCTTCTAGACACTAAAAATTTCTCTACACTATTCACGCCTTTCTCTTCTACTAATAAAATATTGTCCTTTACGTTTAACATTTTTAAAATGCGCTCATGGCCCACTACGCCTTCACTTACACCTGTAAAGAAACTATCTCTTGATAAATAATCTAACCTATCCACATCTAGCTGACCACTAATTAATTGATGTAAAAAGGTTTTAGGATATTGGTTGGTAAAAATTTGAATTGCCATTGTTAATTGACCATTCAATGCAGGGTTAGGATCTGCGTTGAGTTGATTCATAATTAACAAAGAAAGTGCCTCATGGTGCACGCCTTTTAATAATACATTTTCTAATCCATGTGAATAGGGGCCATGGCCAATATCATGCATTAAAATGGCTGCTTTTGCAGCTTGGGCTTCTTCTGCACTAATCTCAATACCCTTGTCTCTAAGTTCATTGATCGCATTACACATTAAATGATAGGCACCCAATGAATGGTGCAGTCTGGTATGCACAGCACCAGGATAAACTAGTTGCGCTAAAGCCATTTGCTGTATCCTTCTTAATCTTTGAAAAAAAGAATGGTTGAAAATGGCAAATATCAATGGGTCATTGATCGTAATAAATCCATGAACTGGATCGTTGATCATTTTTCGAGTCAAAAATTCCATAGGCTAAATGTGTTGACAAAGGTACGAAATGTGAATAACTCCTGCGTTTTATTTAAATAGCTACTGTACCAAAAAACTATCTTTGTCACATAGCTAAATGAAGGTAAAACCGACTTAAAATAGCCCAATTTTATGAAAATCACACAAGGCACTTTAGATAAATTAGAAGATATTTTAGGAGAATCTGAATATGTAGTTCGTTACGAGCGTGGTAATTTCCAGAGCGGCTGGTGTTTACTCGAATTCAAAAAAATCGTGGTTTTAAACAAGTTTTTAAATTTGGAAGCTAGAATCAATACCTTACTTGAATTGATTCCACAACTCACAATTGAATTTGATAAGTTGACGCATGATTCTCAAAAATTATATGAGGAAGTGAAGCGCATTGCATTGTCTGAAGCATAAATTTTAACCCTATTCATTTTGTTACGTATCACCATTCTAGGATCAGGCACCAGCACTGGGGTTCCCCTTATTGGATGCGAATGTCCTGTATGTAATTCTGCTGATCCCAGAGACAATAGATTAAGAACAAGTATTAAAATTGAATCCGATACTACTTGTATCATCATAGATACGACTCCGGATTTTAGGTATCAAATGCTTCGTACAAAAACAACACATGTAGATGCAGTGGTATTCACCCATCCCCATAGAGATCATTATGCAGGACTAGATGATATCAGGCCTTTTAATTTCTTCTCGGGTAAATCAATGCCGATTTATGCCAATACCATTACGCAGGTGGCCATTCAGCGTGATTTTTATTATGCTTTTGAAACGGATAAAGAGGCTGGTTTGCCAGAGATGCAATTGCGCACCATTGATCATGAAACAGCTTTTAAGATTGGGGACATTGAATTAATACCGATTCAAGTCATGCATCGTGATATGCCAGTATTAGGTTTTAGAATGGGTGACTTTACCTATATCACAGATGCTAATTCTATTTCGGCCGAAGCCATGGAGCAAATAAAAGGGTCTAAGGTCCTCATCCTAAATGCACTTCGTCCCCAGTCCCATCCAACACATTTTACATTATCAGAAGCCATTGCATTGACACAGTCACTCAACATTCCTCAAACTTATTTCACGCATTTTAGCCACCAGATTGGTTTACAGGCTGTGGTGGAGCCAAGTTTACCAAAGGGCATAGGGATGGCATATGACGGGATGGTGATTACAGTATAATTACTCAAAGTATTTATACGTAATTTTCGCATGGTTTAAAAAAATAGGTTTGTTGAAAATCACCATGCAATTTGATTGGAAATCTTATTTCATTTTTACATCAAAAGAGCAAAAAGGAATTATCGTTCTTGGATGTATTTTATCTTTAAGTTTATTGATGCATTATCTATTACCAACAACTTCTGTCAATCAGGGTAATTTTTCAAATTTCAAAAACAAACCTATAAAGGTTTTTTATTTTGATCCCAATTTGTTAGATAGCATGCAAGGATTTCAATTAGGATTGTCCAGCAAACAAATGAGAACACTGTATCGTTATCGAGCAAAAGGAGGGCGATTTTATAAAAAAGAAGACTTATTAAAATGGTATGGAGTTTCTGAAACTCAAGCGCAAGGCTTACTTCCTTGGGTTCGGATTCAAACAATGGACTCCGCAGATGGGGCTCAACAAAATACAAATCGAAAATGGGAAAAGTATGCCCCTGAGCAAATTGAAATTAACAACCCCAATGCCTCGGATTGGATTCGAATCACAGGTTTACCAGCCTATAAAGTAAAGCGAATTTTGACCTATCAAAAATGGATAGGCGGTTTTACAAATCTGCAAGGCTTAAAGAAAGTATATGGCATCACTGCTTTTGATTTTCAGATAATCTACCCCTATTTAAAGTACCAGTCCAATAAGGCTAAAAAAATGGCTTATCAAACGATGCGCTTTGAGGATTGGATGGCACTTGGCATATTTGATGAAAGGGCTGTATATAGGATTTTAAAGCTTCGAAAAGAACAAGAGGGTAGGCTGACTTGGTCGGAAATGGTGATACAGTTTGACCTCACTGAAGCAGAAGCGATGCTATTAAAAAAAAGAACCAATCTGAGTAATTAAATTGGTATTCAATAACTCAGATTGGTTCAAATGGCTATGCCAAATAGTTAAGAAACTTATTTGTGCTTGAAAATTTGATTTACAGCACCACCTAGCATAGGGAATTTTTCTTTTACAAATGCAGCAATGGTTTCGATAGATTGCTTTGCTTGTTCTGGTGTAACACCTGCTTCTTTTACCAAACGGTCAATTAGTTCTTGCATAAATTTATTTTTAAAGTGGTTATATATTTTTCTTAAGCTACTTTTAAAGCGCTTATTTTACTTTTATCAAACATGTCTTTGGCATAAACTAAAGTCACATTAAATACTTTGGTATCCGTGCCCGGAAGTTCAAACATAGCTTGAGTAAACAAACTCTCACAGATACTTCTTAATCCTCTAGCACCAAGTTTGTATTCCATTGCTTTAGCAGTAATGAAATCAAAAACTTCTGGGTCAATGGTAAGCTTGATATCTTCTATGGCAAATAATTGTGTGTATTGTTTGATCAATGCATTCTTTGGTTCTGTCAAAATACTTCTTAATGTTTCAGCGTCCAATGGTTCTAAGTGTGTTACAATAGGAAGACGTCCTAGCATTTCGGGTATTAAACCAAAAGTTTTGATGTCTTGTGCATTCACAAAGCGTAATAAATTTTTGCGTTGTAATTCTTGCTCGTCTTTGTTGACACTAAATCCAATTGCATTGGTATTGATTCTTCTTGCTATGATTTTATCAATGCCGTCAAATGCGCCACCGCAAATAAATAAAATATTCTTAGTGTCTACTTTGATCATTTTTTGATCAGGGTGCTTTCTTCCGCCCTGAGGAGGTACCAATACTTCTGTGCCTTCTAGCATTTTTAATAAACCTTGTTGTACGCCTTCTCCACTTACATCCCTTGTAATAGAAGCATTATCACTTTTACGTGCGATTTTATCAATCTCATCGATATATACAATCCCTCTTTGCGCTGCTTCTACATCATAGTCACAGTTTTGCAAAAGACGCGTTAACATACTCTCTACATCTTCTCCAACATATCCAGCCTCTGTGAAGACCGTGGCATCCACAATAGCAAAGGGTACATTTAAAAGTTTGGCAATGGTTTTGGCAAGCAATGTTTTACCTGTACCCGTTTCACCAATCATGATCACATTGCTTTTTTCTATTTCAACATCATCCTTGATCGTTGTGGGTAGGTTAATGCGTTTAAAGTGATTGTAAACGGCCACACATAGTATTTTCTTTGCTTCATCTTGGCCAATGATGTATTGGTCCATAAACTTTTTAATTGCAATCGGCTTTTGTACTTTGAGTGTACCTGCTTTTCCAGCTTCCTTTTTTTGATGAAATTCTTTATCTACAATTTCATGAGCGTGCTCAATACAGTGCTCGCAGATGTGACCTTCTTGTCCAGCAATTAGGATTTTTACTTCTTCTCTGCTTCGACCACAAAAAGAACATTGTATATTTTCTGTTTTACTCATTTTCATTTAAAGCAATTTATGAAGCGCTATTGATTATAAGCTCTTAGCAATTTTATCTACGATACCATATTCAACCGCATCTTTGGCATTCATCCAGTAATCTCTGTCAAAATCAGCCATAATTTGTTCTATTGATTTACCACAATTCTTTGCTAAAATTTGAGCACCTAATTCTTTTGTCTTTCTAATTTGTTCTGCTTGAATTTCAATATCTGCACTTGTAGCTTGAAAATAGCCTCCTAAACTCGGTTGATGAATCATTACTTCGCCATGTGGGAAAATAGTGCGTTTTCCTTTTTCACCCATACTCAATAAGATAGAGCCCATACTTGCTGCTAAGCCCATACAAATGGTATGCACAGGGCTCTTAATTAAGTTCATTGTATCAAACATCACCATCCCACTAGTCACCACACCGCCTGGACTATTGATATAAAAATGGATTGGTTCGCCTGGCTTATCTGCATCCAGTAATAAAAGTTTAGTCACAATCTCTCTTGCAGACTTATCATCCACTAAACCCCATAAATAAATGGATCTTTTTTCAAAAAAGATTTGTTCCATTTTCTTGTTCAAAAAAGAGGGTGCGTTATCTTCTTTTTTATCTTCTCTATGTTCTTCCTCTTCTTCCATTAAAAAACGATTGGCGGGTATCATATAAACAGTTTAAATTAGTATAATTATTTTTTTAATTTTCTTGGGTTGGTTAATAACACTTCATCTACCAAACCATAGGCTTTGCCTTCTGCAGCAGTCATCCAGAAATCTCTATCACAATCTTTTGCAACCAACTCCACATCCTTATGGGTATGTGTGGCAATGACCTCATATAGCTCGTGTTTTAGTTTCTTAATTTCTCTTGCAGTAATTTCAATATCTGATGCTTGGCCTCCAATGGCACCGCTCGGTTGGTGTAACATGATACGGCTATGTCTTAATGCTGTTCTTTTACCTTCTACACCAGCACATAATAAAATGGCTCCCATACTTGCAGCCATGCCCGTACAAATAGTTGCGACATCTGGGCTGATAAATTGCATAGTATCATAAATTCCCAATCCAGCATACACGCTGCCGCCTGGACTATTGATATACATTTGAATGTCCTTTGTGCGGTCTGTACTTTCAAGAAATAATAACTGCGCTGTAACAATATTGGCTACATAGTCATTGATACCCTCACCCAAGAAAATGATTCTATCCATCATTAAACGGCTAAACACATCCATGCTTGCCACATTCATTGGTCTTTCTTCAATAATATAGGGTGTCAAATTGGTCACACTATTTTGGTATTGATGTAGACTATTACTTCCGATCCCTCTGTGTTTGATCGCGTATTTTTCAAATTCTTTTCCTATGTTCATAATTGCTTTTTTCAGATTGTAAAGGTAAAACCTATTCTCCTAAGCTATTGCAAAAAGAGTGCCAAATTTGACCGGAAATGGGGCTATAATGCAAAAGCCCCCGAAATGGGGGCTTCAAAATCATTATTGTTGCATTGTAAGCCTAATTAGTGCTTATGGTTATTCAATAAATCTGCAAATTTTTCTGCTGTGATTGGTTCTTCTTTGGCAGTCACTTCTGCTTCTAATGCGTTGAATAATTTATCTGTGCTAATTCTGTGGTAACTATCTTCTACAAATTTTCTGTCTTGCATCATACGTGCAGCATAATCTTCTAACCATTGGTCATTGTCACCCAATGCACCTAATTGGCCACCCATATAACTCATCAATTGTTGTTTTGCAAAACTCTTTAAATCTTCCGCCACCACTTCTACTTTATGATCAGCAATTAATTGTGTACTAATGACAGTCCACTTTAATTGATCTTGGAAAACTGGATATTCTTTTTCTGCTTCTTCTTCTGTTCTTTGTTTGTCTCCACCTTTCTGCAACCAACGCTTTAAAAATGCAACAGGAAAATCCATTTTAGTTTGCTCAATTAAACCATGGTAGATTTGATCATGCACTTGATTTTTTGCTTGTTGCGCATAGTACCCTTCGATATCTTGCTTCACTGCTGCTTTGAATTCCGCTTCGTTGGTGATGGCCTGATTAGGGTAGGTTACAGTAAATAATGTTTCGTCTAAAGGTGCTTTTTCAACTAAGCCAACTTTGGTAATCACTAGTTTAAAGTATTTATCAGTATCGGCCTTTGTTAATGCTAAATCATTTAAAATGATATCTAGTTCTTTGTCATCAAAGGCTTTGTTTAATTGAATGACAACGGTATCTTCGTTCTTTTTCCCAATGAATTGCTTTCTTTGTTTTTCACTAAAATATTTAATCAATAAAGAATTATCTTTTTTGATACCCCCTTCAATTTCATTACCTTCTTTATCTGATTCAATAAAAGTTACATTCAATACATTGTCTTCGCTAGTTGATAATTCGGGCTCAGTCATGTTACCATTTCTGATTTGCAGACGCTCTACTTCGCTTTGAATCATCTCGTCCGTTACTTGAATTTTATATCTTTTAACTTTGATGTCTTTTGTCTTTACTTCAAATGTTGGCTTTAATCCAATTTCAAAAGAGAAATCATAATCCGTTGGATTGTTATGATCCATATTAGCAAGTTCCGTGGCCATTGGAAGTGGTTGTGCGAAAATGTCTATCTGCTCCTTAGACATATACTGGTTCATCTCATTCTCTACCGATTTTAAAATCACATCGCTGAAAATTGCTTGTCCATACATTTTTTTAATCATTCCCGCTGGTACCATTCCTTTTCTGAATCCTGGAATATTGGCCGTTTTGGCTTGTTTTTTTAAACTTGTTTCGTAGGTCGTTAAATAATCTGCTTTTGAAATAGTCACCGTTAATTGGTCATTTAAAGGCGCAATGTTGGTTCTTTTTATGGTTGCCATAGGTCTTGCTTTTACTGCTTAATTGAAATGTTTAAGGGGGGCGAAGGTACAATTTTTGGTTTTAAATAAGGCATTATAATAGTAAAAAGGCCCCAATTTGGGGCCTTTTCTGTGCGGATGGAGGGGGTCGAACCCACACGCCTCGCGGCGCTAGATCCTAAGTCTAGTGCGTCTGCCAATTTCGCCACATCCGCTTAGGGGCTGCAAACTTAAACGATATTTTTTAAAATTGGTCTAAGAACCCGACAATTTCCTCTAAATACACTTGATCAATGCGATCAAAATGTGCTAATTCGGTACTATCTACATCTAAAACACCTACTATTTTACCATTTTGAAAAACAGGTACTACAATTTCTGATCTGGATGCGCTACTGCATGCGATATGTCCTGGAAATTTTTCAACATCTTCCACAATTAAGGTCATCCCTTTTTCCCAACTTGTTCCACAAACGCCACGGCCTTTCTTGATTCTGGTACAAGCCACTGGTCCTTGAAAAGGGGCTAATACCAATTCATCATCCACTACCCAATAAAAACCGACCCATAACCAATTGAACTGTTCTTTAAGCGCCGCTGCTATATTACCAAGGTTGGCAATTAAATTAGCCTCTCCAGTCATTAAGCCTTTGATTTGAGGTATCAATGATTCGTACTGTGTTTTTTTATCTCCATGATGGAGTACTAAATCTTCTGCCACTTATTTTATTTTTTAAAGATGGATTGCAAATCTTTTCTTTCGATGCGTGCAACAAATACGATGAATGCAAAAAGTAAGATGGTTGCAAATAAATAATTGAAAGGTTGATTTGTTGAAACAAGGTGTAACAATAAATTAATACCATATACCAATAATGCAATGATAAAATATGCAATTAATTTTTTGGTGGCGTAAGGCACAGGATAAACGCGTTGTCCCCATAAATAACTCACAATCATCATGGTGCCATAACAAAAGAAAGTGGCCCAAGCACTTGCCATATAACCAAAATGTGGAATGGCAAAATAGTTAATGACAATTGTGATGAATGCGCCTAATAAGGTGATCCAGGCGCCTGCCATGGTTTTATTACTTAGTTTATACCAGATACTTAAGTTATAGTAAACGCCTAAAAACATATTTGCTATGAGTAAAATAGGCACTACTTTAAGGCCCACATACATGGCTGGATTTTGAATAAATAATTTCCAAATATCAATGTATAGCATCACAGATAAAAA
>JBILCS010000031.1:0-19089 GCA_044353005.1 Sediminibacterium sp. | reverse complement strand
ATACTATGCTCACACCTTCTTTATTAGAACTATATGAAATAAAAGATAGTATTGTAGTCATTATCGATGTCTTTAGAGCGACTTCTACGATGGCTACTGCATTGTTCAATGGGGCGACAAAAATCATCCCAGTGGATTCTGCAGAGCATTGTATTGAAATGGGTAAACAAACTGGTGGGATTACTGCAGGAGAGCGTGATGGAAAAATTATTCCTGGCTTAGCCTATGGCAATTCTCCTTCTGAGTATCCTAGGTCATTTATAGAAAATAAAACCTTAGTGATTACGACGACCAATGGAACCAAGTTATTACATATGGCATTAAATCAAGGGGCAAAAGAAATCATCACTGGGTCTTTTCCAAATTTGACAAAAGTGGTGGAATTTTTAAAAACGCAAAATGCACCTGTGATTTTGGGTTGCTCTGGTTGGAAGAACCGTTTTAATATAGAAGATGCGCTCTTTGCGGGTGCGGTGATTGAGGAAATAAAAGACCATTTTACCATTCATTGTGACAGCAGTTTTATGGCCAATCAACTGTATAATCAAAACAAGGCTAATTTATCTGAATATATTAAAACGGTGACCCATTGGCATCGTTTGGCGGCTTACGGCTTAGAAGACGACATGCAGTATTGTGTCACCAAGGATATTGCTCCTTCTTTACCAATTTTCAAAAGCGGCGCTTTGGTAAACCACGGTTAGTTTTTCCCTAAAATAGCCCAAGAAGTTGTACATTTGCAAATTGCCCTTTTTGGAGAGGGTAATTTGCATTTTTAATTATGGCACTACCCTATCTTGTTAAACATATCTATAGTTACGGCACTGAAGAAGTGATACGTCGTGGTAAACGCATTTTTGCATTAAAAAATATCGAATTGGTTAAATTCGATCCAATGATTGGCAACATTCATTGTCGCGTGAAAGACGACGGGTATTCTACTTATTACAAAGTAACCATTGAAAATTTTACTTCTGCAGCCACCTTATCTTTAAGATGTGGCTGTCCTTATAATTTATCTGAAGTTTGTAGACATAAAGCAGCTGCTTTATTTTTCATACAAGATTTAATGGATAAGAATCAATTGGAATACCAAGCGGCATCTTATAAGACAACCCATACTTTACTTAGAACAAAAGCCATCGATTTAAAATCGATCAAAATGCTTTGTTCTGCTGATACCTTTGATCAGGCTGAACAAACGTTAAAAACAATTCGTCCACATATTCTCTCAAGTGAAAATGAAAAAGTAGTCGCAGAGTTAGATATGAATGGCAAGACGCATCATTTAATTATCCAAAAAAACGAAGAACGTTATTTTGATACTTCTTGTGATTGTTTGTCAGAGACTGCTTATGCTTTATGTATTCATAAGACAATGTTGTTATTGCAGCTATTTCAATTAAAAGGAGCAGATTATTTTGAGACCATTCGAAACTGGGATAGAGAAAAAAATAAGTTATTGGCTTTATATGGCTACAGCCTTGCTGATGAGCTTAAAGATAAATTTGAATTCACCTACCATGACGGCAAACCCTTCTTAAAAGTACTTGATCCAAGTATCCAAAGAGTGAATGGTGGAGAGGCTGTCACCAAAGCGCCTCCAATAGAACTGCATCGCTTCGCATTGCCTACTAAAAAAGTAGACAGTTCCGATATAGACGACACAAATTTAAATGGTGCACAAAAAACCATACAACGTTATGGATTAGTGATACAAGAAGATGCACATAATTATCCTTATGTATCTTTTCATGTGGTAAGAGGGGAGACCAATGAACTCGAAAACGCATATGTCAGTAAGGTAGAGAAGATTGATATTTTAAAATTTGTCACACCCTATGATATGCATGAGGATGACAAAATTTTATTACAATCCGTTCGAAAATTACAACCAGTAGAAATGAGTAAGTACTTGAATAAGAATTCACCTTTTCAAGGCATCTGGGATACAATTGTGCATGCTGACGAAGCAAGTTTACCCGATGAGACCAAGGAATTGATGCAAGAATACTTGCATCCTAAAATGGAAAAACTGTGGCGTGATTTATCAGAACATCCATTTACTTTTTTTGTAGGCCATAATAAAAATTTTACCACAGCGAATTTGGTAAAATTGGATTTGATTTTTCATCCAGTTCAGCCAAGTTTTAAAGTAGAGAAAGACGGTGAAGATTATATAGTACATGCGCAGGTGTTATTGCCATCAGGCCCTATTGACTTAGTGGACAACCTTGCAAAGTCTTATTTTGTATTCCAACAAGCTCAGCAGTTTTTTTATTGGAAAAACAGGGCGGATCTTAATTGGGTAGAACAATTTTTACCCAATGGGTATCAAAAAGTGTCTGCAAAAGAGTGGCCTAATTATTTGCAGTCAACTGTATTGCCTTTATCTAAAAATTATGCAGTTGCCTTGGAGCATGTGTCTCAAGAAAAAGTAAAAGGCGTGAAGCCGCAATTACAAATTCTTTTAAAAGAAAATGGAGACTATCTATTTTTTGAACCGCTATTTGTTTACCAAGACATTGTTGTTCAAAAAGAGGATGGGCCATCTGTGATTCAACAGCTTGGCGATAAGCTCATGATTTTGGAACGTGATTTAGCTGCAGAGCGTCAATTGGTGGGCATTATAGAGCAATTACATTCTGGATTCATTAGACCAAATGAGGGGAATGTGTTGGCCTTAAAAGGTTCCGAAGTACTTAAAAATAATTGGTTCTTCTTGTTCATTGATACCCTAAAGGAAAAGCAAATTCCATTGTTTGGTACAGAGCAATTGAAGCAATTTAAATTTAATACGGCTAAGCCAACGACTCGATTGTATATTAGTAGCAATACGGATTGGTTTGATGCTAAAGTGGAAATTTCATTTGGAGAACAAAAAGTGAGCATACAAGACATCAAGACGATGTTGATGAATAAACAACAGTTTGTTCCATTAAAAGATGGCAGTTTAGGTGTATTGCCAGAGCAATGGTTGAACAAATATGCATTGTTGTTTAAAGTGGGTGAAGGCAAGACAGACAATTTAAAATTAAGTAAATATCATTTCTCTGTTTTAGATGAATTGTACCAACAAAGAGATGAGGAAGAATTGATTTTCCAACTAGAAGGCAAATTTGAAAAAATTAGAGAACATTATACTATTGCGGATGTAAAACCACCAGCGCATTTGGATCCAATTTTACGACCTTATCAGGCAAGTGGATTTCAATGGTTGAATTATTTACACGATGTAGGCTGGGGTGGTATCTTAGCAGATGATATGGGATTGGGTAAAACCATTCAAACCTTATCTTTCTTACAACATTTAAAAGAAAAACAAGGCAAGTTGTTGGCTTTGGTGGTATGTCCGACTACTTTGTTATTTAACTGGCAAAATGAATTGAAGAAATTTACCCCAAGTTTGAGTTATATGATTCACCATGGTGGCACAAGAAATAAAGCAAAATTAACAGATGGCTCTGTAGAAGTGATCATCACCACTTATGGTACTTTAAGAAGTGATATTAAGAACTTCGTTGAAGTTAAATTTGATTATGTGATTTTAGATGAAAGTCAAGCCATTAAAAATCCAACTAGTAAAGTGACTAAGGCGGCCTGCTTATTAAATGCGGGTAATAAACTTTGTTTAAGTGGTACGCCATTGCAGAACAATACTTTTGATATCTATGCGCAAATGAATTTCTTGAATCCTGGTATGTTGGGTTCAGTTGAATATTTTAAGCATAATTTTTCAATGCCTATTGACAAGTTTGATGAGAAAGAGCAAAAAGAACATCTACGAAAATTTGTCTTTCCATTTATATTAAGAAGAACCAAAGAGCAAGTGGCAAAGGATTTGCCAGAAAAGCAAGAAACGGTATTGTATTGTGAGATGGGTGCGGCACAACGTAAAATTTATGAAGCATACAGAAATGATTACCGTGATAAATTAATGGGTCTGGTAGAAGAGAAAGGCGTGCAAAAAGCTCAATTATCTATCTTACAAGGCTTGATGAAATTGCGTCAAATTTGTGATAGCCCGGCTATTATAAAAGATGAATCCTATCCAAATGAGTCGGTTAAATTAGAAGAGTTAACACGTGAGATATCAGAAAATATAGGCGAACATAAGGCCCTGGTCTTTTCTCAATTCTTGGGTATGCTTGGTTTGATTAGAGCATCCTTAACGAAGCTTGGCATTGATCATGAATATTTTGATGGTAGTAGCACAATCCAAGAAAGAGAAAAAGCAATTGAACGTTTCCAAAATGATCCTAATTGTCGTGTTTTCTTAATCTCTTTAAAAGCAGGTGGTGTGGGTCTTAACTTAACTGCAGCAGATTATGTGTATATCGTAGATCCTTGGTGGAATCCAGCTGTAGAGCAACAAGCCATTGACAGAACGCATCGTATAGGACAAACAAAAAATATTTTTGCTTATCGTATGATCTGTAATGATACGGTGGAAGATAAAATCCTGAAACTACAGGATCGTAAAAGATCCCTTGCAAAAGAATTGATTTCTGACGAAGATGGATTTATGAAGTCCTTAACCAAAGACGATATCAATTATTTATTTAGTTAACTAGAATAGTTTATAATTAAAATGCCCCAAATGAATCATCTGGGGCATTTTAATGTTGAAGCTGCAGCGATTATTTCATTTCGGCCGCCGCGATATTTGCTTTTGGATTTTTTAAGAATTCTTCTTTACATCCTGCAGCACAAAAGCCTAATACCTTATTGTCATAATGTGCTGTGTCGCTAATGCCAGCAGTCACAGGCATGCCACATGTAGGATCTTTTTTATTATCCACTAAGCTAATATCGTAACTAATGACTGAATCTTGGGTGACAGCATTTACTGTACTATCCATGGTGGTTGTTGATGAAGCAGGATCATTGCCACAAGCCGTAAAAAAAATACTACAAGTAAAGACCATCAAGCCTACGCTCATTTTTATTGTTTTATTCATAACAAGATTTTTACAAAGTTAAGACTTCCCTTAAATATGGGTTAAATAGTGCAAAATAAGGTACAAAATTCAGTATTTATTGGCATTATAACCGGATTCTGATGTATTTTTGAGGTCTAAATTTGAATACCTTAAAGATGAAGAAAACAATCATTTTAGCCTTCGCAACTTCAATAGCAGTTTCAGGCTTAACACAAACAAAACCATTGGCTCCATTGAAGCCTACTGTAGCAGTTAAGAAAGTTGTAACAAGCAAAACGGTTGCAGCTAAACCTAAGTCCGCGACCAACCTTTTAAAGAATACAAAGGATAGCGCTTCTTATGCTTTAGGATATAGAATCGCACAAAGTTTGAAAGGACAGGGACTTCAAGATCTGAACATTGCGATGTTCAACAAAGGAATGGCTGCTGGGGTCAATGCAAAATCAGTAATTCCAGACAGCTTAATAGATTTATGTATCAAAAACTACCAAGATAAAATGAGTACAGAAAAAATCGCTATCAATCGTGCAACAGGCGCTGCATTTTTAGCAGAAAACGCAAAAAGACCAGGTGTGGTTCGTTTAAGCAATGGTTTGCAATATGAAGTAATGGTTGCAGGTACAGATACTGCTAAGCCTACTTTAAAAAACACAGTTAAATGTCATTACCATGGTACTTTAATCAACGGTGAAGTATTTGACAGTTCAGTAAACAGAGGCGAGCCAATTAGTTTTCCATTAAATGGGGTGATTAAAGGATGGCAAGAAGCTTTACAGTTAATGACAGTTGGAAGTAAGTGGAAGTTATTCATTCCTTCTGAATTGGCTTATGGCGAACGCTCTGCTGGACCAGTGATTGGACCAGGTTCTACTTTGATATTTGAAGTGGAGTTATTGGGTATACAATAATATTTGTACTACATCATTTATAATACAATACACTTCACATCTACTTGTGGAGTGTATTTTGTTTCATAGCCTTTTCAATTTTTATTATGCAAAAGATTTTTGTTGTCATTTTTCTAAGTATCAGCACATTTGCTTGTACACCAAATAATGTAAAAATAAATGCTGCTATTGGTGAACAGATTGATAGCGCAGGCATGCAAGGAAGCTTTGCTTTAATGGAAAATAGTAGCGAAGCTTTTACGGTGCATAATCTATCCGCGTACAAGGATAGTGGCTATGCGCCCTTGAATACATTTTTCGCATTGCCTATTTTGATTGGTTTTGATCAAGGTCAACTCAATACAGATACCAATACATGGGTATCACTTGACTCTACTGCGTATTATCAGCAGTTGGTACAAAAAATTGGAAGAACCACTTTATTACAAGAAATTGATTCTATTCATTATGGCAAAGGTATCGTGAGTGCAAATATGGATGGCTTTTGGAAGGACCAATCCTTATTGATCACAGCCGATGAACAACTTGGATTTATTAAAAGATTGTATTTTAAAGGATTGCCTTTTCAAAAACGTAGCCAAGAGCTTTTTAAAAAAATGATTTTAAAAGAGCAAAACTCAAATTATCAATTAAGTTATTTAGTGGCTACAGACACTGCGCTCGGTAATCAAGCATGGGTAATTGGGTATATCGAAGAAAACCTGCATCCTTATTTCTTTGTCTTGCACACAAGTGCAACCGATGGGTTGGATCTTAAAAATAGAAATATTAATTTGTTGAAAGCGATATTGCTCAAAGAAGGATTCTTTAAAGGCGTTCGATAAAGCACTATTCATTATTTATAAGCAAATTTTATGCAATACTATTCTGAATCATTGACATCTTATAAGCGCATCCAAACAAGACCTGTTAAAGTGGGTAATTTAGTCATTGGTGGAGGACATCCAATTCGTGTTCAAACCATGACCACCACCGATACAATGGATACGGATGCAACTGTTGCACAAGTTATTCGTTGTATTGAAGCAGGTGCAGAACTGGTTCGTGTAACAGCCCCTAGTAAAAAAGAAGCAGAGAATTTAGCGAATATTAAAGCCATCCTCCATTCAAAAGGATTCCATACCCCAATCGTTGCGGATATTCACTTTACACCAAATGCAGCTGAAATTGCAGCAAG
The DNA here is from genome assembly GCA_044353005.1 of Sediminibacterium sp. Lineage (GTDB taxonomy): Bacteria > Bacteroidota > Bacteroidia > Chitinophagales > Chitinophagaceae > Sediminibacterium. Next base: position 12,061 of record JBILCS010000031.1, on the reverse strand, counting down.
AATTATAGAAAAAGTAAGGGTGAATCCAGGTAATTATGTAGACAAAAAGAAATTTGAACAAATTGATTATACCGATACGGAATATCTAGAAGAAATTGAACGCATCAGAGAAAGATTTTCGCCCCTTGTGCTTATTTGTAAAGAACAGGGCACTGCAATGCGTATAGGCACCAATCATGGTTCATTAAGTGATCGTATCATGAGTCGATATGGCGATACAGCCATTGGGATGGTAGAAAGCGCCATGGAATTTTTAAGAATTGCGAGAAGCTTGGACTACCACCAAATTATTTTGAGTATGAAATCAAGTAATCCTCAAGTGATGGTGCAAGCCTATCGATTATTGATTCAACAAATGCAACAAGAGTTCAATGAATTGTATCCATTGCATTTAGGTGTAACAGAAGCTGGTGATGGAGAAGATGGAAGAATTAAGAGTGCAATTGGAATTGGCACCTTATTAGAAGATGGCATTGGTGATACCATTAGAGTGAGTTTAACAGAAGATCCTGAATTAGAAATTCCAGTATGTTTAGATTTAGTTAAAAGATACAATCAGTTGTCAGAAGTGAATACAGCGATGGTCCCTGAACTGACACAGTTGCCTTATAGTCCTTTTGAATACACGAGACGAGCAACCTCTGCGGTGCGCAATATTGGTGGCAAACAAGTGCCTGTGGTGATCGCAGATTTAAGTCATCTATCTACTATAGAAATAACAGACTTGGTAGCGATTGGTTATACATATGATGCAGCTTCAGACAAATGGGCGATCTCTGATGCTGCTGCTGATTATGTTTTTATAGGCAACAAACCTTTAGATTTTAATTTGCCTGTAACACTTAGTATTGTAGCAACCCCCGCAGTTTGTGCACTTGCCAACAATACCGAAAAGTACCATCCAATCATCGATGCTGCTTCTTTTATCGCCTTAGATGCAAAACATCCCCAACTTAATTTTGTACAAATAGATTGTTATAGTGATCTTTCACCTATTCCAGATGAATTGTTATTACAAATTGCAAAAGATGACGCTGTTGTTTTTTGTTTGAGTAGTCAATGTAACAATGCCATGCAAGCAGTGAGAAGGATGGCTATTAAGCTGATGCAATTGCAGATTCAGCAACCTATTATTCTAGTGACAGATAGCCAATGGCAAACCACAGACGAACACTTGATTCATTTTGCGATTGAGACAGGCGCATTGTTATTAGAAGGTATTGGAGATGGGATTTGCTTAGGATTAAGTCAAGCTGCATATGATGCAAGCATCAATGGATCCAATGTATCTGGCCGGAATTATTTTAACAATTCAAGTATCGAGCAATTATTGAATACCACTGCATTCGGAATTTTACAAGCCACTAGAACTAGAATTTCTAAAACAGAATATATTTCTTGTCCAAGCTGTGGAAGAACTTTGTTTGAGCTTCAAGAAACAACAGCAAAAATAAGAGCAGTAACCAATCATTTAAAAGGATTGAAAATAGCCATCATGGGTTGTATCGTGAATGGGCCTGGAGAAATGGCGGATGCTGATTTTGGTTATGTAGGAAGTGGGGTAGGGAAGATTACTTTATATAAAGGTAAAGAAGTGATGAAGCGCAATATTGATAGCAATGTAGCAGTTGATGAATTGATTTTATTACTTAAAGAACACGATGCTTGGATTGAGCCAAGTAAATAATCATTTTATGTATTCCATTTTTTATGCCCTCTTTTATTTGATTTCATTGATTCCTTGGCCTGTGGTATACCTATTAAGTGATGGGGTGGCTTTTTTATTGAGAACAATTTTAAAATATAGGTTGGATGTGGTGCAGCATAATTTAGCCATTGCTTTTCCAAATAAATCCATCCAAGAACGTAATCAAATTGCAAAAGCATTTTACCAAAAATTTACAGACACATTTTTTGAGACCATTAAATTGATCTCAATGTCTGATGCAAGTTTTAAAAAGCGTTTTACATCTAATGTAGAAGTACTCAATGACATTCATGCCACAGGGCAAAATGTTCAGATTATGGCTGGCCATTTCTTTAATTGGGAATTTGCCAATTGGGGGGCAGCCAAATATGGCAAGTATCCTTTTATAGGGGTGTATATGCCATTAAGCAATCAATATTTCGATCGTTTGATTTTAGATATGCGTAAAAGATATGGTAGCATTATGATCCCTGCTACTAATTTTAAAAATCAGTTCCATAAATATGCTTCTAGCGGGAAATATGCCATGGCGCTAGCTGCAGATCAAAATCCAGGCAATCCTAAATCGGCTTTTTGGATTCCATTTTTTGGACAATTGACGCCATTTGTGAAAGGTCCAGAGAAAGGCGCTAAACTAAATAATACTGCTCAAGTATTTGTTCATTTTTATAGTACTAAGCGTGGTCATTATCATTCGCATTATGAACTCATGACCACTGTTCCTAATTATTTTAAAGATGGTCAATTAACTGCACTTTTTGTAAAAACATTAGAGGAAAAAATTAAACAACATCCTGCCAATTATTTATGGAGTCATCGTAGATGGCGTTATCCTTATGATGCAGCTACATATGGACATTTAGTAGTGGACTAATCCATTCCTGAATTACGAAAAATTTAAACTCGAATTAGAAGCGTTAGTTTAAAGCTTGATCTTCAGAAGTATTCTTTTTTGGAGTAGCAACAATCTTGAATTTATTTTTCAAAAATTCTACCGCGTCCCATCCGTCCTGAACAATCCTAATATTGTGAATACCTTGTTTTTTTAATACCGAGGCTGCAAGCAATAATTGTTTGCCTAAATCGTCTATGATATAAATATTAAAATGCTCGTCTAATTCCGACATCGCACCAGGGTCACCAAATTCAATTAAGGGAAGATGGACGGAGTCTTTGATATGTGCTTTGTCATACACTTCTTCGGCACGAATATCTAAAATCATTAGGTATTCGTCGAATGGGATATCCATTGCAAGCTCATCCACTTCTACTTCAATGATTAAATCAATTTTTTGACCCGCTTCTGACCATGTTGCAAAACCTCCTTGTAAATAACCTCTCACTTGGGTGTATCCTAAAAGTTCAAAACGTTTTATCAGGATTTCCTCAGTGCCTTGTGTACACACTAAAACAATGGGGCAATCATGCTCAATTATTTTAAGGGCATTTAAAGTTTTTATTTCATCTAATGCTATATGGATGGATCCAGGAATATAACCCTGTAAAAATTCAACATCCGTTCTGGCGTCAATGATTTGAATTGAATCGTCTTTAGATAATTGTAAAAATTGAGCTAAGCTTAACTCCATATTATCCAACTAATTGTTCTACAAATTGGTTCACTTGTTCAAGACGATTGTAGTCTACCATATAAAAAATGAACTTTCCTTCGCGGACAGTTACTACGATACCGGCTCTTCTTAAAATGGCTAAATGTTGTGAGGCAACGGACTGTTCTAATCTAAGTTTTACATAGATCTCTGTGACCGTCATTTTCTGATGCTCGTCAATTAATTTTAAAATTTGTTGACGAAGTTTGTGGTTCAAGGCTCTTAAAATCATAGCAGCTTTTTTGCTATGGATTAAATCCACTTTTAATGGAGTGGCGCCATTGTCTAATTGTAACAATGATAATGTTTGATTCATGACAAATTACATATTGGGGGTTATGAATTTTTTAACATTGCAAAGTTAATGAATATTTAATACATAAAATTTTAATTATATGTATTATTTGCTTGGAAGGATGTAAACCTCCTTAAGGTAATTTGGACCAACATAGGCTAAATCCTCAAATTGAGCATCCTTCAATTTTGTCAGTGCCATGTCTAGTAATACTTGGCTTGTATAATGCCCCTCTAGGTATTTTACTTGATGGGGAGCTGAGAATTCTTTTGTTTTTACCAGTCCATTGCCAATACAAAGGGTTGGCTGATGGATCAAACTGCTCCATTTTGCTTGGTCAAGCACCATGGCTTGTTCTTGTAGGATTGGGTTACAGAATGGGTCATAGATCGCGCCAAATACTTCCATTCTTCTTGCATCTATCATTGCAAAAACCTGGAATGGGGGCTCAACTATATTGGGTGATAGCCGAATGGCAGCAGTTGCCAAAGCGCTCAAGGTGGATAAGCCTATTAATGGTTTTTGTAAGGAGTAGGCAATGCCTTTCGCAGTGGCTAACCCAACCCTTAATCCAGTATAACTTCCTGGTCCTAAAGTTACGGCAATAGCATCTAGGTCGCCAATTGCCATTTGTTGTTCGGCTAATACTTTGGCAATAGCAACTTGAATGAAGCTGGCGTGACTATGCGTCTCCTTATTGGTAAGCTCTGCGACGATCTTACCATCCACGCTCAATGCAACAATGGCTTCTTCCAAAGCGGTGTCTATAATTAAGATATTAGCCAAGTCATAAAATTGTATCGCAAAAATAGGTTGGATTTGCTCAAAAAAATAGAAATTGCAATTCTAAAATTAAATATATGCCTAAACAAATCATTCAGTCTAACAAAGTACCTGCACCTATTGGTCCATATAGTCAAGCTGTGATTGCCAACGGATTTTTATTTGCTAGTGGTCAAATTGCTTTTAATCCAGCAACTGGTGAGCTGGTTTTATCTTCGATCGAAGCTGAAACAACACAGGTGATGGAGAATATTAAAGCCATATTAGATGAAGCTAATATCAATTTTGATCATATTGTTAAGACTAGTATTTTTTTAAGTAGTATGGATTTATTTGCTGCTGTGAACCAAGTATATGGAAGTTATTTAAATGCTGATTTTCCTGCACGCGAAACCGTTGCAGTGAAAGGATTGCCTAGAAATGTCAATGTTGAAATTAGTATTACGGCTTTGATGTCTTTTTAAATTGATAACTTGTTTCAAAATAAATTTGTCCTTGGGGTTCCAATTTTTGGAGCCCCATTTTATTGTTAAAACAATCTGGTGCCCCACTTAAATTTTCAATGGTAATACTTTTTCGATCCTCGGGCGTATAGAGCTGTACATATGGATAATTGTGTATAGGGGCAATGATAATGGACTTACCATCATAGCTAAGTTGAATCTTGTTTTGGATGGGGTCTAGTAAATAACAATCATCATAATAGGTAGCACCAATTTTTAAGCCTTTCTCAAAACTATTTTCTTGTATCAATTCCCCAGTGGGTATCATATCATCGCGCATTGTTAATTTAGCTTTTGACTGAAATTCAAGTAGGTAATGATCTACTTGGCCACCCAAAGTAAAGTAGGGATGCCATCCATCCATCAAGGGCATCACCCTATTTGACTTGTTGACAATACTTGTCTTTACCCCAATTAAATTATCTGGATACAAAGTCCATTGTAATTGGATCTCATAAGGGAAGGGGTATCCGGGATCAGTCCCTTTATATTCAAATGAAAGGATTAACTGTGCATAATTGGCTTGCACTTCGGTGGAAAGGATGGAAAATTCGGCATCATAGACAAGTCCATGAATGGCATGTGCGCCTAAATAGAATTTATTGAATGCATATGTTTGATCATCCAATTGGTATTTACCTTCATCTATACGACATGAAAATGGGCTCATCTTACTACTTCTAAATCCATTTATTTCAAAATGATCCTCTCCTGTATTGCTCAAAATAAGTTCTAAAGGATGGCCCTCATGCTTGACCATCCAGCGATTCATTAACCCGCCTTTAGTGTGTATTTCAATCAAGGTTCCATTGAGCTGGTCAAGCATCTGAATGCGCTTGCTTGTGCCATGAGCCTGTATATTTAAGTCGAATGACATGGTGCTTGTTTAAGTGGAAAATTAAAACTATTCTATTAACTTTGGAATATCAATTTTAAAGTATGCGCATTATTTTATTTTTTGGCTTGATCCTTTTTTCTGGGCAATTGATTGGGCAGGTTTGGTCTAAATATGACAGCACCATGAAAATTGGTAAAACTGGTTACCGAATTTCATGTTTAAATAAATCCTCGGAGAAAAATGTATTGAACATCAGACCCATCGGATTTAAGTCTGAATCTAGAGAAGCATCCATAGAACTAAAGGCCAGGATAATTGGCGCTGAAATTGATGATTTAAACAATGATGGATTTCCTGATTTGATTATTTTTATTGAGGATGCTGCAGGTAAAAAAAGTATTTTCCCAATTACTTCTCAAGACAACGAAAGAATTGCGCCCATTTTATTTCCTGATTTATTGAATGATATGGAATTGAGTAAGGGATACAGAGGCAAGGATGAATACAAGCTTGTAGAAGGGGTATTATTTAGAAAGTTCCCTGTTTATCCTGCAGATACGGCCATTAAAGAGCCAACCAATAAAATTAGACAGTTGATGTATCGAGTGGTACAAGGAGAAAGCGATTCATGGAAGTTTAAAATGTTTAAACAATTTGATTTTACTGCAAACTAGTAGCCAGCACTGATCAGTATTTTACCTACTGCTTTTTCATTTCCCATATCATCTCGAGCAAATATTAAGTAAATGCCTGAAGCCACTTTGTGTTGATATTGGTCTCTACCATTCCATATTGCTTGACCTCCAAGTGCCCTAGTTTGCATCATGAGTTGCCCATTGATATCTGTAATTTTCACTAATGCATTGTTGACTAAATTTTTAATGATAATCGGCCCATTGTAATTGGGTGCGATAGGATTGGGAAAAATCTTGATGGTTGATTGTACCAAAGCACTTTCAGTGGCTTCTCCTTTATAGCTTATGATTTCGTTCTTTGTAAAGAAAAAAACATCTCCGTCAGTCGGCTCAATACCAATGGATAAGACGGCATTGTCTGGAAGCGGACTATTTTCTGTTGTAAAATGTTGGAGCACCTCAGCACCATCTTTACTGATTAACCAAGCGCCATTATTGGTACCAATCCATTTTCTATTCGCACCATCTATACTGATAGAATGAATGGTTTCTTTTTGAAATAAGTAGCCATTGAATCCATTGCTTTGAACAATCGGCAAATAGGCGTCGCAGGCTTCGTTGATGGTATTGCATTGAAAAATTGCAATGCCATTGTCTGTTCCAACCCAGATGCTTCCATCCTTATCTTCTGTGATGGCTGTGACTTCCATACTTGGCAAATTACCCGATCCTTTTCCAGTATTCAATTGTCTCCAAATGGCTTGGTTATTTTGTTTTTGAAACAATACAATACCTTGTTGTTTAGATCCAATGATCCAACTCAAATCATTTTTAGCCGATACAATTTTTTTCAAATTAGTACTAGAAAAACCTGTTTGCATGGGATAGCTATTCCATTGTGCGCCTTCTTTTGAAACGATACCAAATCCTTCTTTTAAAAGCACAATTTGACCATCTGTTTTTTGTTGAATCGATTTGATTATGCCAATGGATGTATTTGGCAATAGTTGTTCTATGGTTTTCTTGTTTGGATCAAAATGGATCAATTGATTCCCCATACCTATCCACCAACTTTGATCAATAGGGTCAATGGACACCGCCTCGACTTGATTGATTTTTATATTTTGAATTTGGGTAAAATTGGTCCAACCATTTTCATTCAAACTCGATATTCCATTTTTATTCGCCCCATAACTCATTAATATTTGGTGGTCTGAAAATGCATTACTGCCAAATGCATTACTTAAAGGTCCCCCTAGAGTAGTCCACTTTGATTGCTCATTTTTTTCATAGAGGCCTTTACTAAAATCCGCTACCCAAATCGTATTGCCGTCTTTAAGTAATCCAACAGGTTGAATCAATACAGTAGAATCTATCAGTACTGTATTGGTTTGATTGCTATTGAATTGAATCAATGCGCCTTTGTTCTGATAAGTGATACCTGCTAAAATGCGCTCTTCGTCAACAGCGATGGCCTCAATTGTACCTGTATTAATTTGATAGCTTGCAATATTACTTTGGTAAGGATAAATTTTTTGTTGATTGCTATAAAAGAGTTGGTTTTTAAAAACAAACATATTTTTTAAACCAGAGATACCCATTGTATTTTCTTGAATCCAATTATTATTTTGTCCCAATATTGTAGACCAAATCCCATTCTCAGTGAGTGCAAATAATTTATTTTGGTAAATAATTGTTTGAAGGACTTTTACTGACTGACGATTGTTATTTGGAAAGATAGTGGACTTGATTTCTTTTTTTAATAAGTCAACAACAACGATTCCAAAATTACAAGACAAGTATGCGTTGTTATTGAATACAATAAGGTCGTTGATACTTTTGTCGGAGTATAAATTTGAATTTTGTATATCGTCAATCAAGGTGACTTGATCTCCTTTTACAATATCTAAACGGCTATTTTTATAGGCAATTACAAGTTGATTTTCAATTGGGTGCCATGCAATTTTATGAATCCCAGTTGCATGTAATCCAGTGGTCGTGTTAAGATAGTTGGTCTGTTTATTGGCATCTATTTGAATAATTTGGTTTGCTGCGGCAACATAAATTTGATCCCCTTTTACAACTTGTTGAATTGACTCGTTTGAGAAATGTGCACGCCATGAACCAATTGGGCCTAATTGTAATTGTGCTTGCAATGGCTTTAAAAAGCCAATGAGTCCAATAAATATGTAGATCCATTTTTGCATCTTATTTTTTTATCGCTTGATAAATTTGTTCTTGAATTTTTGCTCTCAGATTAAGTGAGCTAAATGCTTTATTGTCTCTTGTTGGGTAGACTCTGTTTGAAAGAAAAATATATAAAAGTTGATTGTCTGGGTCTGCCCAAACACATGTTCCAGTAAATCCTGTGTGACCAAATACGGACGGCGTGGCACTTAAACTTGGATAAGGATCTTTTGAATTGGCATTGTCTCTAGCAGTTTTATCAAATCCAAGTCCTCTTCTGCTTGTTGCAGATTGATAACTTGTAAACAATTGTATGGTGGATGGTTTTAAATAGGTTTGACCATCCCATTGACCTCCATTCAACAACATCATATATAATTTTGCTAAATCAGTGGCATTGCTAAATAATCCTGCATGCCCAGCGATTCCACCCATGGTGGAAGCACCTTCGTCATGAACCGAACCTTGAATGAGTTCTTTTCTAAAATAGTTGTCTAATTCTGATGCAGCGATATTAGATTTATCTGCTCTGTTAAGTGGTAAAAAACCTGTGCTATGCATTTGCATTGGCCCATAGAAAGTTTTTGTACAATAATCCTGAAGACTCATCCCAGTCACTTGTTCTACAATATTGCCAAGAAAAATAAAATCATTGTCACTATATACATATTTACCTGGAGTAGAGATTGGGCTGTTTAATATTTTCAATCGGATACTATCCATCCAGTTATTGGCAAGGTATTTTCCTGGACTTACCATCATTTGGTGCGTAGCGTCTTGTACAGGCACCATCCATTTTGAATTAATACTGCCATCCGCATTTAAGAGCGATTCGTAAAATTTAATATACGGGAACAATCCAGCTTCATGAATCAGCAAATCTTTCAATCGAATTTTTGCTTTTGGATTACCAACTACCCAAGGCAAATAGTCGCCAATTGTTTTTTCTATATCTAAGATGCCTTCTTCTACAAGTTTCATTACAGCAACAGTCGTTGCGCTTGTCTTTGTCATAGAGGCAAGGTCATATAAAGTAGCATTGGTCACGAGTGGACTTTGAGCTCCTGCAATGGTGCCATAGCTTTTATTAAAAACAATTTGATTGTTTTTAGCTACTAATACTTGACATCCAGGAATCGCTGCTTGATGAATTGCATCTGCTACAATTGAATCTATTTTTGCCAGCTTTGCTTGATCAATAATTACTGGAAGAAATTGTTCGGCTAGAATTTTTTTTTTAATGCAGCTTCAGAGGGCATTCCGTAGGGTAGTTCAGGGCTAATGGTTACTGGTAAAGTTCCTCCTGCCTGCAATTTTCCTTCAAGCCATTTTTGCACTGCGGCATGACTATGCTTGGTGTCTTCAAAAGCAAATAAAATATTATTGATCGTTTTAAAATCACCAACAGCATAAGGATTCCCAAAAATTAAATGTATCCAATCTTCATGCCCTTTCTCGTTCAAAAATTGTAAGGCTGCTGCTGGAAGATCAAAATGATTTGCAGGTCTTCTGTTGTATCCATGAAGACCAACAATCACATGTTCATATGCTTTTAGGCTATCATTAATTAAAGCCAATTCGTTTGCATCTTTTCCGCTTGTATAAAAAACTTTTACACCGTATGCGCTTGCAATTGAATTCGTGAATGTGGTTGCTGATTTTGCATTAAAGGCAAGATAGGCTGTCTTGTTATTTAATTCCGGACGATTAGTCGCTCTTAAAAATGTAAGTGATTGTTCCGCCATAGCTGCATTGATGGTACCAACGGATTGATTTAAATCAGCAATGATGTTGGTTGTATCAATTTGTTGTGGCAGATTCAATCCATGTTTATATTTTGCTGTCAAGATTTTTTTAACTCTTGCATTGATATCTGAACGTTTAAGCCTTCTTTCTTTAATGGCTGCTCTGATTTTTTTGATGGATTGCCCAAGATCACCTGGCAAACATAACATATCGTTTCCTGCAAGAATAGCTTGGACATTGGCTTCTCCTTGTGGGAAGTAGTTTGCAATGGCTTTCATATCCATCGCATCCGTTACACTAATGCCTTTAAATCCTAACTCTTTTTTCAATAATCCATTCACTGCATTTGGTGAGATGGAAGTGGCGTATTTTGGTCTATCGTCAATTGCAGGTACGGACAAATGCGCTACCATGATGGATTCTATACCTGCATTGATCAATGCCTTGAATGGTTCAAGCTCAAGACTATCTAATGCAGCTCTTGACTTATTGATCACTGGCAAATCAAAATGAGAATCAACATTCACATCCCCATGTCCAGGAAAATGTTTCGCAGTGGCCATGATCCCATTGTCTTGCATGCCTTTCATGTACGCAACCCCTTGTTGAATCACTTTTGTTTTACTCTGACCAAAACTGCGATCATTGATGACTGGATTTAAAGGATTGTTATTGATATCAATCACAGGACCATAATTAATTTGGATCCCCAATCTTTTACATTGCTCAGCAATAGCAGCACCCATTTGGTACACTAAATCACTTGAAGCAAATGCACCCATCGAAAGTTGTCTTGGAAAAGATTCAACACTATCTAAGCGCATCCCTAAACCCCATTCCGCGTCAATGGCAATGAATAAAGGGGTCTTAGCAACACTTTGGTAGGCATTGGTTTGTATGGCTTGTCGAACTGGACCACCCTGAAAAAAGCATAGTCCGCCAACATTATATGCTTGAATTAAGTTTGCAATTGAATCAATACTTTGTTGTGACCAATTGCTATGGGCTCTGATGACCATCAACTGTCCAATTTTCTCATTCAAGTTCAATGCAGCAAATTGTTTCCTAACCCACTTTTTTTCACTCATTTTTTGTGCCTGAATGGTGGTAAAAAATCCTATAAATAGTAAGCTGCTTAAAAATATTTTTTTCATGTCGAATTTATATAGGGCAATTTAAGCATAAAAAAAGGCTTACCGATAATTGGCAAGCCTTTTTTTAGCTTTTTTATATAAGGTGCGATACATTATCGACGCTTGCTTATGCTTCAGTTTCCTCTTCGTCTAATTCTGGTAAGGTTGGCGTTACTTTATGTTCTACTAATTGAGCAAACCACTTCACCATTTTCTTCATATCGCTGGCATAAACACGCTCAAAATCCATATTAGGGAATACTTTCTTAAAATAGGCCTGAGTTGCTTTTGCATCTTTCTCGTTAGGTAGGGCTTCTTTTGATTTGCCCATGGCGATAAATACTTCTGCCAAAAACACATTTTCTTTCGTTGTAAACACTTCAATACTCTCTAAATGAGAGAATTGGTAGGCTCTAGAACTGATAAATTGGGTCGCATTGGTCTCTAATGATCTAGCAATTGCACCATCACTTTTACTCGTTAATAATTCAAATAATCCTGACATGCCTGAAACGGAAATCAATTTGTTATACTCCATGGGTTCTAGTCTTTTTTTAGGAACGCAAAATACGGAAAAACCCTCAATTTTCATTTTTTAAACTACCTTTGTTTATCATTAAAAA
>JBILCS010000030.1:0-19194 GCA_044353005.1 Sediminibacterium sp. | reverse complement strand
AAGTATTATAAAAATTTCTTAAAAAAAAATTATAGCATATGAACGCATGGAAGGCATTTCAAGAAGCAAATAAGGATCGTTTTTTACAAGAGTTATTGGATTTATTACGCATACCAAGTGTAAGTGCAAAATCAGAACACAATGGTGATATGCAAGCTTGTGCAAAAGTAGTCGCAAAATCTTTGACAGATGCTGGGGCGCAAGTAGCTACTATTTATGAAACGGAGGGGCATCCAATTGTCTATGGCGCAATCATTGTTGATCCAAGCTTCCCAACAGTATTAGTTTACGGACATTACGATGTTCAACCTGCTGATCCATTGGAACTTTGGAAGAGTGGCCCATTTGATCCAACCATTATTGATGGGAAAATTTTTGCAAGAGGTGCTTGTGATGACAAAGGACAATTTTACATGCATGTAAAAGCATTGGAGATGATGACCAAGACCAATACCATGTGCACCAATATTAAATTTGTCATTGAAGGTGAGGAAGAAATTGGCAGTCCAAATTTGGCGACTTTCGTAAAAGCGAATAAGGATTTATTGAAAGCAGATGTGATCTTAATTAGTGACACCGCAATGATCAGCATGGACAGCCCATCCATTGATATTGGCGTGAGAGGATTGAGTTATATCGAAATAGAAGTGACTGGACCAAATAGAGATTTACATAGTGGTGTGTATGGAGGTGCTGTGGCAAATCCAATTACAATCTTATCAAAAATGATTGCCGATTGTCATGACGAAAATAACCATATCACCATCCCCGGATTTTATGACGACGTAATTGAATCGACTGCTTCTGAGCGAGCAAAAATGGCAGAAGCACCTTTTGATTTAAATGAGTTTAAGCAAGATTTAGGGATTGCCAATGTCTGGGGCGAAAAAGGCTATAGCACCAATGAAAGAACAGGTATCAGACCAACACTCGAAGTCAATGGCATTTGGGGTGGATACATAGGAGAAGGCGCAAAAACAGTTTTACCTTCCAAGGCATTTGCAAAAATTTCATGCAGATTGGTGCCGAATCAATCCTCCACAGTCATCACTGAAAAAGTGTTGAATTATTTTAAATCCATTGCGCCGGATAATGTAACTGTTACTGCATTTGAGCATCATGGTGGCGAACCATATATCACACCTATTGATTCTCACGAATACCAAAGTGCGGCTAAAGCCATTGCAAAAACATTTGGTAAAGAGCCTATTCCAGTTAGAGGAGGCGGAAGCATTCCCATCTGTTCATTGTTCGAACAAGAACTTGGATTGAAAATTGTATTCATGGGATTTGGTTTAGATAGTGACAATTTACATAGCCCTAATGAAAAATATGATATCGTCAATTTCTATAAAGGCATTGAAACCATCCCTTATTTTCATCAATTTTTTGCCGAAAAAAAATAAGGACAGATGCCTGCGCCAGAAGTAAAGAAAGAAAAATTAAGACTCGATAAATATTTGTGGTCCATCCGTGTATTCAAGTCAAGAAGCATGGCTACAGAAGCCATTGATAAAGGACGTGTTAAATTAAATGGAGAAAGTATAAAAGCTTCTCGCAATGTGGTGATTGGTGATGTTTATGAAGCCAGAACAGAACATAAGAACTGGATATTAAAAGTGACCCAACTACTAGATGGTCGAGTTGCTTATGCAGAAGCCATTAAGTATTATGAAGATTTAACGCCAGTAGAAGAATTAGAAAGAGTAAGACAAGTTGCAGCCACTTTTCAAACCGGGAAGCGCTTGAGTAAGATTGGGCGGCCTACTAAAAAGAACCGCCGAGATTTAGGCGATTTTTTGGACTAATCTCAATTATCTTTGTAGCATGACCATTGAAATTCTAACAGTACTTCCGGAACTACTTGAAAGCCCCTTTGCGCATAGTATTATGAAGCGCGCTCAAGAGCGAGGGCATCTTGATATCAAGTTACATCAATTAAGAGACTGGGCTATTAATAAACACGGACAGGTGGATGATTACCAATATGGTGGTGGTGCAGGCATGGTGATTATGTGTGAACCCTTGGCTAATGCCATTGATGATTTACAAAAAGCAGGCGGCGCATTTGATGAGATTATTTTTGTCACACCTGATGGTAAAAGATTTGAACAAAAAGACGCCAATACTTTATCCTTAAAAAATAGAATCCTAATTATTTGTGGTCACTATAAAGGCATTGATCAGCGTATTAGAGATTTGTATGTAACTCAAGAAATTTCAATCGGCGACTATGTTTTGAGTGGAGGAGAATTGGCTGCTGCTGTCATAATAGATGCAGTAGGTAGATTAATTCCTGGTGTATTAAATGACGAAACCTCTGCATTAACCGATTCTTTTCAGGATAATTTATTAGCCCCTCCCGTATTTTCTAGGCCGTCTGACTTTCGTGGATTAACTGTCCCAGAGGTATTGCTACAAGGTGATCCAAAAAAGGTGGATCAATGGAGATCAGAACAGGCATTGATTAGAACCAAACAAAGAAGACCAGACATTCTTGATCGTGAATAAGCAATAATCTGACTCAAAGCCCCAAAAGTTCATTAAAACTTCTTATTTTCCACTTATAATAATCCTTATTGATTATCTCTAAATCATTGGATATTTGCAGTCCAACTTGATTCAATGAATAGACTATCGCTCATCCCGCTCCTACTTACTTTAAACCTCTTTTGGCTTGATGGCAAAGCACAAACCAATGCGACTACTCAGGAATCTTTTCAATTGACGATTCAGCCTACAAAAGGACCCATTAAATTGGATGGCATTTTGGATGAACCTGCTTGGAATACGGTGAAAGCAGTAAGTCAGTTTAACAAAAAATTTCCGAATGATATTGGCGCACCAAAAAAACAAACCGAGGTTAAATATTTGTTCGATGATAAAAATTTATATTTTGCCTTCAAAGTATATGATAGCGGTACTGCAATTATCAGAAGTTTAAAAAGAGATATTGGACATGATGGAAACGATGGTGTAGCAGTTGTTCTAGATCCCTTGAATCAAAAGACAAACGGATTTTATTTTGTGGTAAGTGCATTGAATGTGCAATCAGAAGATCAGTTGACAGGGAGTAGTGATGGAGGAATCAGTTACAGCTGGGATACCAAGTGGTTTTCGATGACCAAAGATTATGGTAACTACTGGATTGCAGAAATTGCCATCCCTTTAAAGTCTATTCGTTATAATTCAGAAAATAAAAATTGGGGCATCAACTTTGTACGTATTGATGCTAAGAATTTCGAGTATAGTACATGGACCAGAATTGGACCAAATTTTAAATCTTACGACCTTGGTTATACAGGATTGATGAAATGGCCAACCAATCCACCAGCGAGTTCTAATAATGTGATTTTACTTCCTTATTTAACAGGTGGCATTAGCGAAGATAAATCAACCAGCAAGATCGAAACAACTGGCAATATTGGCTTTGATGCTAAAATCGCCTTGAATTCTGCATTGAACTTAGACCTAACAGTCAATCCAGACTTCTCACAAGTAGAAGTAGATAACCAAGTGACCAATTTAACCAGGTTTAGTATTTTCTTGCCAGAGAGAAGGGCCTTCTTTTTAGAAAATGCAGATTTATTTGCAGGATTTGGCATCCCTCCGATTCGGCCATTTTATTCAAGGACCATTGGCTTAGATAAAGAAGGTAATAAAATTCCTATCCTATTTGGCGCAAGGCTTTCTGGTAATTTATCACCTGATGTAAGGATTGGTGCCATGAATATGCAAACAGGAAGGAAAGGCAATTATGCACCTGAAAATTTTTCTGCTTTTACATGGCAAAAAAGAGTTTTGAAAAGATCTATGGTTAAGGGCTATTTTTTAAACCGTGAAAATTTTATTTCGGTAGAGGAAGAAAAAAAGAATCCACTGGATAAGTATGGACGTAATGCTGGGATTACATTTGAATATTCTAATCCAGCGGGAAGTTTTAGTTATTGGGCCAATTACAATCAATCCATGAAACCTACTATCAAAGACTTAAATAATTATGCAGAAGCTGGATTAAGTTATAATGGACGAAATTTTGGTTTTGTGTTAGACTTAGCCAATGTGGGAAAGAATTACTACACTGATATGGGATTCGTGCAAAGGATAAGCAATTACGATGCAGAGAGAGATACGAGTATTCGAATTGGATTTAAACATATTTTTTCTGAAATCAGTTATACATTAATGCCAGCGAAAGGTAAAATTGGCAAGATGGAACTTACAACTCAGAATTTTATAGTTTTCAATCCAGACAATAGTTTCAATGAACTTGAAAGTACTGTACAAGTAAAGACCGATTTTAAAAACGCATCTAGTTTTAATTTAGGCTTAAGTAATAATATTACCAACCTGCTTTTTCCAACAAGCTTTACAGATGGCACACCGCTGCCAGCTGCTCAATATCAATATGCACAATTTGGAATGGGCTATGATTCAGATACTAGAAAACTTTTTGGATGGAGTACAGACCTTAATTTTGGACAATTTTATAATGGAACAGTTCAAAGTTTTAGAGTAGGTGTCAATTGGAGAAATCAACCACATTTGAGTTTACGATTAAATGCGCAATTTAATAATATCCAGCTTCCTGGCATATATGGAAGTACTAAATTATTGCTTATAGCACCTAGAATAGAATATAATTTTAATACCAAATTATTCTGGACCACTTTTATTCAATACAATACACAGAGTAATAATTTCAATATCAATAGTAGATTGCAATACCGTTATAAACCAATGAGTGACTTCTTTTTAGTATATACAGATAATTATTTTACAGACCCTTTATTCAAAAGTAAGAATAGAGCACTTATCTTTAAGCTCAGTTATTGGTTTTAATTCAAAACACTAAGCAACACTAAGCAATAAAATGCAGACAACTACCATTCAAGGTCAATACGTTGATATTCTAAATAAACGTATTTATCCAGCAATACTAAGTATTGAAGATGGTAGGATTGTATCCATCACCGAATGCGATGAAGCGCCGAATCAATTTATTTTACCAGGTTTTATAGACAGTCATGTACATATTGAAAGTAGCATGCTTGTGCCAAGTTCCTTTGCTAGACTAGCTGTGGTGCATGGCACAATTAGCACGATTAGTGATCCGCATGAGATTGCGAATGTATGCGGATTAGAGGGCGTTCAATACATGATTGACAATGGGAAAAAAGTGCCCTTTCATTTTTTCTTTGGTGCACCAAGCTGCGTACCTGCCACAGCATTCGAAACCGCTGGCGCAGCGATTGATAGTGTTGCAACAGCAAAACTTTTAGCATCTCCAGATATTTATTATTTAAGTGAGATGATGAACTTCCCTGGTGTCTTGCACCAGGATACAGAAGTGATGCAAAAAATAAAAGCGGCACATGCCATTGGCAAGCCTGTTGACGGCCATGCGCCTGGGCTAATGGGTGATTTAGCAAAACAATATATAGCAGCGGGCATTAGCACCGACCACGAATGTTTTACCATCGAGGAAGCGGTGGATAAATTAAGTTTTGGAATGCATATTTTAATTCGTGAAGGAAGTGCAGCCAAAAATTTTGAAGCTTTATATGAGTTGATAGATGACCATCCTAAAAAAGTCATGTTATGTAGCGATGACAAACATCCTGATAGTTTATTGGAGGGCCATATCAATCAATTATGTGCTAGAGCAGTGGCCAAAGGAATCAATGTATTCAATGTGTTAAGAGCTGCCTGTATTAATCCAGTCATCCATTATAAATTACCAACTGGATATGCAAGGGTCAATGATCCTGCAAATTGCATTTTGGTTAAAGACCTCCAAGATTTTAAAGTCATTGAAACCTATATCAATGGGCAATTGGTTGCTAAGGATGGACATTCCTTGATTGAGCCTGTTCAAGCAACAAGCATCAATCAGTTCAACGCACACCCAATTGTATTGTCTGATCTTCAATTACCCGTTGCAACTTATCCAAGCAAAGGCGACATGGTTCCGGTGATACATGCGATAGATGGACAATTGATTACAAATTTAGTTTGGACTAAACCCAGTATCAAAGACAATACAATTATTGCAGATATAGAAAAAGACGTCTTAAAAGTGGTGGTATACAATCGTTATCATGCAGCTAAACCAAAAATAGGACTCATACAGTCCTTTGGATTTAAATCGGGTGCCATTGCATCCACTGTGGCGCATGATAGTCACAATATTATTGCTGTTGGCGTAGACGACGAAAGTATTTTAAAAGCAATCAACTTAGTGGTGCATAAAAAAGGGGGGATCAGTTGTGTACAAGGGGAATCGTCTAAAGTGATTGGTTTGCCAGTTGCCGGATTAATGAGTATCGCCGATCCTTATCAAGTTGCAAATGACTATATCGAAATTGACAAAATGGCCAAATCATTAGGAACAAAACTTGGATCACCCTTTATGACCCTTAGTTTTATGGCTTTACTAGTCATTCCGCATATTAAAATGAGTGATCTTGGGCTTTTTGATGGAGACCAGTTTAAATTATATTAATTTTATAGCATTGGGGTTTTCAAGATAAAACAATTAAAACATTTATATGGTCATTGACTTAAGCAAGCATAATAGTTTACTAAATCATTGGGTAGCAGAATTGAGAGATGTGCATGTGCAAAATGATAGAATGCGTTTTAGAAGAAATATAGAACGTATTGGTGAAGTGGCTGCCTATGAATTAAGCAAGACCTTGGGTTTTAAAACCGTTGATGTCACAACTCCATTGGGTATCGCCTCAACTTCATTGCTAGAAGAACAACCAGTATTGGGTACTATCCTAAGAGCTGGTCTGCCACTACACCAAGGCATGTTGAACTATTTTGATAAAGCAGATAATGCATTCATTTCGGCTTACAGAAAACATCATCCAGATGGTAGTTTTGAAATCAGTCTTGAATACTTAAGCTGCCCTGATTTAAATAATCGCATTTTAATTTTATGTGATCCCATGTTGGCTACAGGCGCATCCATCGTAGAAACCATTCAAGCAATACAAAAAACCTATACCCCGGCACAAATTCATATTGTTGTCACTATTGCTAGTCAAAAAGGAATTGAGCACGTAGAAAAAGAGTTAGGTGCTGCTATTCCAATTTGGTGTGCTGCTATCGATCCTATTTTAAATGACAAAAGTTATATCGTTCCAGGCTTAGGAGATGCTGGCGATCTTGCCTTTGGCAGTAAAATGCAATCATAGATCCGGGTTCATTCGTATCTTTATCCTAAATACGAAGCATTGCTAAAAGAACTGATTTTATCCATACGCGCTTACTTTTTAGCCCACCAATTTATTATAGAACATAAATTATGGAAATGGATGGTTTTGCCTGGAATCATTTACACGACTTTGTTAATCATAGGCATGAATTATTTTGGACAAACTTCAAGTTTTTTCATTGAATCAATCATCTTAAAGACTGGCCTAAAAGCATTCATAGACAGCCTGAATAGCAATTGGCTCGGTTTTTTTATTACCATGGGTAGTTTCTGGCTTTGGTTTACATTACTTCTGTTTTACTTTGCCTTATTCAAGTATCTTTTTTTAATTTTCTTTGCACCGCTATTTGCTTATTTACATTTACGTATTGTAGCGATTCAGCAATCAATCCCTTTTATATGGAATAAGGAGGACTATATTAAATTAGTCATGAGGTCTGTTGTAGTCAATTTAAACAATATGCTTTGGCAGACAGTGTATCTTATTCCCATTGTTTTAGTTTGCACTTTACCTGTAGTAGGTTGGTTTACACCATTATTTAGCATTTTAATGGAAAGCTATTTTCTTGGATTTGTGATGATGGATTTTGGATTGGCTACAGAAAAGCATAACAGAAATTTTGCCGCAACTTATGTGAGCAGTCATAAAGGACTTCCGGTAGGAAATGGTATTATTTTTTATCTTTTACATTTACTGCCAATCATTGGATGGATCACAGCCCCGTTTTATGCACTAGTTGCTGCACATTTAAATACACAAGAAATTAAAGACACCGAATCATGAAGGACGCATTAGGAAAAGTATTGTTGTTGCCTATGTTATTGCATGAAGAAGGCTGGGAAGCGCTTCCAAAAGATGTGGCGATTTGGATTCAATCTTGTGATGCATTTTTTGTAGAAAATGAAAAAACAACCAGAAGGTTTTTTAAAAAAATATGGAAAGAAATGGTGATTGACGACTATCAGTGGTTTCCCATTCACCAAGTTGAAGCAGCACAAGTAGACGCATTTGTACAACTTTTAAAATCAGGTAAAACGATTGGCATTGTTTCAGAAGCAGGCTGTGCAGGGATTGCAGACCCAGGACAAATCTTAGTTGGGGCAGCACAAAAAATAGGAGCGATAGTGAAACCCTATATGGGCCCTTCTTCCATCCTACTATCCTTAATGGCCAGCGGTTTTAATGGACAAGGTTTTACATTCAATGGATACCTTCCAATTGATGCGGCCGAAAGAAAAAAGAAAATTCTACAATTAGAACAAATCGTCCATAGCAACGGCGTTGCACAATTGTTTATTGAAACGCCTTATAGAAACAATCAGTTATTAGAAGCCATCCTTCAAACCTGTCATCCTAACACGCAACTCTGTATTGGTGTAGACATCACGGGTCCAACTGAATCCATCAAAACAGCTACCCTACAGTATTGGAAAAACAATAAGCCCGAATTACATAAGCGACTTGCTATTTTTATTTTAGGAAAATAAGTATTTACCGAAATAATAGGAGTTTGTTTTTGCGCTATGATTGCAGATGCAACAGAAATTAATATTATGGAGGGCATCGAATCCTATTTTTTTTATTTGTTGTTATTTTTTGATTGGCTTTTTAGCCTTTAAATCTTCCAAACCATATTGGCCCCTACTAGCACAAACTACATTATTGCTTCTGGTATGCATTTCATGTATTGGTTTGTGTATTGCATATACATTTCAGCATAAAGCGAATGTTCTAAAACTAGTACCAACCATCTTATTGCTATTTTGGGGTGTCCTAGTAGCACAATATCACGCGAGTAGTTCATTTTTAAGTGAAATGGTATCGGCGCAATGGGTCATTGAAGTCAGACAATACTTTATATCAAAAATTGATCATGCTTTTGCCGACCCCGAATCCAATGCATTTGCCAAGAGCTTATTGTTTGGCACAAAATCGGACATGTCCCCCACCCTTAAATCAGCATACCAACAACTTGGCATATTGCATATCATCGCCATCAGTGGCATGCACCTAGATATTTTATTTAAATTACTAGAAAAAGGCACACTTTGGTTGCCCAATAAAAATTGGGCAAGATGGACAAAACTGATTAGCCTACTTTTAATTGTATGGTCTTATACGCTTATAGCGCATGCTGGACCATCGGTTGTAAGAGCGAGTTTATTTTTTAGTACTTTATTGATTGGTCGATTTTTTCATTTAAATATATTTTCACTCAACACAATTAGTATTGGCATCCTCCTGGTATTGCTATACAATAGTCAAATTTTGACTGGTATTGGCCTACAGCTTTCCTATGCAGCAGTGGTGGGGATCCATTTTTTTTATAAGCCGCTCTTGCAATTACTACCTATGGACAATCGATTGCTGCAAATTGCGTGGAGTAATCTGGCTATCTCTATCGCAGCGCAGTTAACTACATTGCCCATTGTATTGTATTATTTTCATTCAAGTTCTAGTTTATCTATTATTGGCAATTTCCTATTTGTGCCATTAAGTAGCCTCCTTTTATACGCTTTACTGGTATGGATGGTCTTGCCTAATATTGAATTTGTACAAGGCATTATTACAAAAGGGATTGGCTGGTATATCAAAACGATGAATGAAAGCATCCGCCTTCTTTTTCAGTACTTGCAAATAGAGGATCGTCATTATGACCTAGGCATAGCAGGACTACTGTATTATTATTTTTGCCTCTTTGTGGGTCTATATTGGATTTTAAATAAGTCTCCCAAAAGTATATTGCTGCTACTTTTTGGGACTTGTCTATATAGTAGCATAAAGTTATTCAGTCTTTAACCCATTTTGTGGAAAATCCGAGCAAGACAAAAATCCAGAAGCTCGTACCTTTACATATGGAAAAGAAAATACAATCAGCATTAATCTCTGTTTTTTACAAAGATGGTTTAGAGCCTTTGGCTAGAACACTACACCAACACAATATCACGATCTACTCTACTGGAGGAACACAAAAATTTTTAGAAGATTTAGGCATCCCATGTGTGGCTGTAGAGTCTGTGACTGGATACCCTTCTATTTTAGGTGGGCGGGTAAAAACCTTGCACCCTTCTGTTTTTGGGGGCATTTTAGGAAGAAGGTATGAGGCACAGGATTTAAAGGAAATGGAAGAATTTAAGATCCCCGCGATTGACCTTGTCATTGTTGATTTATATCCATTTGAAGAAACATTAAGGACCACGACCGAAGAAAAAGCAATCATCGAAAAAATTGATATTGGAGGTCCATCTATGATTAGAGCTGCCGCAAAAAACTTTAGAGACTTAACGGTACTTGCTGCAAAAGATGATTATGCAGTGTTGAATAAAATATTGATTGATCAAGCAGGTAGCACTAGTTTAGATCAAAGAAAAGCATTTGCTGCAAAGGCTTTTGAAGTGGTGATGCATTATGATATTGCAATTAGCAATTATTTTAATCCTGCCACTGGCAAGACATTGCGTTATGGAGAAAATCCACATCAGGTAGCTTCGTTCTATGGTGATTTAGATACTTGGTTTACCCAATTAAATGGCAAAGAATTATCCTATAATAATTTAGTGGATGTAGATGCAGCCATTGCACTCATCCAAGACTTACCTGCAACAAGCTTTGCAATTATCAAGCACACCAATGTATGTGGTGTGGCGCAAAGAGCGACTGTATTTGCAAGTTGGGAAGCTGCATTGGCTGGAGATCCGGAGAGTGCATTTGGTGGCGTATTGGTTACCAATGGTACCATCGATAAAGCTACTGCAGAAGCGATTCAAGAATTATTTTTTGAAGTATTGATTGCCCCTGCATACGAAGCAGACGCATTAGCCATTTTAACGACTAAGAAAAATAGAATCTTACTTGAAACAAAGCCAGGTATTCATTTTCATCCGACACAAAAAAAATCAATCCTAAACGGAAGTCTTGAACAAGGCTTGGATACAGGCAATTATACCAATTGGGAGGAAGTAGGTGCAAGACCTTGTACCGAAACCGAAAAAGCAGATTTACTTTTTGGCAATATCATTTGCAAACATTTAAAGAGCAATGCCATTGCTTTGATTAAAAATAAGCAGCTGGTTGGAAAAGGCTGTGGACAAACATCTAGAATCGATGCATTGAGACAAGCCATTGAAAAAGCAAAGCATTTTAATTTCGAATTAAAAGGAGCAAGCCTAGCATCTGATGCTTTTTTCCCTTTTGATGATTGTGTAAAAATTGCACAAGAAGCGGGCATCGAAGCATTCATTCAACCAGGAGGTTCTGTAAGAGATAAAGATAGTGTGGCGTATTGCCAAGCCAATGGTTTAGCCATGGTGATGACAGGGCTTAGACATTTCAAACACTAAGCTTCAAAATGGCCAATCAAAATAAAGCCTACTTTGCATTAGCCGTTACAAGTATTGTATGGGGTACCACTTGGGTTGCAAGTAAGATGGGCATTAATCATATGCCCGCATTTGAATTGGCAAGTATCAGACAATTTTTAGGTGGCACCTTGTATGTTGGATTTTTTTTAATCAAAGGTGAAAAAATACCAACCAAGCAACAATTTCTTTGGTTATTGGGGATGTCGCTTTTAATGTTTGTCTCCTCCAATGGGATTGCTACTTATGGATTGCAATTTATCACAAGTGGATTAGCTGCTTTAATTGCAGCTTTGTATCCCTTATCAGTTGTATTGATAGAAAGGTATTATTACAAAGCAATTGAGATTACGCCCAAAACCTTGATTGGTTTATGCCTTGGATTATTGGGTATTGGTTTTATTTTTTATAAAGACAGTTTAAGCTTTCATGGGAGTCAATATATTGTAGGCGTTGGATTGTCATTTTTAGCGATGATTACATGGAGTATTGGATCAATCATTATTTCAAGAACTAAAATCAAGATCAACGCATACAATTCAATTGGATGGCAG
The DNA here is from genome assembly GCA_044353005.1 of Sediminibacterium sp. Classification (GTDB taxonomy): domain Bacteria; phylum Bacteroidota; class Bacteroidia; order Chitinophagales; family Chitinophagaceae; genus Sediminibacterium. The sequence continues at coordinate 7,056 of JBILCS010000030.1, read as the reverse complement.
ATGTTGATTAGCGCATTCATTATGGGCACGATCACCATCATTAGTGGAGACTATGTGCCACTGCATCAGATACCTGCTATCTCTTGGGGCGTCATTGTATATATGGTGATTGGAGGATCTGTATTTGCATTTATCTCTTTCATCTATAGCATGAAGCATTTAAAATCTTCTATTGCATCACTATACGCTTATATCAATCCAATCGTAGCCATATGGGTAGGTTCTCTTTTATTAAATGAGCAAATGACCTGGAATAATATTGTAGGCACCATCTGCACTTTAATTGGCGTCTACTTAGTCAACAAAAGCTTGAAGGATCAAAAGGATCCAGTCCATGCAATCTCAGATGCGGATGGTATGTAAGTAAAATGTAATGAAGGTATGGTGGAAGGTTTACTTTTTATTTTTCTCTTTCCAAAGTTGATTGAAAGTCTTAGTAGGAAATTGCAAAGGGGATCTTTGCTTCGCCCAGCCTTTAAATATTTTATTGACTACCCAATTTTTAATAGTTGCATTGCCTTGGTTCATTAACAATCGATTCATAGATGCTTGTTTCCAAATCTTCCATGCAAATTCTTCGGAAAAATTACTTTCACCAGCCACAACCGACTCCCTTCTGTTTTCTAGTAAAAGCTCGTGTAAATTAATTTTAACAGGGCATACCGCAGTGCAGTTACCGCATAAGCTCGATGCAAAACTTAAATGTTTATAATCGTGCATGCCTCTTAAATGAGGTGTGATCACACTTCCAATTGGACCACTATAAGTAGTTTCATAAGCGTGCCCTCCAATATTTTTGTAGATAGGACATGCATTTAAGCAAGCACCACAACGAATACAATAAAGTGCTTCCCTACTTTTTGCATTGGCTAATAAATTAGTCCTGCCATTGTCTAATAAAATCACATACATATCCTCAGGGCCATCTGCTTCATCTGCTTGCTTAGGTCCACTGATAATACTATTGTACACGGTTACTTGCTGACCAGTACCATAAGTCGATAACAAAGGCCAAAGCAATCCTAAATCAGTGACAGAAGGGAGTACTTTTTCAATGCCTACAATGACAATATGTGTTTTAGGAAAAGCAGCAGAAAGTCTGGCATTGCCTTCGTTTTCTGTTAATGCAATACCGCCGATATCTGGTAAAATAAAATTAGCTCCGGTCACACCAATTTCTGCTTGTACATATTTCTCTCTCAAATTTCTTCTTGCTACCAACGTCATTTCTTCTGGCGTCATATTGATATCCGTGCCTAATTTTTCAGCAAATAATTTGGCCACATCCTCTTTACTTTTATGCATTGCTGGTGTCACAATATGATAAGGGGCTTCGCCATCGAGTTGCTGAATATATTCTCCTAAATCTGTTTCGACAGATTCAACGCCGATGGATTCTAAATAAGTATTCAAGTGGATCTCCTCTGTCACCATGCTCTTGCTTTTCACCAAAGTTTTACATTCTTTTTTCTTACAGATAGACCCAATAAAATCAAGTGCTTGCTCGCTATCTTCTGCCCAAAAAACTTTTGCCCCACGCTTGGTAATCTGTTCCTCAAATTGGGTTAAATATAAATCCAAGTGCTCAATAGCCTCCCATTTAATATTTTTTGCTTGAGATCTTACTTTTTCTAAATCAACAAATTGCATTTTACCCTTAGGTACAACAGCATTGTATTTACCAATATTAAAATTGATTTTTTTTCTGTGTTCCGTATCGAGGGCCTTCTCGCTACTTATTTGATCAAATGATGTTGAGTAAATACTTTCCATATAGACTTATTTTTTTGCTAAATGTTTTGCAGAAGCTTCTAATGCCTCGTAAAATTCATCGCCATACTTTCTAATAATGGACTCTTTTAAAAAAACATAAGCAGGCACTTTTAATTTAACCCCAAGATTACAACCCGATTTACATAAGTCCTCTCTTGGTTCATAGTTCATATATTCGATCGATGGATCAGACTTGCTTTGTTGAATTTTAATGGGAAATAGATGACAGCTAATTGGCTTTTTCCAAGAAATTTTACCATCATTATAGGCTTGTTCAAAAGCACATTTAATGATATTCTTTTCATCTTTATATCCGTAGGCACAAATACCGCCATTGATTGTAGGAGTCACCCAACCAAATTCTCTATCATATAAATATGGACCCACGGTTTCTACTTCTTTAATCCCCTGCTTAGTCATATAGGGTTTAACCGTTTCGTAAAACTGCTTCACGTATTCTTTTTCTTGATTGTCTAATGGTGCACCAGCATCCCCGTCCTCGCAACAGCCCCCTTTGCACTTTGTTAAATCACAAACAAATTGCTCTTCTATTACTTGGTCACTCACTAAAACTTGGTCAATTATAATCATACAAAAAGGGTTAGCACAAAGGTATTAATAAATGATTAAGATTTCCAATGAAAGGTCTGCACAAGCTGTTTTAAATCTTGGAACAAAAAATCAATCACTGGTGCGAGTGAGTCTGCATTGGGAGTAGTATCAAAATAAAGCGCAGCCCTAAAAAAATGACGACTAGAATCCGTAATAAAGAATTGATAGGGACTTGCTACGTCTCCGCCCAAATGAAAAAATACACCTTGAAGCCCTATTGGATTTTCAAAAGCAGAATCTTCAATGAAACTAGCCTTATTGGAATGGTTATTGGCAAAATTATAGGCATCGCGAACCAATACATCTAATTGGTCTTTTTGTACGGCATTGTAACTAATGTATAATGTCGCATTCAGGGAAGGGAATTGCAGGTTCATCCAGCCTGGTTTTGACTGATCTAGGCCCATAGAGGAAACCTTTTTATCCACGACTGCATAGGAAGGAATATCAAATGAATACGGTAGTCCATTTACTGCGTTAGATAGGTAAACTTTTTTAGGAAGGGTGATTGCAGGGTAGCCATTTTGTTTTGGCGTAAATCTTGAATTGCAAGCAGTAAAACCAATCGTAGCCATGATGGATACAATGAAAAAGAATTTATACATTTTCTTGGCTAATAGAAGTGATGGGGGTAATGATGGATTGAACTTTATGAATTCGATTTTTCTGGATATCTAAAGCAGTAAAACTAAATTGCTTGTACTTCACCACTTGTTGTACTGTCGGAAATTCTCCAGCCAATTCTAATATCAATCCAGCCACGGTATCACTCTCTCCCTTCACGGCATCAAAGAAATTAGTTGGAATATCAATAAAATTACAGAAATCAATAATGGCTGTCTTGCCTTCTATGATATAATGAAAATCATCAATTTTTTTGATCATCGATTCTTCTTCATCAAACTCGTCTTTGATGTCCCCAACAATTTCTTCTAAAATATCTTCTAAAGTAATGATCCCACTCGTTCCTCCAAATTCATCTACTACAATTGCAAAGTGAATACGCTTAGATTGGAATTCTTTTAATAAATCTTCGATCATTTTTTGTTCATGTACAAATAAAGCAGGACGAATTAATGTTTGCCATTGATAGGTCGCTTCTTCTTGTAAATGCGGAATTAAATCCTTGGTATGAATAATACCAACAATCGTATCAAGGTCTTCCTTATACACTGGGAATCGGCTATAATTATGCTCTTTTACACTTTCTAGTAATTCATTATAGGTAATATTGTCTTCCACGCCATATACGTCTAACCTGGTTTTCATGATTTGACGAACAGTGATATTTCCAAATTTGACAATCCCTTTTAATATTTTCTTTTCGCTGTCTAAATGATTTGGCGAAGTGGTTAATTCAATGGCCTGATCCAATTCCTCCATACTGTAGGTATTGCCTGTGTCTTTTTGTGCCAATTTTTTTTCAATCAAATTGGTGTATTTCACCATTTGACCACTCATTCTAGAAAAAATAAAATACACCACTTGAATAACGCCCCCAAAGTCCTGTGCAAATCGAATATTGTTTTGAGTCGCCATCACTTTAGGCATGATTTCACCAAAAAACAAAAGCAACAATGTAACAGCTAAAACTTTTATGATAAACTCGATTCCTGGAACAGGTATTTGGTCAAATAGAAATAGATCGTCAATCAGAATATTTGAAACAAGGATGATACAAATATTAATAAAGCTATTTGCAATTAACATGGAGGTCAACAATTTTTTTGGATCCTCTAATAGATCCACAATTCTTTTGAGTGGTTTATGATTTTTTGTTTTTAAGACTTGAATATCTTTGTAAGACAAAGAGAAAAATGCCACTTCTGATCCTGCAATGGCAAAAGATAAAAAAAGTAAGGTAAAAAGTAGTAAAAGCAAACCAGCATCCTGTTGCATTTTTGAAATATCAAAATAACTGGCTGCTAAAAATATAAACTTACTCGAGTGCGCTTCCATGGTGGAAAGTTACTAAAAAATCATTAATGATTTTTGGAAAAGCATATTTTGACATCTGCTTAGGCTTTACCCACAAAGCATTTTGAAGCATTTTAGGCATTTTTGACAACTGGATACAAATAAAACGTGCTTCGATGGTTTGATGAGTTAAAACCTGCTTAAACAGTTTGGGTTGCTTACCTGCACCAATATACTTCCATTGTTTTTGGGAAATGCCAAATTGATTTTTTAATACCGCCTCTAAATAACTGTCAGAAAATACAGGCAAACGGTCCTGTTCCAAAATATAAAATTGAAATAAACCATTCCATACATCTCCTTCACCTCTTTGTTGCAACATCCAAGTCCCATTAAAATTGAAACAGAAAAAATCAAAATGTCTTTTCTTTTTAGTGATACGTTTTAATTTAACCGGTAATTGATTGACTTTGTTTACATTAAACGCTACACATTTTGATGACAAGTTACAAGCAACACAGTCTGGATTACTTGGCGTACATATCGTCGCGCCAAAATCCATGATAGCTTGATTATAGACGCCTGGTTGATCTTTTGCAAGGTGTTGATTTGCAAGGGTATTAAATAATGTAATACCTTCTTTTGTATCCGTAGGTGTTGAGATTCCAAGAAATCTTGCAAGCACTCTATAAACATTTCCATCCACCACAGCATAAGGTAAATTAAATGCAAATGATGCAATTGCTGCAGCGGTATAAGGACCAATTCCTTTTAATGCAAGCAACCCTTCATAGGTATTTGGAAAAATTCCTTTTGAAGTATTGGTGATCTGTCTTGCAGTATGCAATAAGTTTCTACACCTATTATAATAGCCCAAACCTTCCCATAATTTAAATACTTTTTCGTCCTTTGCCTTTGCAAGATCTTGGATGGTTGGATAGGCTTGAATGAACTTTTCATAGTAGGCCCAGCCTTGATCCACCCTTGTTTGTTGGAGGATCACCTCGCTCAACCAAATTTTATAGGGATCAGATTCCCCTTTCCAAGGCATTACACGATGGTTGGCTGTTTGGTTCCAAAGTAGGAGTTGTTGGGTAAAATAGGTAGACATTCAACGTAAAATTGCCTAAAAATAGGCAGATCTCCCATTGTTTAATAAGAAAATAAGCGAATAGATAGGGGTATAATTAATATATGATTATTTTATATAATATATATGAGCTTAAAAATATGTCTATAAATGAATAAAAAAAACAGACATATCGTTGTAAAAAGTTAAAAATTCATATATTTAGAGTACAATAAACCCCAAAACCAAACTCCATGAGAAAATCTGATCTCATCAATCAAATCTCTGAGAAAACGGGAATTCCTAAAGTTGATGTTTTAGTCACTTTAGAAACCATGTTCAAAGAAGTAAAAGAAAACTTGGCAAACGGCCAGAATATCTATATTCGTGGCTTTGGCAGCTTTATTACTAAGAAAAGAGCCGCAAAAATTGGTAGAAATATCAAGAAGAATATTGCGGTAGAAATTCCTGAACATTTTATTCCTGCATTTAAACCAGCAAAAGAATTCGTAAACGAGGTGAAAAGCAAACGTAAGTAGTTAACTTTGCAAAAATCTTTTTGCATTGAGAAAACCACAGCTTATACTCATCTTGTCAGGGCTACTGCTATTTAGTGTGCTCTACTTCTTTACTCCTAGATTTACTGCCAAAGAAGCCCCTGCTTCTAATCAAACAGCTGAAAATCAAGTTGTTACAACAGAATCGATTTTAAATACGGCTAAATTAGCCCTTTCGGAAAGCCAAAAAATAGCCTTATTATCTATAGAAAATCAATTGACCAAAGCATCCAATGCAAAGGATAGCTTGAAGTCATTCAAGGCATTATCTCAGTTCTGGGCAGATTCGGCCCAAAAACTGGCTCCATATTTATATTTCACTTACAGTGCTGCTTTGTTGGAAAATACTGAAAAAAGCCTCACTTTTGCAGCCCAGCTGTTGGTAGACAATCTATTGACGCCGGATGCACCACCAGCGATCCAACCTTGGATAGCCGGAAATGCAAAAGTTCTTTTAGAGAAAGCATTGGTAATCAATCCAAAAAATGACTCAGCAAAAATTAATTTAGGTGCTTGTTATTTATTTGGTAACCTATCTGACAATCCTATGCAAGGGATTACAAAGATCAAAGAAGTGGTGGATAAAGATTCAACCAATGCCTATGGTCAACTTATCCTTGCACTTGGAGGTAAAAAATCAGGACAATATGATAAAGCAATTGAACGCTTTTTAACGGTGATCAAGATTCAGCCTAACCATATCGAAGCGATGATTCATTTAGCAGAGTGTTATGAGTTGACTGACCAAAAAGCTTTAGCCATTGAATGGTATACAAAAGTTAGTAATAGCGTGAATATCCCTGAAGCCAAAGAAGCCATCTCCAAAAGAATACAAGAATTAAAGAAATAATATTTTATAACAGAAAAAGAATCGAACATGCCTTGTGGTAAAAAAAGAAAGCGTCATAAAATTGCGACGCACAAAAGAAAAAAACGTTTAAGAAAAAATCGTCATAAGAAGAAGAACAAATAGTTCTAATTCAATACAAGCATTTTTCAAATGAAAAATGCTTGTATTCTTTTCCATTGCACGCCACTTCTCTACCTAGCAACTTTACTTTACCTTTTACCTTCCTTTGTAAAGTGGCCGTGTTTTCAAAAAACATAAAGCATATTCTCGCTATTAGG
>JBILCS010000094.1:0-5904 GCA_044353005.1 Sediminibacterium sp. | reverse complement strand
GAATTCTGGAACGATATCTTTTACTTCATCTGTAACAAATACTTGATTGCAATACAATTGGATCTTGTCCTTTTGAATTTCAAAGCTCTGCTTGATTTTAGGGAAATATAAAATACCCGTTAAGTTAAATGGATAATCTACATTTAAATGAATCCAGAATAAAGGCTTTTCACCAAAAGGATACAATTCCTTATAAAAATTTTCATAATCCTCTTTGGTTAAATCGGCTGGCTTTCTAACCCAGATAGGATTGGTATTGTTAATTGGCTTTTCAACTTCAGCTTCAATTTTTGCATCTTCCACCCCGTCTGTAGATTTAGTTTCAGCAGGCATTTCATTCGCATCGGTAAAATAAATAGCAACTGGTAAGAATTTACAAAAACGATCCAAAATAGATTTTACCCTTGATGGTTCTAAAAACTCTTTGCTTTCTTCATTGATATGCATCACAATCTTCGTACCTCTATTGCTATAATCTACCTCGTATAATTCATAGCTAGGGCTGCCATCACAACTCCAGAAAACACCTGGTGCATCTGTATGACTCTTAGAATAGATATCCACTTTATCACTCACCATAAATGAGCTATAAAATCCTAAACCAAAATGACCAATGATGCTCGCATCTTGGTACTTCGTTACAAATTCCTCTGCTCCACTAAATGCCACTTGGTTAATGTATTTGTCTACTTCTTCGGCAGACATACCAATACCATTGTCAATGATGGAAATTGTTTTTTCTTTTGCATCCACAATCACGTCCACTCTTAAATCACCTATATCGCCTTTTACTTCGCCTTTAGAACTTAAGGTTTTTAATTTTTGTGAAGCATCCACCGCATTACTCACTAATTCACGAATAAAGATTTCGTGGTCACTATAAAGGAACTTTTTAATGATTGGAAAGATGTTTTCTGTCTGAACTCTTATTTGACCTTTTTGCATAGTTATGTCGTTTGGTTTTGCTATTGCAAAATAAGGACCAAAGCCATGGTTCTGCCAAGCTGACAAGTTCCTGCAGTAAAATGGGTCAAAAACCGTTAATTTTTCAGCCAGGCTGCACCTGAACAGCGTGGATTGGTCAACAAAATGTCATCTGGATGCCGGATTAAAAGCTGCTTCTCTGAGTTGAAGACAGAATACACCCCCAATATAGATCCATTGCCGTTCGGGATGGCTCCTCCTGCAAAATCTGCATAACCACTGGTCCTTAGATAAATCGTGCCCCCAGTGCAAAATTTAAGGGCGCGGCTAGCGCCCAATTTATTTTTCTTATCAGCAAATGTTTGAGCTGTATCGGAAGCCGAAAATTCAATATTGGATAATTGAATCAAACGCCCTTGTAATGAGTCATGCAAATTTTTAAATTGTACTTGGAGGGGAATGATAGGATAATTGTCTTGCAGAATTTGAATATGCTGTTTGAATAAAGGCAGCGGAATACCACCTGTCACCAAGCTACCCGAACTACTATCTACCGCACCAACCAATTGAATCATTCTTCGATAATCAGATAAGAGCAAATCTTTTAAGCGCAATCGAATCAATGTCCCAACGGGATAATCTTGAAAAAGATTTTGTCCATCTAATAACAACATAATACCGCCAGTACTATCTTGAATAACGATTGATTTATACCAATTGTCATACTCATCATTGGCCACGATCACCGCCTGAAGCATCCATTCCTTTTGAATAGGCTCAACCTCTCCAACCTGATGTAAACGTTTAAGCTGTTTGATAGAGATTAAGCTATCGCTCAATTGACCTTCAAAAGAAGAGGCGTAGGCTGATTTCTTGAAACAAGCCATGCAACAACTGATTGAAAACAGCAGCATCATTAAAGCAGCTAGAGAAGAGACATTGTTTTTCATAAAATAAAATTTGATAAATAAAATTGAATTGATTGATGTGATTGAATTATTTGAAGTCATTATAATCATTGAAAAAAAATTATGTATTAAAAAATCTCAAAGCATGGATAGCTGCAAGCCAATCGTATAGGTTCTTCCTAAATCATAAATGTATTTTGCAGGAAATTTATCTATTTTAAAATTTTTGTAATCATACCTTGACTGTTCAAAAATTAAACTAGGTATAAAGGCGCCTAATAGATTTCGAATAGAGCTCGTCAGCCTTAAATTTATTTTTCTGTTTCTAGCTTCTATTTCAACATTTTTTGAAATAAATAAATTAGATACCCATTGATTAGAAGCCCACACAGGTTTATACAAATCTTCCCAAATTGTATTTGTTGGACTATTTGATTTCACCCAATCGCTTCTTCTAAATAGATCATGACTAATTGCACGTCTGCTTGCATACACAGCTGTATAGCTAATGCGTAAGGAATAAATGGGTTGATAATTGATTGTAAAAGCTTGCACGGATTGAGGATGGGATGTGGCCGGAAAATCCTTTAATAATAATCTACCCGATTGCACTTTATATAAGTTATCGGCGATCCTAATTTCATACAATGGCTGATTAGTAATGGTATACCAGCCATAGCTATTGCCAATATTGAATTGGATAGGGCTGGTCCAATTGGTTTCAATATAAGATTCTACACCATAATGCATCGTCTCCATTTGTCCAACACTGGCCCTTACAAAAGCATTAAAGTAGTCGTGGTAGAATAATTTATATTGACGTTCATTTTGATTAGACTGCGCAAAAACTACAGCATTGGCCTTGATATTACTCCCCATAAATTGTAGTTTAATTTCAGTACCTAAATGGATCAGTGGCAAAAGGAAAGGATTTTGTATGGCATGGTTAGCAGGATCAGCATAGAGTTCTGATGCATCAGGCGCTTCCCATTCCTGGAACAATCGCGTGGTGAGATACCATCTTCCATTGAATTTGTAACGCAGATACAATTGGTACTGATAAGAAGGAAAGAATGCCGAAGCAGATACACCTTTGGAAAGATCAGGAAATAAGCCATTTTGCTTCAAGCCTTCCCTTTGCATTTTATCTACGCTCATCTTCATTCCTAACCCCCATTCCAAAAAAGACGTGGCACTATTTAATGAAGTCCAAATACTCCTATTTTGATTGGTTAATACATAATGCGCTCCCCAAGATTCCCCTACTTTTATTTTACGATCTGGAAATTCTACATCATTTTGAAAAGCAGCTGCAAGTCCATCATCATTCACCCAAGTATTGTAATTGTAATAAAATTTTCCGCCCAAGAGGTCTGCTACTCGATTGCTATATCCAATTTTATCTACATTGATTGATAGACCAAGATGCCATTTAGTGATTGGGCTTATTGCATAATTTGAAACTGCAGAAAAACGAAGCAATTGCAATTGTTGTACTTGTTCATTGATAATATATTGTGCCGCTCCATTTTCATTAGCAAGATTTTTGGCTTTTAACTGATCAAATTGAACCTGCAATAATTCAGGATGTATAGCATACCAATTCAATAACTTATTTTTAAGTTGTTCGTCAATGGCATAACTAGGCAAGTATTTATAATAGTCTGGTCTTGGGTCCGCCGCTTTTGACCAATCCAACTGAGTGGAGCTTTGTCTTCCGAGTACCGCACCAAGATTCAATTGAATTAGATTTTCTTTTTTTGTTCGAATATCATAATGCAGGCTCATGACTTGTGCACTACTTTTTTTAGTATTGGCATAAAAAGGTTTGCCGTCAAGCCATCCCCAGCTTGGGTTGTACAATGGATCCTTAGTAAGGGTATATAATTCTTGTACAGTAGGTGCACGTTTTCCTTGCACTACCGGACTCCACCAAAAAGAAAATCCCAATTGTTGCTTAGAAGCAATCACTTTTTCCACACTCAATAAAAATCCTTGTCGATCTTTCACGCCATTGGCCAGATAGCCTAAAGGTGTTTTTTGAAGGACTGCATCTACATTAATGATATAACTATTTTTTAAAAGTCCAGAATGCCATTGAATTCTAAGTTCTTGCATGGTGGTTGCATTGGACACACTCGAACTAATTGATTTTGTTTTTGTAAATAAGGATGCATTGGAAGACATAAAACTATTTCCCGAAGCACCGCTTATTCCAAATGCATTCATGCCATAGGGTGGATTCAGATCGATTGTTTTAAAACCTCTATACAATCCTGCATAACTAAAGCTTGGATCCCAGCCACTTAAATTGGTACGCCAATCAATGCCATTGATTTGATTTCCTTTACTGCTTAATAATCCCCTAGGAACCCAATTCAATGCGAAGCCATGGTATTGTGCCATTTCATGCAATCCAGCATAACCGGATTGTAATAAATTAGGCACCCAATAAATAGATGATTCTCCAATGATATCAAATTGTTTTGGCAATGCATCCGCATTTTCGGTTTGCGCCAATAATGGATTTACGTTTATGTAAATACAACAAGAAAAAAGTAAACAGCAGCGCGCAATTTGATTCATGCCAGCAAATTGCATTATTAAATCAATCAATTTGCTTCGGCAAATACGCTGTTATCTAACTTATTAAAACTGCATATTTATAAAAAATCATGCCTAAGAAAAAAATCATAGCCAATAAACCAATAATGAAAAATATAATAAAATTAATGTTTCTTGTATTCATCACTTGTGGTTTTCAAAATCAATTATATGCGATGCAAGTAGTTGCTTTCTACAATTGCGAAAATTTTTATGATACTACCAATCAAATCATTGTGAATGATGAAGAGTTCTTACCCAATAGTGCAAAGGGATACAGCGCGTCAAGGTATGCTCAAAAAACAGGACAACTAGGCAAAGTGATTTTTGGACTTGGCCAATTAGGGAATAAAGAAGGTCTTGCATTATTGGGTTTAGCAGAAATCGAAAATCAATATGTGTTAGAAAAAGTCATCCAATCGAATGCCATCAAAAAATACCAATATCAATACATCCACTTTAACTCGAAGGATCCTAGAGGCATTGATGTTGCTTTAATTTATCAACCTCGTTTTTTCAAACCCTATCAATATAAGGCCTACTCTTTAAAAGACGCCAATCATTTTCAAGACTACGCCACCCGAGATATTTTACTAGTAAAAGGACAACTACAACAACAACAATGGGTTTATATATTGGTGAACCACTGGCCCAGTAGAAGAGGCGGTTCTAGCTTAGCCAAAAAAAATAGAATCTGGGCAGCCACTACTTGTAAGCGGATTATGGATAGTATTCAAAAAGTAGATCCAAATGCCTATTGGATTGTGATGGGGGACTTTAACGATAACCCAACCAATAAAAGTTTGAAAACATTAGGTCTGGACAATCCGTTTTTACCCTTATTCAAGCAGGGTCAGGGCACGCTTGCTTTTAGGGACAGTTGGAACCTCTTTGACCAGATCTTGCTAAGTCGCAATTGGCAATCCAATCAATCGGTATTAACTCATTATAAATCAATCATTTACAAAACCCCGGACATGATCGAAACCCAAGGCAAATACACTGGCTACCCTAAGAGAACCTGGAATGGGGACCAGTTTAGGGGTGGCTATAGTGACCATTTTCCTGTGGCGCTTATTTTTAAGCCAAATTTGAGTGGAAATCCACTGAAATAGCCTACCTTCGCCCTCCCAAATCTGTTTTGGCAGATTCATTCTGAATAAGGATGTCCACTGGGAAAAACCAATTATTTAACCAAAAAATTCAAGTAATGAACAATTACGAATTAATGGTGATTTTTACACCGGTATTATCTGAAGAAGATTTTAAATCAACTCAGAAAAAATACCAAGACTTCATCAAAGAAAATGGTGGGTCTACAGTAGCCTCAAATCCTTGGGGTTTAAAATCACTTGCTTATCCTATCGATAAGAAAACGACTGGTATCTACTGGATACTAGAATTCACAGCTCCAGCTACAGTGAATGAAAAATTGAAAATTCAATTTTTACGTGACGAACAAATTATG
>JBILCS010000093.1:0-5930 GCA_044353005.1 Sediminibacterium sp. | reverse complement strand
TTTTGAAAAAAGTAACTGTACACAAAGAAATTAAATAATCATGGCAAAAGCAGCTTCTAAAAACGCGAAAATCAAGGATCTTAAGGCTTCTGCTGAAGCAAAAAACTGGACTAAAGTAATTAAAGCAATACGTAGTCCTAAAACAGGTGCGTATACTTTTAAAGAGTCTATCGTTTATAAAGACAACGTTAAAGAGTTCTTAGCAGCTAAATAATAACTGCTATTGATGCTCTTGATCAATAAGATTCAAAAACCTTCATTCATACTGAAGGTTTTTTTATGTCCACAATAAACAGATATGGGATTAAGTGGGGAGGGATTATTATTGTATATGAAACTGTAATTGATTAATTTTGATACCTATGAGTTTTTTAGGAAAATTATTTGGAAAGAAGGAACAAGCATCACTAGACCAGGGCTTGGAAAAGACCAAACAAGGCTTTTTTGAGCGTATTTCTAAAGTGATTGTTGGTAAGACCTCCGTAGATGAAGATGTCTTAGATCAATTAGAAGAAGCACTCATTGGGGCGGATGTAGGGGTGGATACTACTTTGGCCATTATTGAACGTATTCAAGATAGAGTGAAGAAGGATAAATATGTTTCAACATCCGAATTAAACCAAATTTTACACGACGAAATTGCAAATTTATTAATAGATGCTCCGCAAGATCTTGCTGGTTTTCAAGTACCTGTAAATAAAAAACCTTTTATTACACTTGTTGTAGGGGTCAATGGCGTCGGTAAGACAACCACCATTGGTAAATTGGCGCATCATTTTAAAGCCGCAGGGAACGAGGTCTTATTAGGAGCTGCAGATACCTTTAGGGCTGCTGCTGTAGACCAATTGACTATTTGGAGTGAAAGGGTTGGTGTACCTATTGTTAAGCAAAATATGGGTGCTGATCCTAGTTCTGTCGCTTTTGATACGGTGCAATCCGCGATCGCTAGAAAATCTGATATTGTTTTTATTGATACTGCCGGGCGTCTACATAACAAAGCCCATTTAATGGACGAGTTGAATAAAATCAATCGTGTCATTCAAAAACAAATTCCAGCTGCGCCACATGAAGTACTTTTAGTATTAGATGGCTCAACTGGTCAAAATGCTTTAGAACAAGCAAAACAATTTATGGCAGTGACCAATGTGACTGCACTTGCCATCACTAAATTAGATGGTACTGCAAAAGGGGGTGTCTTATTAGCCATTGCACATCAGTGTAAAATACCAGTAAAATATATTGGTGTCGGGGAACAATTAGACGACCTAATCTTGTTTGATAAAGTTGCTTTTGTACAAAGCTTATTTAAAGGTGTAGCGAATGCCTAAACCAGCCCATCCACTTTCAAAATAGCTAGACCCAACAAAATTAAAAGAAGGTTGCCAATCTATACTTAGGTTCAATGGTGCATTTTTAATCTTGTAATCCAGCCCTAATATACCATCTACACCAACTGCAATTCCGGCTTTATGGTTAGGGTTATTCTTTTTCCATTCTTCGCTCCATATTCCTAAATGCCCACCATAACCAATATACCAACTTAGTTGTTCGGTGTTGGCGAAGGCACTGTATTTCTCTATCATGATCGTCGTTCTAAAGCCGTCTAGGGTAAAATAACCCAGCACTTCGATGGCTTTACTATTTGTCAAAAAACTTTTATAAGAGATGGCGCTAGGGTACATTTTAACACCAATCGCTTTTTTATAGCCAGTGGTAAATGGGCCAGATTTTTTGGCAGGTTCTAAACTATAAGCCTGAGCAGTCGCTTGTGCAGTGAAAAGTCCTAAAAGCGGAATAAGTAAAAGGGGGATTATTCGCATAATATTAGCTGTTTGAATCTTACAAATTTAGTGTTCAAGGTACAAACTACTGTTTAAAAAATGGTAAAATTTGGGTAAGTTTGTAACATGCATCCTTTTCAAGAACTGATCGAAAAATTTAATCAAGATTTCGATACATCACATTTTCCTGCAGAACCGGCTACATTGTATGAGCCGAGTGCATATTTTTTAAAAATTGGCGGTAAGCGTATCCGTCCAGTTTTATGTCTTTTAGGCAATGAATTATTCAGTGAATTACATACAGATGCATTTTTAGCAGCAAAAGCAGTTGAGTTGTTTCATAATTTCTCTTTAGTGCATGATGATATGATGGACGAAGCCAGTTTAAGAAGAGGCCAGCCAACAGTCCATACAAAATATGATTCGAATACGGCTTTATTAGTAGGAGACATCATGGTTATTAGAGCATATGAATATTTGCAACCAATTCAATCCAACCATTTATCTAAAATTCTTGGGCTGTTTAATCAAACCGCAAGAGAAGTTTGTGAAGGGCAACAATTGGATATGGATTATGCCAAAAAAGCAACAGTTTCAATGGAAGAATATATCCACATGATTACCTTAAAAACTTCTGTGCTTTTAGCAGCGAGTTTACAAATGGGTGCGATCATTGGTGGTGCTGGCGAACATAATTGTTCACATTTATATGAGTTTGGAAAAAAATTAGGCATTGCATTTCAAATACAAGACGATTATTTAGATGCCTTTGGGGATGCTGCCGTATTTGGAAAAGATGCGGGTGGAGATATCAAACAAAATAAAAAAACATTCCTTTTAATACGTGCTTTAGAGACAGCCAATCCTGAACAACTGAATACTTTAAATGCGTTGTTGGCATCTGATGTTCCAGATAAAGTAGATCAAGTGTTGGCAATTTTTAAAGCTTGTAAAGTAGATGCTTGGGCAGAAGATTTAAAACAAAAATACATGCAAGAAGCATTAGCACATTTAGAAGCCATTGCAGTGGTTGAAGCAAGAAAAAAGCCATTGATTGATTTGGCGAATTATTTAATGAACAGAATCCAATAATTATATGTCTTTATTTAGAAAGAAGTCAATTGAAAAAATTGTACAAGATGCCGAAGCTGGTTTAGTAGATGGACATAGTACGAATGGATTAAAAAAAGTGTTAGGAGTTCGTGACCTTACTTTAATGGGTATCGCTGCTGTGGTGGGTGCAGGTATTTTTTCAACTATTGGTACTGCTGCTTTTCATGGTGGACCAGGCATCTCTATTTTATTTGTGATTACTGCAGTGACTTGTGGTTTTAGTGCACTTTGTTATGCAGAATTTGCGAGTAGGGTGCCGATTGCTGGAAGTGCTTATACTTATGCTTATGTGACATTTGGGGAGCTCATTGCTTGGATCATTGGATGGGCATTAATTTTAGAATATGCCATTGGTAATATTGTTGTAGCGATAAGTTGGAGTGGTTATTTTATTAATTTATTAGAAGGATTCCACATCCATCTTCCAGGTTGGCTGTCAACTAATTTTGAAACAGCACAACAGGGCTATGAGGAAGCGATGAAGCATTTAGCTGCTGGAGGCACGCCTGCTACATTTAGTAAACTTGCAAGAATAGGTTATGATGCCATTACCAATGCACCTATGATTGGTAGTACAAGAATTATTTTAAATATTCCAGCATTTGTGATTGTAGTTTTAATTACGATGTTAGTGTATAGAGGGATTAAAGAAAGTAAAAAAAGTACCAACATTATGGTGATTTTTAAAATCGCGATTATATTAATGGTGATTGTACTTGGTTTCTTTTATGTGGATACAGCTAACTGGGCGCCATTTATGCCCAATGGATTTAAGGGTGTTTTAGCAGGGGTGTCGGCTGTATTTTATGCCTATATTGGTTTTGATGCCATCTCTACCACAGCAGAAGAATGTAAAAATCCGCAAAGAGATATGCCAAGGGGTATGATCTATTCCTTGTTAATTTGTACCGTCTTGTATATTCTTATAGCCTTGGTTTTAACTGGTATGGTCAACTATACAGAATTAAAAGTGGATGATCCATTGGCATTTGTATTTGAAAGAATTGGGATGCATAAAATTGGATATATCATTTCAATTAGTGCAGTAGTAGCCACTACAAGTGTACTCTTAGTCTTTCAATTGGGACAACCAAGAATTTGGATGAGTATGAGCCGTGATGGTTTATTACCAAAGAAATTTTCAGAAGTACACCCTAAATATGGTACGCCTGGTTTTGCAACCATTATCACAGGAATATTTGTAGGGGTGCCTGCAATGTTCATGTCTATTTCTAGAATGACGGATTTAACAAGTATCGGCACTTTGTTTGCATTTGTGCTAGTTTGTTTTGGTGTATTGGTATTGCCTAGATTAGCCCCTTCAATCAAAGGTCAAGCATTTAGATTACCTTATATTAATGGACAGTATATCATTCCAGCATTGGCATTGATCTTTTTATTTTTTGGACAACATAGAATTTTAAATGCATTTAAAGAGGTAGGGAACGAAGGCTATCAGGAAATTTTATTCTTAGTGTTTACATTCATATTTATTGTGGTAGCCATTTTAAGTTTCTTAAGAAAATATTCAATCATTCCTATCATTGGCGCAATGTGTTGTTTATACTTAATGATTGAGATCCCTCCAGTGAGCTGGTTATGGTTCTTTGTTTGGATGTCGATTGGTTTGGTGATTTACACTTTGTATTCTAAAAAGCATAGTCTTTTAGCAAAAAATTAATGGATGAAGTATCAAGTAGGTGATGAAATATTGGTGCTGCATAGCAATGAGGAAGGACATATCATTGAAATCATGAATGATGAAATGGTGATGATAGAAGTACGTGGGGTAAAATTTCCCGCTTATATGGATCAGATAGATTTTCCATATTTTAAGCGTTTTACAGAAAAGAAATTATTTCCAGAAAAAAAAGCACCACTAAAGCTTTTCGTAGATCAAATTCCAAAAGAAAAAATACAAAAGAACGCGAGTAAAGAAGATGCTGGAGTATGGTTGAATTTAATCCCAAAGTTTAGCTTAGACGATTTCAATGACGAAGTAGTAGAGTCACTTAAAATTTTCTTGTCCAATAAAACAAGGATTGAATATAATTTTGTTTACGAGCAATCGGCCCAAGGCGAGGTGGACTTTTCTATTGCGTCTACCATTGCACCATTTACCGATTTCTATATTCATGATATTCCATTTGCAACAGTGAATGATAGTCCTCAATTTTCATTTGATTTTTCTTTAATGGAACAGCATAAGAAAAAAGCAGATCATTTTGAATCAGTTGTGAAAATTAAGCCTAAACAAATTTTTCAAAAAATTGAAACCTTAAAAGAAGACAATAAAGTCAGTTTGGATTATATATTGTTTGATACCTATCCAGATAAAGCCGAAGACAACCATATTGCCATTGATATTTTAAGAAACGCAGGGTACAAAGTATATGATGCATCTAAAATCAAAGAACATATTCCTGCTGCTAGATCTGTGGTGGATCTTCATATCGAAAAATTAATGGATCGACATAGTCATCTAACCAATGTCGAAATTATACACTTTCAATTGGAAGCTTTTGAAAAATGGTTTGAGTTAGCGCAGCTAAATTATTTGCCTTCAATGATCATCATTCATGGTGTTGGATCTGGGAAACTTAAAAATGAAGTCCACGATTTACTAAAAGTAAAGAAGGGCGTCAAAAGCTTTATCAATCAATACTCCGAATTCTACGGATATGGCGCCACTGAAGTCTTTTTTGAGTATTAAGCACATCCACTTTATTTTACTACCTTTGGCCTGACTACAATCCCGAGCTATCGTGGTAAGCAATTGCCAAGGAAAGTCCGGACAGCAAAGGGTAACCCACCGGTCAATAGCCGGCATCTCAGCAATGGGATAGAGAAAGTGCCACAGAAAATAACTACCTCGCAAGAGGAAAAGGTGAAAACGTGCGGTAAGAGCGCACGAATAAGACAAGTAATTGTTTTATAGGGTAAACCTTGGGTGCTGTAATGCCATGTAAAGGGACGTTTGAGAACGACTCGTTCGAGTCCCAGGGTAGGCAGCAAGACTTTAGCAGTAATGTTAAG
>JBILCS010000029.1:0-19538 GCA_044353005.1 Sediminibacterium sp. | reverse complement strand
GTGCTGCTTCTGTATAGCTTTCTATAATTTGCGCTGCTGTTCTTGTTTGACGTTGATCCATTCTCATATCAAAGGGACCGTCAAAACGAATAGAGAAACCTCTTGAACCTTCATCAAATTGATGGCTACTTACGCCTAAGTCGGCTAAAACGCCATTGACTTTATCAATTTTATTCAAGCGAAGGAATCGTTGTATGTACCTAAAATTTTCAGGTATAAAAACAATTCGATCATCATTTGGTAGGTTCTTTTTAGCATCTGCATCTTGATCAAAAGCAATGAGTTTTCCTTTCGGACCCAACTTTGATAAAATGCCTCTACTATGTCCTCCTCCACCAAATGTGGCATCTACATAAATACCGTCAGGTATTATATTTAGATGCGCAATGGTTTCTTGAAATAAAACAGGTATATGGTAATCTGTGTTTAAGTTGGATGTAGGGTAAGTCATCTTCCTTAATCTTGATTTTTAATACCTGCCATTACTTCCTGCGCTAGATTGCTAAATGCATCTGCAGAGAAATCCTCAAAGAGCTGTTTATAAGTACTTGCATCCCAAATTTCAAAACGATCCAATGCTGCCGCTAAAACAATTTCTTTACCTGGTAATGCAAACTCTCTTAAAGTTGGAGGCAGTAATAAACGGCCTGCACCATCCAACTCAACTTCGGTTGCACCACCCAAGAACTGACGACGGAATTGTCTCACTTTGGGATCAAATTCATTCAATTGGCTAATTCTGTCCAAAATCGCTTGCCAGCTTTTTAGCGGATAAAGTGTTAAACACTTTTCAAATCCTCTACTTACGATAAAGCGCGTATCTCCTTCAGCCAGTTGCTTTTTCAAGCTACCTGGAACTAGGAAACGCCCCTTTGCGTCTATAGTTGATTGATATTCTCCGTGAAAACCTGTCATTTGTTAATAATTTGATCTGTATTTTACCACTTGTTAACACAAAATAACACTTTTTACCACTTTTATAGGCCAAATGGACCCTTCTAGTTTTCCACAAGAAATAAACCATGCTAATACACTCACTGTGACTAGCTTTCAGGCTATTTTAACCAATTTTCAGAAATTTAGGGTGTTAAGAGCTGTGGATAACCCATTTTTAAGGGTTTATAAGCTGTGAATCCACCAAAATCATGGCATTTGAATGGGTTTAGCTATTTTTACATCATGAAAATGGCCGATTTTGATTACAATTTACCTGATGAGCGCATTGCCTATACCCCAGCGGCGAATAGATCAGATAGCAAAATTTTAGTCTGGGATCAATCCATTATAGCCGAAGGTCAATACAAGGATATCGCCGATTACATTCCAAAAGGGCACAGTTTATTCTTTAACAATAGCAAGGTCATTGCAGCTAGGATTTTATTTGATAAATCGAATGGCCTAAATGATTTGGAGCAGATGCCCTCTATGGATGCTGAAAAGATGATCGATCCTAATTCGTCTACAAATAGCAGACTACACAAAATAGAAATTTTTTGCTTAGAACCCACTGCTGCGTTTACGCCAGTACAACTAGCAATGCAAGCCACTAATAAAGTTCAATGGAAATGTATGGTGGGCGGTGCTAAAAAATGGAAATCTGAATTTTTACAAAAGGAACTATTGTATGATCAAATAAGTATCCTTTTGTCTGCAAAAAAAATAGCTCAAGAAGATGGGCAGTTTATAATTGAATTTTCTTGGGATCATCCTACCATTATTTTTTCTGAAATCATTGCGCTCGTTGGACAAATACCATTGCCTCCTTATATTCAAAGAGCAGCCAATGAAACGGATAAGGATCGCTATCAAACAACCTATGCTAGTTCAGAAGGATCTGTTGCAGCGCCTACCGCCGGCTTACACTTTGATGCAACTGTATTTAAAGCATTGTCTGCAAAAGAAATTGAAAATAAATTTATCACATTACATGTTGGAGCAGGTACATTTATGCCAGTTAAAGTAGACGACTATCATGACCATTTAATGCATGCAGAATTTATAGACGTAGATCTACAAACCATCGAATACTTAGCCACTACTTCCAACAAGATCATTGCAGTTGGAACAACTTCACTTAGAACTTTGGAATCTTTGTATTGGATGGCAATTAAAATAAAACAGCATCCCAAAATAGATACGAATGAATTAAACCTGCTGCAATGGGAAGCCTATACTTTAGAGGCCCATCATATAACCGTGCAGAAAGCGTTGCTGTTTTTAAAAGAATGGATGATTCAAAAGAAGTTAAATACACTCATTGCAACAACACAATTAATGGTCAAGCCTGGATATCAATTTAAAATTTGCAAAGGATTGATTACTAATTTTCACCAGCCAAAGTCTACACTCTTGTTAATCATTGCTGCAATTGCTGGAGACCAATGGAAGACTGTTTATCAGCATGCATTAGCAAACGAATATCGATTTCTTAGTTATGGTGATGGATGTTTATTTTGGTTGAATCATCGGTAGGCTAATTTCAACTTTAGTGCCTTTCTCTAGTTCACTTGATACTTGTATAGTGCCTTTGTGTAAGTCAATCACCCATTTAACATAACTCATACCTAAACCAAATCCTTTTACGTTGTGGATATTCCCTGCGTGTGCACGATAGAACTTTTCAAAAATATGTTTCACTGTATCAGGACTCATTCCAATACCTTTATCCTCAATCGTAATAACCATTTTATTGGATATGGTTTTTGTTTTAATAGTAATATTAATTTCGGACTTGGCGTATTTAATTGCGTTATCCATTAAATTAGATAAGACATGTAAAAAATATTCTTCGTCGATCCAAATTTCAGAAGGCATAGCTTCAAATTGGGTATGCACCTCAGAAGGCTTTCCTTCTAATTGCAATTTAAAACTTTCAATAACCCCTTGAATGAGGTCCTCTATATTGACTAATTGTCTATTGATCTCATTTTCTTTTTTCTCTAACTGAGCAGCTTGTAAAATAGTTTCTACATGCTTATTCATGCGTATATTTTCCTCTTTAATGATGGAGCTAAAATAGTCTACAGATGCCGCATCCGACTGTACTTTATCTGTTTTAAGTGCATCCACAGCAAGTGAGATAGTTGCCAATGGCGTCTTCAACTCATGGGTCATATTATTGATAAAATCACTTTTAATTTCACTCAGTTTTCTTTGTTTTATCAATGACCTAATTGTGATGATAAATGCAGCCAATACAACAAGAATAAATAAACCTGCTCCAAAGACAACCCACTGCAGCGTTTTAAATAAATAGGAATTTACTTTAGGGACAATAATAATCAATGTTTCAAAAGGGCCAGTCGTTTCTAATATCTCTTGAGGAATAATGGATACCCTTGTTTGCACCGTATTTAATTCATCCAAAAATACATCTTCAAATTGTTTACTTTTTATTTCTATATTGCCATTTTTGTCTTGTAAAGCAAACTCATAAGACAAGTCCTGTAAACCATATTTGGCCAATGCGGCTTTTAATCTTTTATCAAGATCCTGAAAGCTATAGAGATCTGATAAAGTAGCTTCTTCGAAACTATGTGAATGCCCCGCTCCTGAAAGACTCAAGGATTTTTTAGGAAAATGAAATGCCAAACCACCATTTAATTTTTTTCCTAAATCAGCAGAAACGACAACACCTGCCTGATTTACTTTTTCAATCAATTGATTTTTTTGTAATAAAAATAAACCTTGTAGCCAAGTGATTTGAATAAACAAAATCCCTAGGATGGATAATCCAATTAATGTAAATAAAAAAGGGAATGTTTTTTTCATAATCTATCCAATACAATCTTGCAAAATTTGCCTATGTGAATATATAAAAAAATCCCTCTTGATAGTTCGAGAGGGATTCAGATAGTTGATAATTTTTTGTTATTGTGTGGCCATTTATAAAACGCCTTCTACCAACACGGTGGCTTTATTATCAATGACTTCTACAAATCCGCCTTGTATGGCATATGTTTCAGCTGCAGCGCCTTTTTGTAAGACTTTTACATTGCCGATTCCTAATGCACTCACTAATGGGGCATGCTTGTCTAAGATCTCAAATAAACCATCTACACCAGGTAATTGCACTCCTTGTACATTTCCACTAAATAACTTCTTCTCTGGTGTTAATATTTCTAATAACATGAATGGAATTTTAATTGATTATGCTTGAGCCATCATTTTCTTACCTTTCTCAATCGCATCTTCTAAGGTACCCACTAAGTTAAATGCTGCTTCAGGATATTCGTCTACTTGACCATCCAAAATTGCATTAAAACCTCTAATGGTATCATCGATAGAAACGTATACACCTTTCAAACCTGTGAACTGCTCAGCCACGTGGAAAGGTTGAGATAAGAAACGTTGAACACGACGTGCGCGTGATACCACTAATTTATCTTCATCACTTAATTCATCCATACCTAAGATGGCAATGATATCTTGTAATTCCTTATAACGTTGTAAAATCATTTTAACTTTCTGTGCTGTATCATAATGTGCGTCACCAACAATTGCTTTTGTTAAAATTCTTGAAGTAGAATCCAATGGATCCACCGCAGGATAGATTCCTAAATCGGCAATTTTACGAGACAATACTGTTGTTGCATCTAAGTGGGCAAAAGTAGTTGCTGGAGCTGGATCTGTTAAGTCATCCGCAGGAACGTAGACCGCTTGAACTGAAGTAATAGAACCATTCTTAGTTGAAGTGATACGCTCTTGCATGAGTCCCATCTCTGTAGCCAATGTTGGTTGGTATCCTACCGCAGATGGCATACGACCTAATAAAGCCGATACCTCTGAACCTGCTTGCGTAAAACGGAAGATATTATCCACAAAGAATAAGATATCCTTTCCTTTTCCTGTTCCATCTCCATCACGGAAATATTCTGCAATTGTCAAACCACTCAAAGCCACACGCGCACGTGCACCAGGAGGTTCGTTCATTTGACCAAAAACAAATGTTGCTTTTGATTCTTTTAATTCTTCTAAATTCACTTTACTTAAATCCCATCCGCCTTCTTCCATGCTATGCTTGAATGCATCACCATATTTCATGATACCTGCTTCAATCATCTCACGCAATAAATCATTTCCCTCTCTTGTTCTTTCTCCCACACCTGCAAACACTGATAATCCACCGTGTCCTTTTGCAATATTGTTAATCAATTCTTGAATCAAAACTGTTTTACCTACACCAGCACCACCAAACAATCCAATCTTTCCACCCTTTGCATAAGGCTCAATCAAATCAATTACTTTAATCCCTGTAAACAACACTTCTGTTGCAGTACTCAAGTCTTCGAACTTTGGAGGATTTGCGTGAATAGGACGACCATTCGATTTATCTATTTGTGGTAAACCATCAATCGCATCTCCTGTTACATTGAACAAGCGACCATTGATGCCTTCACCTACTGGCATTAAAATTCCTTTACCGGTATCAACCACTTCCATTCCTCTCACCAAGCCTTCAGTACCGTCCATTGCAATTGCACGAACGCTATCTTCACCTAAGTGTTGTTGAACTTCTAATACTAATTTTTCACCGTTAGGACGTGTGATTTCAAGGGCATTGTATATTTCTGGTAATACACTTTTTGTTGAAAAATGTACGTCTACAACCGCACCAATAATTTGTTTGATTTTACCTGTTGTTGCCATATTGTTATTTGTTTTTACAACCCCCTTTTACGAGGCGAAAATGGATTGACTCCATTTCGGCTGCAAAGGTAGTGATTTGCAAGTTTATTGCAAAAATTGTACATAGATAATTGCAGCTAAAATTCCTCCTACAATTGGCCCAAATACGGGAATAGCAGCATAAGCCCAATCACTTGGCCCTTTCCCCTTTATTGGAAGTACAAAATGCATGATTCTAGGCCCTAAATCTCTAGCTGGATTGATGGCCCAACCGGTTGGTCCTCCAATTCCAAAACCAATTCCTGCCACCAAAAGGGCAACTGGAAGGGCCGAAAAAGTACCTAATTCGACGCCAGCAGGTTTAATATAAAAAATTCCTAATATGAAAATAAAGCTTGCAACCGTTTCAACTATAAAATTTTGTGGCAATCTACGTATGGATGGACCTGTCGAAAAACAAGCCAATTGATCCCCTGCATGTTCACATGCATTCAAATGATCTTTATAGACCATCCACACCACAAATGCCCCCAACATACTACCTAATAATTGCGCTAATAAATACGAAGGAACTAAGGCCCAACTAAATTTGCCAGCACTTGCAAAAGCAATGGTAACAGCTGGATTTAAGTGCGCCCCACTAGCACTATTAGAAATATACACGCCCACAAAAACAGCGATGGTCCAACCCAGCACAATAGAAATCAATCCGCCGTTATTGCCTTTGGTTTTTGGCAATACCACATTTGCTACCACACCGTTTCCAATCATCATCATAATGGAAGTGCCTAAGAATTCGCCTAAAAATGGAGTCATAAAATTATTATTTAGTCATTTATATATTGGTCATTTGAATTGCTTTTTTCCACCCTTCGATTCCTTTTTCTACATCTGCTTGCGCTAAGTTAGGACTGAAAACTTGATCTACTTTCCATTTTGCTGCAAGTTCAGATTCGTCTTTCCAAAAACCTACTGCCAAACCAGCAAGATAAGCTGCACCCAATGCAGTGGTTTCAATGATCGTAGGTCGAATCACTTTTGTATTTAAAATATTGGATTGAAACTGCATCAATAAATTATTTTTTGTGGCGCCTCCATCCACTCTTAATTCTGCAATTGGAATTTGCGCATCCGATTCCATTGCCTTTAATAAGTCGTATGATTGATAAGCGATACTTTCTAATGCTGCTCGGGCAATATGTGCAGCATTGGTACCTCTTGTGATCCCAGTGATTGTGCCTTTTGCGTGCTGATTCCAATAGGGTGCACCCAAGCCAGCAAATGCAGGGACCATATATACCCCATCGGTATGAGCAACTTGTGCAGCTAAACTTTCTACTTGTTCAGAATCACGAATAAGATGGAGTCCATCCCTAAGCCACTGCACTACAGCCCCTCCAATAAACACACTGCCCTCTAATGCATAAAAAGTTTTACCGTTAAGTTGTAATGCAATTGTAGTTAATAAATTATTTTTTGATATCACTGCTTTTTCTCCAGTATGCATTAACATAAAACAACCTGTACCGTAGGTATTTTTAACCATGCCAGGTTGAATACAAATTTGTCCAAACAATGCCGCTTGTTGATCTCCAGCTATGCCTGCAATTGGAATTTGTTGATTGGTTACCAATAAATCTGTGTAGCCATATACCTCACTACTACTTTTTACTTCAGGTAAAATAGAGACTGGAATATTAAACAATTCCAATAAGGTCGTATCCCATTTTAAATCATGAATATTAAAGAGCATCGTCCTAGATGCATTGGTCGCATCTGTGATGTGTTGCGCACCGTTGGTCAATTTCCAAACCAACCAACTATCAATGGTACCAAAACAAAGTTCGCCCTTTTCGGCCTCTGCTCGCGCGCCATCCACATGATCTAAAATCCATTTTATTTTGGAAGCAGAAAAATATGCATCAATAATTAACCCTGTTTTTTCTTGAATCAATCCTTGCTTGCCCTCTAACTTTAATTGGTCACAAAAATCCGCAGTCCTTCTATCTTGCCAAACAATCGCATTGTAAATTGGCATCCCTGTTGACTTATTCCAAATAACAGTTGTTTCTCTTTGATTAGTGATGCCAATGGCTGCAATATCAAACTTATCGATGCCATGTTTTGATATCACTTCAGAAGCAACGCCAATTTGCGTACTCCAAATTTCCATTGGATCATGTTCTACCCAACCAGGTGCTGGAAAAATTTGAGTAAACTCTTTTTGTGCAGTGGATAGGATTAGACCTTCTTGGTCAAATAAAATAGCACGGCTACTTGTTGTTCCTTGGTCTAGGGCTAAAATGCATTTTGGCATGATGACGATTTTAAAATCCTCCAATTGGCTACTACCTTCTAGCTTTTAGCCAATTTTCAGGATCATAATATACTGCTTTTTCATTACAAATGGAGAATAAAACAGCCCCTTCCCCGTCTAGATTGATACCCGACTTGCCAATGACGGTTCCTGCTCTAACTTCTTGTCCATTACTTACAGATGCACTGCTGAGGCATGAAAATGCTGTAAAATATTTACCATGTTTAATTAAAACAGTCTTGTCTCCATTGACATCCCCCACATATACAACAGTTCCATTGGCGACACTTTTAACAGAGGTTCCTTTAGGGACCGCCACTTCGATACCATCACTTTTACGATCTAATTTTGTACCTGGAATACTTTCAACACCAAAATGAATATTGACGATCCCCGTGGCAACTGGCCAAGGCAGCCCACCTTTGTTATTTTCAAAAGAAATAGAAGTCTCCCTGCCCTCTTCTGTCGTTTCAAGCGCCGAATAAGGACGATTGCTAGTTGTACTTTTCAAACCACCTTCTACTTTACCTACACTAGGGCTTCCTTTTGCCTTTTCCTCAGTTGCAGCTGTCGGTCTATTATTAGTATTATTGGCTGCTTTTAATTTAGCCAGACGCTCATTCTCTCTTTTTACCGCTTCCTGCATTTCTCTTTTAATCACCGCAGCTATAGCAGCTTGCATCTTTCTTCTTTGTGCTTCTTTTTGTCTTACCTGCGTTGTAATTTCTTGCTCCTTATTTTTTAATTGTTTTACCACTTTATCCTGTTCCTTTCTATCATCCTGCAACACTTTTAACTGAACAGTCTGAGCGGATAAGGTTTTCATCCTATCCTGCTTATTTTCACTAAGAATGGTAATTTTAGATTTTAAGTTTTGCTCAGATAGACCAATTGACAATGCTTGTGCTTCTCTATTCTGACGATAACTCTTTAAATAGGTAATTCTTTTGACTGCATCATTAAAGCTTCCAGCAGAAAACAGAAAATTAAGGTATTCATACCCGCTCCTGCTTTGGTAAGCGAAAACAATACTTTTTGCATATCTATATTTTAGGGTATCCAATTCGTTGTTCAAACGCCTTACATCTTGCTGATTATTCTGAATAGCCGCATCTAAGACTTTAACCTGCTTAGAAATCCCATTGATTAAAGCTTCCCTTTTTGAGATTTTATTTCTGATCAATGCTAATTGCGCCAATGAGCTTTTTTTATTCTTCTTAGTTTGTTCTAATAGATTATTTAATGCATCTAATTCTTTTTGTAATGTCTGAGATTGTCTTTGCAATTCATCTCTTGAATTACCATTTTGTGCAATTGAATGATTGAAAAAACAAACAAAAATTATGCAAATAAGTATAGCGCATTTTTTAATCATAGGATTCGATTTTCACTTTATTATTTACGTCTGCCTATTTTAGGTAAAGAAAAAGTGTATTTTAAAGGTTCATCAAAATTAAATTCCTTGATTTCCATTCCGATATCCAATTTGGTTTGTGCATTGATGGAAATAGTTCTATAAAGTGGGAACTGTATATTATTAACCAAAGTGTGTTGACTATAATTAATATCACATGTTCTATGTTTTGCCGCATCCACATCATCCAACTTTAACTGAACCAATTTGGTATTGTCCTCGCTAAGGATGATTAAATTTTTAAATAATTTTCCTACTAAACTTACTTGTAATCTTTCGTTGATGACTTTATAAGAAATGATATCAATGCTATCCATAAAAATTGGATTGCCTACTACAAGGTCTTGAATCGTTTGGTAATTTAATGGAATTTTTATCACCTCTTGTAAATAGGATAATGGATGTCGTTCTGTTTTTTTTGATAGTGGAAAAGTCAGAAAAATACTGTCTTTATTGATAAATGCTTTTAAACCAATCACACCCATTGCACCTCTAATGGTAATGTACATTCCGCTATCTTTCCGAATGCTTAAATTTGCGATATAACTATCTTTATCCTTAATTGTTTCATAATCCATTTTCAACTTCGCATTCATGGTTTTGAAAGCAATTTTAGTATGGGCAATATTGTGCACAATACCTTCTATCATTAATACAGAATCTAATCTTGCTTTTTCTGCCAATGCAGTAGCATCCGGTAAAACTTTCAGAGTCAATGCATCTTGAATGACTTGAACCTTCTTCACATTTGAACATGCCACACTTAAAAGTATCAAAATCAAATAAATGCTGTTTTTTACAATTCGCATGTGTACATTTTATATTTTACCAGTATGCCCAAATCCACCATCGCCTCTTTGGGTTGTCTCCAAATTTTCTACTAATTGCCATTCCATTTTTTCAACTTGTTGAAATACGATTTGCGCAATACGATCTCCATCTTGTATCACTTGAATTTCATTGGACAAGTTGATCAAAATAACTTTAATTTCTCCTCTATAATCTGCATCTATAGTGCCTGGTGTATTTAAACATGTCAGCCCTTGTTTAATGGCAAGCCCACTTCTTGGTCTTACTTGTGCCTCCCAATTATTTGGTAAAGCAATGTGCAAGCCTGTTGGAATCAATGCGCGCTCTAAGGGAGCCAACTGAACGGGTGAAGTGACAAAAGCACGTAGGTCTAAGCCAGAGGATCCTTGCGTTGCATATGCGGGCAAAGGATGGTGACTATGGTTCACAATGGGAATGATAGTAGACATGTGCTACAAAAGTAGTTAAAAAAGCAGGTAAATTGAAGCTAGCTCGCTTTAGTTAACAAATAATTTAGAAGTAAAATATGGAGCCAAAACGCAAGGTATTTGACAATGGATTTCTAGTGATACCACCCCCTGTAGGTACCAAATAGGAAATATTGAATTTAGACTGTTGGTATTGGAAGCTAGAACCAACTGTAAAATATTGCATGTTGCTTAGGTTCTTATTATTGTCTAAAAAATAGCCGGCCCTTAAATGAAATCGGTCTGCATAATTGTATTCAGCCCCTAATGATATTTTCAATGATTCTGAAAAAGGCATACCATATTTATTTGAGAAAGAGTTAAACCAACTTGCTACAACTGATTGAGAATAATATTGATCTTCTAATTCTGGGTCATTCCCATTTGGAATGACTGGCACCATTAATCGATTTACATCTAAACCAAATTCTATAGAATTGTCTTGGTCAAACTTATTTAAATAGGCTAATCCTAAACCAATATTTGCTGGAATAAGAAATTTATTTTTTGATTCATTTGTGTAACTCACTTTACCTCCTAAGTTGGATAAAACCAAACCTGCATGGAACCCTTCTAAGTCTTCGTTTTGTTTGTAGAATAAACTAATGTCTCCAGCAAAAGTATTACCAGCTTTGAATATTGTATTATTGAAAGGTCCAGACACTAACCTAGAATTGATATACCTTAAAGTCACCCCCATACTCAGCGCATCTGTTAATAAAAGATTGTATCCAAAGTCAAAACTGAATTCTGAAGGTCTTTGAGATGGATAAGTGGAGGTTCCAGATTCGTCTGTGAAATCAATATTACCTAAACTAAAAAAGCGCAAAGAACTATTGATGCCGCTAAAACTATTTAATTTTTTAAAATAACCTGCACTTGCCAAATACACATCACTCAATCCTAAATCTTTTAACCATGGCGTATAATTGATAAGAAACCCTTGGTCATTATTAAGATATGGGATCTTGGCAGTGTTCCCAAAAAGATCATTGGCTTCTGGAGACATGGCTATCGACAAATTACCCATTCCTCCAGATCTTGCATCTGGAGAGATCATCATAAATGGTACTGCGGTACTTTGTAATTTAAGCTTGGTTTGAGCTGTTAGTGAACTAGCTACAAAAAATAAAACTACAATTAAGGCTGTTTTGATTGAGGGAATTTTAATCATACTTAAATGCTTGAATAATCTTTATAAGTAAAGATAACCTTAGAAATCAATATTTAAAATTTTAATAGGCTATTTATCAATTGTTCTTCCAACCCGTTTTGGGTAACGATAACTCTATAATAATACTTCCCAGGTATGAGTAGCCCCCCATTTGTAGAACGCCCATTCCAATCCAAGATAATTTTATTGCCCCTAGGTTGTATTTTCTGACTTTTAGAAAAATGTCTGATACCGCTCGCGTCAAATACATCCAACTGCACCAAAATTGGGTCTATGCTATTGTTGACCTCAAAACTAAACTTTGCATTGGCTTGAACAGGATTCGGGGTAATACTTAGATGTCTAAGGTTCCGGTTTCCTTGACCAGGTACTTCAATCCAGATGGTGTCTTTAGAAACATTCCCTAAAAGATCCCAGCCCTTTATGATCAATCTATGCTTGCCCTCATCCAACACTGGAAGTGGGTATTCAATCGCTCCTGACTGATAGGCATTCGTGTCGTAAATAAAGAATGTATTCAGGTTATAATTTTTGACTAAAGTGTCGTCAATGATTAATTTTAAATCATGTCCTAATTCATTTCCCGAAGATTGTATCCCAGAACTGTCATTTAATTTGACATATAAAGTAGCAGGTGCACTTACCCAATCTCCTGATTTAAAATTAGATGTATTCACGTAGCTATAGATGGATGGGCCAGTGGTATCTAGTCTATTTTGTGCGGCAGCCCCTTGAATAAAAATAGATTGAAATTGCATGCTTGCATCCGCCGTATCATTGTAGGCATAGAGTTGCAATTTAAGTGCTGCTGAATTGGAAGCAGGCAGTGTGCCAGGTAGGATAAAACTGATTTCAAATTGTCCATTTTGTACTGTCGCTTTTCCTTTAAATAAGGCCTGCTCTTGTGTTTCAATTGGAACAACCTGACTATTCGTTTGATTGGCTAAAGTTTTTTTTGTGCTTGGTGCATCCCATAAAACCATATCAATATAGCCATTGAAATTTTGAATAGTTTGATTTTTTACTGACAAATTTCCTTTAATCGTATACTTATCTCCTGCTTTTAAATTTAAAGTGTCCGACCATGGCAACTGATTCAAATTGGTACAATTAATTTGGTATTTTGGTTGGGCTATACGCATGGCAGGGTCACCCATTAATCCAAACTTAAATGCATTTAATCGATCTCCATTTTTCTTAAAATTATAATTTTTTGCTGCTTGCAGTGCTTGCCCAATGGTCGTGTAAATACCCTTTGAATTTGGTACTAATAAAGCCTGCATGAATGCATCATTAATTTGCTTATTACTGTATGCAAATACAAGCCTATTGGCTGCAACCAAAGCAATGATTCCTTTTTCATTCTGCATTAAAGCATCAAAACCTATTGGAGCAGTTGCAGGTTGATCATAGGGCGCAAAATCACATGATGCTGTGACCATGATGGGTAATTTACCAGCATTATTCCAAGACTGTATTTCTGATTTAGTGATTACAGCCTCCTCTGTTAAGCGCAAATAATTTCCATGTCCAGTATAATTTAACATTAGGGTGCCAGCTTGTATGGATTCTTGAATGGCTTTGTTGACGTCTGGATAAGTATTGCCAGTAAGCGTTTGGTTCGCCTTAAATAAATCCAAATACAATTTTCGATGATTCCAGTTAGCTGTTTTATTTTTTAAATTCCCAATGATTTCCTCTGCATCCTGAAGATGTAAATTATAGTCCGCATCATCCGCAACCCAAGTCAATTGATTTTGCCAAAGCCCCATTTTTTTATTGGATTGGTATTGAATTAATTTCTCTACCATTTTATTCGCTTCGGCAATGGTTCTTGCAGGTATCCTGCCAATTGCCAAACCAATAGAATCAATGGTTTGAGCAAACTGAATTTGTGCACCCGATTGTAGTATCGCATAAAAATCATCTGAACTATAGGAAGATAAAATTGCATTAGACACTTCACTAGTATAGACTGGTAATTCCTTACTCAGTTGAATTTTTTGGGCATTGAAATTGCCCATACCCATTAATAAAACATATGCAGGGCTTGGTTGCTTTTTTAATTTGGATTGTTCTATAATGTATTTTAAAAAATTCCGAATGGCAATTGGCGAAGATTGTCCACCAGCCATTTCATTGTATACTTGGGTAGCACTATAAAGCCCTACCTTATACCCATTTTGCTTTTCATGAAATACTTTAAGTGTCTTTGCTGCTGGATAATAATCAGGCGCCGAAATGATGATGTAATCTAATGGGCTAGTCGTAAAACTACTATCGTTACTTATGGAACTTGAAAACTGTGCTGCACTGATTTTATTTGCTTCAAAGACATAAAAATATTTACGGATACTATCAGCGGCTTTAAATGTAGCAATGGCATTTTGACCCAATTGAGGATTCAATAAAATGGGCTGGTAGTAATGACTTAGATCCCAAACCCTTGTTTGAGGGGTAGCATTTTGAATTTCAAATTCAATCAATTGCGCTTTAGGTTGACTCGTTTGATAGTCAAAGCCAAAGCCTGTATTGCCCCAATATCCAATTGTTCTTTGCCCATGTAATACCATATAATCAATCCAACCTGTTGAGGTGGCTGGTGCTGTAAAATCAACTTGCAGGTTCATGGCTGTTAAACTTTGTCCTGCTTTTAGTAATGTGTTTTTATCTAACCAAATTGTACTACTATCGAAACGAATTTTATAAGCATCGTCAAATAGATTCCCAGAAATTGCACCCAAAGATGAACTAGACATCAATTGATCATTCAACTTTATTGTAAATTTTGCATCTGCTTGATAAGTGGATGCCGCCAATTGACTTTGAAAAATAATTGGGGTATTGAATTGCAAACCCTCCATATTGAGTGGGAATGACATTGTTGTTTTTTTACCTGTCCCAATGCCCATAGGATCCCCAAGCCATATTTTACCACTACTTAAAATATTAATTGTATCTTTTTCGACCCTCCATTTGGCAGGATAAGTTTGTACTAATTTTGTTGCAGACCCCGTTTTATTAAAATTATTTATTCTTTTTCCCTTTGTTCCAACACGGATAAAAAAATACAAGGAATCATTGCTAGTGATTTGTTGACGAATAGGGGCTTCATTCAAATTGTACTTGATCCATTGATAATGACCTTGTGCATAAAACAAGAACTTATCTTGGTCATCTAAAATCCCATCTCCCCCATCTTGCATTTCAATGGCCATTTCTGTTAAACTATCTGGTAAGCCGTTGGGTACTTTTTCACTTAAAATAGATAAATCCATGCCATACAATTGGACTTCATTGGCGTTCACTTTACCTGTAAAACCCATGGCTTTAAATTGTGCCCCAGTAAGCTGATAAACCCCTTCGTTTGGAACGGCTATTTTAACCCAATTTCCTTTAGAGAGCATGCCTACCTGTCCCAATCCAGAAAGGGAAATGCAGCATCCAAATAAAAAAAATGTTAAAACGGCAAGTTTCATACCCTAAAATTAGGGTTTTACTAACATAAGAATCTACTTGCTTTTGTATAAATGAGTAAAAAAGCAAGTATATTCGCATAAGATTTTTAACAGCACTGATTAAATAAAACAGATGAATTTTATCAATAGTATATTATTATTTTTTGCGGTACTTTTTTTAGGCCCAAAAATGATCGCTCAATTCGAAAGCAATCAAAGCAATAAAGTTGCATTTGCATCCAAAGATGACCCGTATGATAGCACCGTTTTGATTAGAGGTGGTACATTCGCTATGGGTATGAACCAGGAAAATATTATGGGCGATTGGAATAATAATTTGCGCAGAGTGACTGTGAGTTCTTTTAGAATCGATCAATACGAGGTGAGCAACAGACAGTATAGAACCTATATCAAATGGCTTGAAAGTGTTTTTATTCCAATGAAGAAAGATTCAATGGTGAAAGCAGCACTTCCAGACACTTTAGTTTGGAGGACTGATCTTTCTTACAATGAACCAATGGTGGAAGGTTATTTCAGAAATAGGGCATTTAATGATTATCCTGTAGTTGGTGTAAGTTGGGAGCAAGCCAATGCTTATTGCAGATGGAGAACAGATAGAGCAAATGAGAAGACATTAATCAAATATGGCTTAATTGATCCAAAAAAACCTTACATAGGAAAGTTGGAGACCAATAATAGTATTGTTGATACGAGTAAAAAAACTGCCCCAACTCCATCAAAAGGTAAACCAAAGAACAAAAATTTAGGAGATTATGTTTTAATACCTGACTTTAGACTACCTACGGAAGCAGAATGGGAATACGCAGCAAAAGTGTCTAGTGGCAAGAACTACATCTCTAATTTTAATAACCCAAAAGCGGGTTCTAATTCAGGGACACCCAATGCTAGTATTGTTGCATCAAACTCCCCTTACCCATGGAGCTCTAATGGAAATGACGGATTAAGAAGCAATCCAACCGGAAGGATTAGTAAAAAGGAGAAAGAAAATCGTGGTATGTTCATGGCTAATTTCAAAAATGGAAGTGGCGATTACATGGGTATGGTAGGATATGCAAATGATGGTGCTGGTTTCCCAAGTAAGATTAATAGTTTTCTACAAAACCCTTTAGGCTTATACAATTTAAGTGGTAACGTTAACGAATGGGTGGCAGATATCTATCGACCAATGAATAGCATTGATATGGATGATTTTAATCCTTATCGTGGCAATAGTGTATTAGATGGAGATGATGCAAATACATCTAGTTATGAAACTGGAACGAATACAATGATCTCTAATAAATCAAGAGTCTACAAAGGAGGAAGCTGGAAAGATCGTCCTTATTGGTTAAGTCCAGGAACTAGAAGATATTTAGAGCAAGATAAATCTAGCAGCACTATTGGTTTCAGATGTGCTATTTCTGCTTTTGGAATGGATACACCAGATACCAAAGAGGATAAGCCTAAGAATAATTTATGGCAGAGAATCAAAAATAAATTTTAATGAAACTACGCATAGGTTCAGGCATAGATTTTCATCAATTGGTAACTGGTAGAGATTTATGGATTGGAGGGATTCTTATTCCCCACCGCAAAGGTGCTTTAGGCCATAGTGACGCAGATGTTTTATTACATGCTATTTGCGATTCGCTTTTAGGGGCATTAAGTTTAGGCGATATTGGCACACATTTCCCAGACACCGACAATGCATTTAAAAATATTGATAGTAAAATTTTATTACAAAGAACTTACGATTTAATTACTGCAGAAGGCTATCAAATTGTCAATATAGATGCAACACTTTGTTTAGAAGCACCAAAAATTAAACCTTATGTGATGGCTATGCAGGAATGCATCGCTTCCATTTTACATATTGGTAATAAAGATATTTCTATCAAAGCAACCACTACAGAAACCATGGGCTTTACAGGTAGAGAAGAAGGACTAGTTGCCACAGCAACTTGTTTATTGATGGCAAAAAGCTAAATTAATTGCTATGAAGCTTGGATCAATCGAAGCGTTATATTCCATTTACACTGCACATCCATCTGTTGTAACAGACACAAGAAAACTTAAAGCAGGAGATATATATTTTGCATTAAAAGGCCCCAGTTTCAATGGTAATCATTTTGCCCTTGCTGCATTAGAAGCAGGCGCAGCTTATGCGATTGTGGATGAATCGATTGCAGACAGTGACAAATTCCATGGACGTATTATTTTTGTTGAAGATGTTTTAACGACCCTGCAGCAATTAGCAAAATACCATCGTCAACAATTTGACATCCCTTTTATCGCCATCACTGGCAGCAATGGAAAGACGACTACAAAAGAATTGGTATACACTGTTTTAGCAAGTCATTTCAACACTTTTACAACTCAAGGAAATTTAAACAACCATATAGGTGTGCCATTGACCCTGCTCAGTATTCCAAAAAATGCTGATATGGCTGTCATCGAAATGGGTGCTAATCACCAGAAAGAAATTGAAAGTTATTGCGCTTATACTTTACCAACGCATGGCATGATTACCAATTGTGGTAAAGCACATTTAGAAGGATTTGGTTCTGAAGAAGGCGTCAAAAAAGGCAAAGGTGAATTGTATGATTTTATACGCGCACACAATGGCACAGCATTTATCATGGAGGATTATGACTATTTACAAACGATGTCTCAAGGCATTCCTCATTTGATTGGATATGGACAACACAGTGGACAAATTCAAGGTGAAGCAATGGATGCGGATGGCATGTTGACAGTCAAAATAAACAAGGGCATTGCCTTAGATACTATAGCTACACATTTAGTAGGTAATTATAATTTACCCAATGTACTAGCTGCCATCACAATTGGTCAATACTTTAAAGTGCCTAATGAAAAAATTAAAGCTGCAATTGAAAATTATATCCCAACCAATAGTCGTTCTCAATTGGTGCAGTGGGAAAATAACGAAGTGATTTTAGATGCTTATAATGCAAATCCTTCGAGTATGAAATTAGCGGTAGAGAATTTTTCAAAATTAAATAAAGCCAATAAAGTAGTTTGCTTAGGTGGTATGAGAGAACTGGGTGATGATACTTTAATGGAACATCAAATGCTGATTGATCAATTGAAGCAAAATAATTGGAGCGAGGTATTATTAGTTGGATTAGAATTTAAAAGTTGTAATCACCATTATCATTATTTTGATACAGTACAAGATGCTAAAACCTGGTTTAAATCAAAACAATTTAGCGGCCATACTTTACTCATTAAGGGTTCTAGAGGTATTCAGATGGAGCAATTGATTTCTCCTTAATTTTCGGTACCTTCGTGGCATGAAAAAAAGCCACCTATACAGCACTTTGACGAATAAATGTCCTAGATGTAGAGAAGGCGCTCTATTCACAACGACCAATCCCTACGATCTATCCAATATCCTAAAAATGCATGACCACTGTCCCGTTTGTGGACAGCAAACAGAAATTGAAGTGGGGTTTTATTATGGCACAGGTTATGTAAGTTATGCATTGACGGTTGCCTATTTTGTTTCCATGTTTGTTGCATGGAAAGTATTGATTGGGATGACTTGGGAATTAGATGACAACAGAATGTTTTATTGGTTAGGCACGACTATTTTTTTATTGATCCTTATACAACCTATTTTAATGCGCCTATCTCGTTCTATTTGGTTAGGCTGGTTTGTATCTTATAATAAGCATTGGAAAAATGAGCCATTGCAATACAATGAAAGAATGGATGAAAAACATAAAGAGATATAAAATACCTCTTTATGTTTAAGGAAAAATTACTTTTTTAAATTAACAGTTTGCTCAAATTTATCGCTACCAGAGCCTTCTGTGTTATACAAACTTGCAGCACTTGAAGTCAAGTTAGTAATTGAATAAGTTGAGCCATCAAATAGTACCTTTGAACCACTTATTGTATAGTCAATAGTTTCAGTTTCGCCTTGGAATCTAAATTCAAGTTTCCCATCTTTTTTAAAATCCATATAATCCCCAGTTGATCCATTAATAGTTTCTGAAAAATTAGCAGATTTATAAACAACACTAACAAATTTCCATTTACCAACTAAAGTAGGTTTAGCTGAATCTTTGCTACAAGAAGTCATGGCAACAGTTGCCAAAAGCATTACGAATAATAATATTTTTTTCATTTTGTTTTCCCTTACTCTTTGGTTTTTCAGATACACCCCGTTTGAATGGTTGCTGGTCTCCATTGGGCAATTTTGTCCTAAAAACTACCACTATTTTTTGGGGGAAATAGAAAGCTA
>JBILCS010000028.1:0-19954 GCA_044353005.1 Sediminibacterium sp. | reverse complement strand
ATTTTGGGTCGGACCTGCATTAGAAAAAGGGTTTTATTATGATATAGATTTAGGAGATAAAACAATTAAGGAAGAGGATATTGTTTTATTGGAACAGAAAATGAATGAATTGGCAAAGAAAGCCAATGATTATATTCGTAAGGAAATGTCAAAGCCCGAAGCCGTGGCTTATTTTACCGAAAAGGGGGATGAATACAAACTAGATTTATTGTCTGGATTGGAAGATGGTACCATTACTTTTTATACACAAGGTGGCTTTACAGATTTATGTCGTGGGCCACATATTCCAAATACAAGTGCGATTAAGGCCATCAAAATCACCAATATTGCAGGTGCTTTTTGGAAAGGGGACGAAAAAAATAAAATGTTGACACGTGTATATGGCGTGACTTTTCCGAATCAAAAAGAATTAGATGAGTACTTGTTATTATTAGAAGAAGCAAAGAAAAGAGATCACCGAAAACTAGGAAAAGAATTAGGCATTTATACCATGGATGATGATGTTGGACCTGGACTTCCTTTGTGGATGCCAAATGGTACAATCATCATTGAAGAATTGGAACGCCTTGCAAAAGAGACCGAAGAAGCTGCAGGATATAAGCGTGTGGTGACTCCACATATCGCTAAAGAAAGCATGTATATTACAAGTGGTCACTTGCCTTATTACCAAGATAGTATGTTCCCTCCAATGGAATTGGATGGCACAAAATATTATTTGAAAGCAATGAATTGTCCGCATCACCATAAAATTTTTGATGCAGAGCCTAAGAGCTACAAAGACATGCCATTAAGACTTGCAGAGTATGGCACTTGTTACCGTTATGAGCAATCGGGTGAATTATTTGGATTAATGCGAGTGCGTTGTTTACACATGAACGATGCGCATATTTATTGTACTAAAGCACAATTTGCACAAGAATTTAGAGCTGTCAATGACATGTACTTGAAGTACTTTAATATTTTTGGCATTGATAAATATGTAATGCGATTAAGTTTACACGATCCTGCAAAATTGGGTCAGAAATATATCAACGAACCAGCGTTGTGGTTAGAGACAGAACAAATGGTGCGTGAAGTATTGATTGAAACAGGAACGCCATTTGTAGAAGTGCAGGATGAAGGTGCTTTCTACGGACCAAAAATTGATGTTCAAATTTGGAGCATCATAGGAAGAGAGTTTACATTGGCTACTAATCAAGTGGATTTTGCACAAGGAAAAAGATTTAATTTAAGTTTTACCAATAAAGACAATGAGCCAGAAACCCCATTGATTATTCACCGTGCACCTTTAGGCACACATGAACGCTTTATTGGTTTCTTATTAGAGCATTATGCTGGAAAATTCCCTGTTTGGTTGGCACCTTTACAAGCCAAGATCTTGCCAATTAGTGATAAATTTATGCCTTATGCACAGGAAGTATTAGCTGAATTGCGCAAAGCAGGTGTTCGTGCTGAGATTGATGATAGAAATGAAAAAATTGGTAAAAAAATCCGTGATACTGAATTGATGAAAGTGCCGTATATGCTAGTTATTGGAGAAAAAGAGATGACTGAGGGTCAATTATCTATCAGAAGACAAGGCAAAGGAGATTTAGGGATGATGGATAAAACCGCCTTTATTTCTCAGATCCATCAAGAAATAGTGGAAAGAAAAGCACCTGAAGCATAACATTGACTATCTTTACAAACTTAAACAACGTTTTAACAATTAATGGCATTACCGAACAGAGGACCAAGATTTAACCCAAGGTTTCAAAGACAACAAGAACCTGAGCACCGTATCAATGATCGTATTAGAGTACCAGAAATACGACTGGTTGGTGAGAATATCACCGTAGGCGTTTACAACACACAAGATGCGCTAAAAATAGCTGCTGAACAAGGTTTAGACTTAGTTGAGATTTCTCCAACAGCCAATCCCCCAGTATGTAAAGTCATTGACTATAAGAAATTTCTTTACGAGAAAAAGCGTAAGGAAAAAGAGATGAAAGCGAACTCAAAGCAATCAGAGATTAAAGAGATTCGTTTCACTCCAGGTACAGATGACCACGATTTTGATTTTAAAGCAAAACATGCCGAAAAGTTTTTACAAGATGGAAATAAGGTAAAAGCCTATGTTCAATTTAAAGGTAGAGCCATTATGTTCCAAGACAGAGGTCAATTACTTTTATTGAAATTTGCAGAAAGACTGGCTGATGCAGGTACTTTAGAAAGTATGCCTAAGTTGGAAGGAAAGAGAATGTTTGCCATTTTTCAACCAAAAGCAGGGGGTAAAAAGAAGCCAAGCGCTTAATATTTGATATCGCAATCAGCTAAAATGCTGATTTTCAATGAATATTTTATAGATAGCCTTCAATTTGAAGGCTATTTTGGTTTTTAAACCCTTTTCTAACGAATATAAAGGCTTTAAAAACCAATTTTTATGATTTTAAGCCACATTAATGTGGCTTTTGTTTGGCCATATTCTACACTTATCCTACCTTCGCCCTCCATTTCCCACAAGGCTCAAAAAGTGTCTCGCCCGTGCAAGACCGCCAGTAGGGAGTAATCGATAAGATTATAATAATGCCAAAAGTAAAAACTAACTCAAGCGCAAAAAAGCGTTTTAAAGTTACTGGAACTGGTGAAATCACCTTCCAAAAAGCGTTCAAAAGACACATTCTAACCAAGAAATCTACTAAGCGTAAAAGAGCTATGAGAAAGAAAGGTTTAGTAGGATCAACTAACAAAGACTTCGTTCTTCGTTTATTAAGATTAAAAGGATAATCATTCCTTCACATTCCAACCATTTAATTCACCGAGTCCGAAGCTTTCAAAAGCCGATTCAAAAAAATATTAATTATGCCACGTTCAAAAAATGCCGTTGCATCTAGAGCAAGAAGAAAAAAGATTTTAGATCAAGCCAAAGGTTTCTATGGTAAGCGTAAAAACGTCTATACCGTTGCCAAAAACGTATTAGAGAAAGGTTTAACTTACTCTTATGTTTCTCGTAAGTTGAAGAAGCGTGAATACCGCACATTGTGGATTGCACGTATCAACGCTGCTGTTAGAGAAGAAGGTTTAACCTACAGCCAGTTCATTAATTTATTAGCTAAGAAAGGTTCTGATTTGAACCGTAAGGTATTGGCTGATATGGCAATGAATGAGCCAGAAACTTTCAAAAAGATTGTACAATCAGTGAAAGCTTAATTGCTGCTCAAAATAGATTAAAAACCGCTCCAATTGTTGGGGCGGTTTTTTTTATGACCCGCTTAAAAAAAGCATCCCTAATATCCATTCAAACAACTATTTTTGTGAAATAATAATTAACAAGAAACAACCCCAGTTACATCCATGAACAATACCTACACTTCTCTGGTAAAACAAACATTCCATTTCCCTCAAGAAGGATTTAATAAAAATGAAAATGGTTACCTAGAATTTAATGGGCTAGATTTAAAAGCGATTATCGAAAAGCATGGTACGCCTTTAAAGCTCACTTATTTGCCAAAAATTGGTATGCAAATTAACAAGGCAAAAAAGATGTTTGCGGATGCTTTCAAAAAACATAAATACGAAGGGGAGTATTTTTATTGTTATTGTACAAAAAGTTCACACTTTTCTTTTATAGTAGAAGAGGCATTATCGTATAATGTACATTTAGAAACTTCATTTGCTTATGATATCGAGATCATCAATCAGTTGTATAAAAGAAGAAAAATCAATAAAGATATTTTTATCATTTGCAATGGGTTTAAACAAAAAATGTATACCAGTCGAATCACAAAATTGATCAATACTGGATTTAAGAATGTGATACCTATATTAGATAATGTAGAAGAATTGCAATTTTATAAGCGCAATGCCAAAGTGCCATTTAAATTAGGTATTCGTGTTGCGGCAGAGGAAGAGCCTAGTTTTCCTTTCTACACCTCAAGATTAGGCATTCGTGCAAAAGACATTTTAGAATTTTATGTGGACGAGATAGAAGGGTATGAAGATAAGTTTCAGTTAAAGATGTTACATATATTTTTAAATAAAGGGATTAAGGATGATATTTATTACTGGTCAGAGTTGAATAAAATCATCAACTTGTATTGTCAATTAAAAAAGATTTGTCCTGAATTAGACTCAATCAATATCGGTGGTGGTTTCCCAATCAAGCACTCACTTGGTTTTGAATATGATTATCAATTCATCATCAATGAAATTGTATCTAATATCAAGAAGTCATGTAAAAAGGCAAAAGTACCTATGCCAAATATCTATACTGAATTTGGAAGCTATACGGTAGGAGAGAGTATGGCACATATTTATAAAGTACTTGCAGAGAAAAAACAAAACGATAGAGAGTGTTGGTATATGATTGACTCTTCATTTATTACAACACTTCCGGATACATGGGGTATTGGAGAAAAATTCCTGATGTTGCCGGTCAATAAATGGGAAAATGATTATCAAAGGGTTGTACTTGGTGGAATCACTTGCGATAGTCATGACTATTATGATTCAGAGGAACATATTAACGAAGTATTCTTGCCCAAGTTAAAAGATGATACCATGGACGATAAGGAGGAAGAAAATAAAGAGCCATTGTATGTAGGATTTTTCCATACAGGAGCATATCAAGATCAAATAAGTGGTTATGGAGGGATCAAACACTGCTTAATCCCATCTCCAAAACACGTCATTGTCGAAATGGATGAGAAGACGGGTAAATTGGTTGACTGGGTCTATGCAAAGGAACAATCTGCCCAGTCTATGTTAAAAATATTGGGTTATTTGAGGTAAAATGTTCCAAAATCGCGTATTTTAATGACTTAATGGCATATTATGGAATTGTTAATTGCCATAATGACTTGAAAACAAATTTGTAAGTGATTTTTAAAATCCCTAATTTTGATTCAAATAGTAGAAGATATGTACCCTGCAGAGATTGTATTACCAATGAAGGCTGAATTAGTTGATAACGGATTTACAGATTTAACAACAGCAGCTGAAGTTTCAAATGTGGTGAATGCAACTGGTACAACAATGGTGGTGATTAATTCGGTTTGTGGTTGTGCTGCTGGAGCTTGTAGACCAGGTGTTTTAATGGCTGTAGCGAACGCAACAAAAAAACCAGATCATATCACAACAGCATTTGCAGGTTTCGATATCGAGGCAGTCAATCAAGTAAGAGCATTACATATGCCTTATCCACCTTCTTCACCAGCTATTGCTTTGTTTAAAGACGGCAAATTGGTGAGCATGGTAGAAAGACATCAGATTGAAGGAAGCCCTGCTCAAGTGATCGCACAACACTTAATTTCTTTGTTCAACGAACATTGTAATTAGAAATATATTGAACGCTTTTTGTTTTTAGATGGGTTAGTAATTACGGCCGCACTTTCTAGTGTGGCCATTTTTTTTGCTAATAATCACTTACTTTGCAGTACTTAAATAAGACTATGTATCCTAACTTATATTATCTGATAAAAGACCTACTAGGAATTGAACTCAATGCTTTAAAATTGGTGAATTCATTTGGTTTTTTTGTGGCTATGGCATTTGTGTCCTCTGGTTATGTATTGTTTTTTGAATTAAAAAGGAAAGCAGCTCTCGGAGAGTTTACTTATACAGAAGAAAAGGAAATTATTGGCGCACCGGCAACCACTGGTGAATTATTAAGTGCTGGATTTTTTGGATTTATATTTGGCTACAAATTAGTGGGTGCATTCATTATTGCAGAGGCTTTAAATAATCCACAAGCTTTTATTTTATCCTTACAAGGAAGTATGGGTGCGGGTATTTTAGTAGCTGCCATCATGGTCTATTTAAAGTGGAAAGAAAAGGACAAAGTAAAATTGACAAAGCCTGAAACCCGCACTGTACAAGTGTGGCCGCAGGATAGAGTAGGTGATATCGTATTGAAAGCCGCACTATGGGGATTTCTAGGCGCAAAGATTTTTCATAATTTAGAAAACTTAGAGGAGTTTAGTAAAGATCCAATTGGTTCACTCATTTCTTTTAGTGGATTAACCTTTTTTGGTGGATTAATTTTAGCCACCATTGGGATTATCTATTATTTAAAAAAGCAAAAAATTTCAGTTATCCATTTTGCAGATGCCATGGCACCAACTATGTTATTTGCCTATGCCGCTGGCAGAATTGGGTGTCAAATTAGTGGAGACGGTGATTGGGGTATCGTGAATACCAATCCAAAACCATTTGGATGGATTCCAGATTGGGCATGGGCCTATCAATATCCTCATAATGTAGTGAACGAAGGGGTAGCAATTCCT
The DNA here is from genome assembly GCA_044353005.1 of Sediminibacterium sp. Lineage (GTDB taxonomy): Bacteria > Bacteroidota > Bacteroidia > Chitinophagales > Chitinophagaceae > Sediminibacterium. The sequence continues at coordinate 13,691 of JBILCS010000028.1, read as the reverse complement.
GGATGCGTTGGGGCATATTGCAATCAATTGCCATTGCCAGTTTATCCAACAGCACTATATGAGATCATTGCCATGTTCATCTTATTTGCCATCATGTGGAGCTTCCGTAAGAAAGTAACTCAGCCAGGTATCCTAACGGGCATTTATTTAATTTTTGCTGGTGGGGAAAGGTTTTTTATAGAAAAGATTAGGGTGAACAATAAATATGATTTTTTACCATTTCAACCAACGCAAGCCGAATTGATTTCCGTAATTTTAATATTAGTTGGTGGGTTATTTATTGTTAAATCAAGAACTTGGTTCCCAATAAAAAAAGCCTAATCCCAATATTTTTAAATACAATTCTTTTTTATTCATTTTTAAATTTTCATTATGCCATCATTTGATATCGCAAGTTCAGTAGACGTTCAAATATTAGACAACGCTGTAAATGTGGTGAAAAAAGAAATCACCAATCGATTTGATTTTAAAGGAAATCATGTCGTGATTGATCTAAATAAAAAAGATTTCATGCTTAAATTAGAGTCTGATTCTGAGATGAAACTGCAACAAATTGTGGATGTGCTTTTAAGTAGATCCATCAAACAGGGTATTGACGCCAATGCATTTGATTTGTCCAAAACCCCTCAACCTAGTGGAAAGACCTTTAAACAAGACGTACCGGTAAGAAATGGCTTAAAGCAAGAAGATGCTAAAAAAATCGTTAAGTACATCAAAGACAAAGGTTTAAAGGTGCAAACCGCAATAATGGACGATATTATTAGATGTACAGGTAAGAAAATCGATGATTTACAGGAAGTTATAGCAGCTTGTAGGACCGAAAATTTTGGTGTCCCGCTTCAATACATCAATATGAAGTCCTAATAATTTCCATACAATATCCAAATTCAGGGACTTTCCAGCCAAAAGTTTGGTTAAAAAGGCATTTTAGCCTACTTTTGCAACCTATTTTATAATTGTCACGGCAAAAACCGTGCAGCCTTAAACATCATAATATGAAACAAGGTATCCATCCAGAAGCGTATCGTTTCGTTGTCTTCAAAGACATGAGTAACCAAACTTCTTTTTTAGGTAAATCTAGTGCAAACACTAAGGAAACAATCGTATGGGAAGATGGTAAAGAGTATCCAGTAATCAAAGTGGAGATCTCAAACACATCTCACCCTTTCTACACAGGTAAGAACATGTTAGTAGATACTGCTGGTCGTATCGATAAGTTCAACAAGCGTTACGCAAAAGCAAAATAAATTAAAGCATTTAATTTTCATCAACCCTTTCCAACATTAGTCGGAAAGGGTTTTTTGTATCAGGATACAATTTGCCCATCTTTCCTATTCAATACTTACCTTTGTCTAAGGAAGTACTAAAAAAATTGACTATGCAGAAATTAGATATATTGGCCTTTGGCGCACACCCAGATGATGTGGAATTAGGATGTGGTGGTACTTTGTTAGCTGCGGTAGCTGAAGGAAAAAAAGTAGGCATCATTGATCTCACAAAAGGAGAACTTGGAACAAGAGGTACGGTTGCTGATAGATCAAAGGAAGCATTGTTAGCAAGTGAAATCATAGGTGCGACTATTAGAGAAAATCTTGGCATGCAAGATGGTTTTTTTGTAAATGATCAAGCGCATCAAATAGCTGTGATTGAAATGATAAGAAAATACCAACCCGATATTATTTTATGCAACGCCCCCGAAGATCGTCATCCAGATCATGGTAGAGCTGCTAAGTTAGTGGCAGATGCTGCTTTTTTAGCTGGATTGGTTAAAGTTCAAACAACACATAATGGTGTTATACAAAGTGCATGGAGACCAACACATGTGTTTCATTATATTCAATCCAGAAATTTACAACCTAATTTTGTAATGGATATAAGTGCCCATATGGATAAAAAGATGGAATCTATTTTGGCCTATACATCTCAGTTTTACAATCCAAATTCTAATGAGCCGAATACTTTTATTTCTAGTGATTCTTTTTTAGCATTCATTAAAGGACGTGCTAAAGAATTTGGACAACAAATTGGAGTGCAGTATGCAGAAGGATTTATTTCAGAGAAAATGATTGGGATACAAGGTTTTGATGGATTAATTCAAAAGACGACTTAAAAGATTTTTTTAAAAAGAAGCAATATGGCAATCGTAAAAGTTGGTTTAATACAAATGTCTTGTACTGCAGATGTACAAGCTAATAAAGCAAAAGCAATTGTAAAAATTAAAGATGCAGCAAGGCAAGGTGCTCAAATTGTTTGCTTGCAAGAATTGTATACTTCACTCTATTTCTGTGATGTAGAAGCTTATGAAAATTTTAAATTAGCAGAACCAATTCCTGGTCAAACAACAGACGAATTAGCTATTTTGGCAAAGGGTTTAAACATCGTGATCATTGCTTCATTATTTGAGAAGAGGGCAGAAGGCCTGTATCATAATACCACTGCGGTATTGGATGCGGACGGAACCTATTTAGGGAAGTATCGTAAAATGCATATTCCGGATGATCCAGCTTATTATGAAAAATTTTATTTCACGCCTGGTGATTTAGGGTATAAGGTTTTCAAAACTAAATTTGCTACCATTGGTGTTTTGATTTGTTGGGATCAGTGGTATCCAGAAGCTGCAAGAATTACAAGTTTAATGGGTGCAGAAATGTTATTTTATCCAACAGCAATTGGTTGGGCAACAGCACAAGACGAAGCAACTAACACAGAACAATATAATGCATGGCAAACTATTCAAAGAAGTCATGCGGTGGCTAACGGTGTTCCTGTAATCAGTGTGAATCGCGTTGGATTAGAGCAAAATGGTTTAATGCAATTCTGGGGAGGTAGTTTTGTAAGTAATCCATTTGGAACTTTATTGTACAAAGCGTCCCATGATCAAGAAGAAATTGCAGTGGTAGATATTGATACTGAAAAGTCGGATAGTTATAGAACCCATTGGCCGTTTTTACGTGATCGCCGAATCGATTCTTACCAACCCATCACTCAAAGATATATAGACGATGAGCAATAATATGCATCAAAATATACAAGAAGCAATATTGGAAGGGGCAACACCAAAAGCATTAGGATATACTTTCCCGGCTGAGTTTGCAAAGCAAGATGCCACTTGGTTAAGTTGGCCACATAAGGAAGCTAGCTGGCCAGGGAAAATAGATAGTATCTATCCATCTTATATTGAATTCATTAAAATTTTAACTTTATCTCAAAAGGTTTGTATCAATGTGGTGGATGCTGCGATGCAAGCAACTGCAACTAAAATGATGCAGGCTTTACAAGTAGATTTAACGAAGGTTCAATTTTTTATACATCCAACCAATGATGCTTGGTGTAGAGATCATGGGCCAAGTTTTTTAATTGGCAATCATCCAGCTGCGCCAAAAGCAATTGTAGATTGGAATATCAATGCATGGGGTGGAAAATATCCTCCTTATGATTTAGATGATGTGATTCCAACACGTATCGCTGAGGCATTAAATCTGCCCGTATTTTATCCAAATATTATCATGGAAGGCGGGTCTGTAGATTTTAACGGGGCTGGAACAGTCATGACTTCTAAATGTTGTTTATTGAATGAAAATAGAAATCCGCATTTGAATCAATCACAAATCGAACAATATTTATGTGATTATTATGGTATAGAACAAGTATTATGGGTTTCTGAAGGTATTGTGGGGGATGACACAGACGGACATATTGACGATACGGTTCGTTTTGTGAATGAAGATACAGTTGTGACTGTAGTAGATTCCAATAAGGATTCAGAAAATTATGTGTTGTTGCAAGACAATTTAAAAGAGTTACAACAAATGCGTTTGATCAACGGTAAACAATTAAATATTGTTGAATTACCTATGCCTGCAGATGTGATTTACGAAGACCAATTCCTGCCGGCCTCTTATGCCAATTTTTATATTAGCAATGCACATGTGGTGGTTCCAACCTTTCGTTGTGATAGAGATGATAAAGCAATGCGCATTATTCAGGATTGTTTTCCAACAAGAGCAGTGGTAGGCATTGATTCAACTGATATTATTTGGGGATTGGGTAGTTTCCATTGTTTGAGTCAACAAGAACCATCCATACAATAAGGGTTAACAGAACTTAAATCTTTTCTTTTTAATTTTAATCAATTAGGATTATGCGTTTAAAATATTTGACTTTCTTTTTGATGATCATTGGCATCTATGCCTGCAGTAGTTTTCCTTATGGCAAAACCAATCGTCAATACATTCGACAAGCAAAACTATTATCCAAAAAAATAGTGCTTTCTCCTGAAACACAATCAGAGAATCAATTGCCGCTTGCCGAAAAATGGGTAGGAACAACCAATTTTGATTTACGTAAACCTAATTTTGTAGTCATCCACCACACAGCTCAAAATGCTTGTGAGCAAACTTTGAAAACTTTCACTTTAGAAAGAACAAAAGTGAGCGCACATTATGTGATTTGTAAAGATGGAACCGTGCACCATATGTTGAACGACTATATGAGGGCTTGGCATGGTGGGATTGGCAGCTGGGGCAATAATACAGACCTTAATTCAAGTTCTATTGGAATAGAAATTGATAACAATGGTTTTGAGCCTTTTGAACCTGCTCAAATCACAAGCCTTTTACAATTGCTTGCCCAACTAAAAAATAAATACCAAATTCCAGTTGACCATTTTGTTGGACATAGTGATATTGCACCAAGACGTAAAGTCGACCCCAATATCAATTTTCCATGGAAAACTTTATCTAGTATGGGCTATGGTATTTGGTTTGAGCCTGATACCAACTATCAACTCCCAGCTGGTTTATCTATCCAGCATGCATTGAGTTTGGTGGGGTATGAAACCAAAGATAGCATCGCTGCAATCCTTGCTTTTAAACGTCATTTTAGACAAGACAGTTCTCGTTTAATGAATCAAGCAGATAGTTCGGTTTTGTCTCAACTTATTCAAGCCAAGTTATCTAATTAATTTTTATGTTACCTAAGTAGGATTTGTATTTGGTTGAATAATAATGAAAATTTTACTTAATTATTTTGCTTGCTAACAATTGTTAGTGTAATTTTGAACAAATATTTTTACCATGGATTTAAGTTTATCAGAAGAGCAGTTAATGATTCAAAAAGCAGCGCGTGAATTTGCCCAACAACAGTGTCTTCCGGGTGTAATAGAAAGAGATGAACACCAAAAAGTACCTAAAGAACAATTATTACAATTAGCTGATCTTGGATTTATGGGGATCATGACACCAGTGGAATATGGTGGTGCAGGGATGGATACCATTAGTTATGTGTTAGCAATGGAGGAAATTAGTAAAGTAGATTCAAGTGTGAGTGTATGTGTGAGTGTGAACAATAGTTTAGTTTGTTGGGGTTTAGAACAATATGGCAATGAGGCTCAAAAACAAAAATATTTAACGCCCTTGGCTCAAGGAAAAAAAGATGGAGAATTATATGTAGGGGCTTTTTTATTGAGTGAACCAGAGGCGGGTAGTGATGCAACACACCAACATACAAGTGCTGTTGATAAAGGGGATCATTATGTTTTGAATGGCGTAAAAAACTGGATCACCAATGGCTCTACTGCATCGGTCTACTTAGTGATGGCACAAACAGATGCCTCAAAAGGATCAAGAGGAATCAATGCATTTATCGTTGAAAAAAATACCCCAGGAATCACTGTCGGCCCTAAAGAAAATAAAATGGGGATTCGTGGAAGTGATACACATTCTATTTCTTTTATGGATGTGATTGTACCAAAAGAAAATAGAATAGGAGAGGATGGTTTTGGATTTAATTTTGCAATGAAAACTTTAAATGGCGGACGAATAGGTATTGCTGCGCAAGCACTAGGGATTGCAAGTGGCGCATATGAATTGGCTTTGGCTTATAGTAAAGAAAGAAAATCTTTTGGCAAACCAATACATGAACACCAAGCAATCCAATTTAAATTAGCAGAAATGGCCACTCGAATTGAGACAGCAAGATTGTTATGTTATAAAGCGGCTTGGGAAAAAGACAATCATATGGATTATGTAATGAGTGCAGCTATGGCAAAATTACATGCAAGTGATACGGCCATGTGGGTGACTATAGAAGCTGTTCAAGTGCACGGGGGATATGGATTTGTGAAAGAATTTCATGTGGAGCGCCTAATGCGTGATGCAAAAATCACACAAATTTATGAAGGTACTTCAGAGATTCAGAAGATGGTAATTGGACGATCAATCACTAAATAATGGATTGCTTATTTGGGTTGTTCTAATTACCTTTGTACCCTATGCCAGTTAATATTTCAGCCTATCAATCTATTCATGCTACTTTAACAGACCAACAAGTTACGCTTGTAGCGGTTAGTAAGACCAAGCCTCAAGAGGAGCTCATGGAATTATATGCATTAGGTCATCGTGCTTTTGGCGAGAACTATGTGCAAGAGTTGGTAGATAAAGAAGCTGCATTGCCTAAGGATATTCAATGGCATTTTATTGGACATCTACAATCCAATAAAGTAAAATACATTGCCCCGTTTGTGTATATGATTCACGGAGTCGATTCAGAAAAATTATTACAAGAAATCAATAAGCAAGCGATGAAGCAAAATCGTATCATTGATTGTTTATTACAAATTCATATTGCGACAGAGGAAACAAAATTTGGTTTTGATGGACCTGCATTGCACGAATTATTAATGAGTGGAAGGTTAGCCGGCTATTCCAATATTCGAATTAGAGGTTTAATGGGGATGGCAAGTTTCTCTGAAGATCAAGCATTATTAACTCAGGAGTTTACTACACTAAAATCGTATTTTGATAAAGCCCAACCAGCTTTCCCTGATGGAACATTTAATACCCTTAGCATGGGTATGAGTTCAGACTATGCTTTAGCCATTTCTAAAGGAAGTACTATGGTAAGAATTGGTAGCTTATTATTTGGTGCAAGAAATTATCCTGCAAAAAATTAAATATTTAATAGAAAGACGAACGATAAAATAAGAGGCTCATTTGAGCCTCTTATTTTAATCTTAGATACGATAGATTAATAGTTACCTAATCATTCTAAATAATTTATTTAGTTTTTGAATGATCAAAAACCAATTGACAAAAAGCTTTCACACCCACAATAAATCCAGACTCATCTAAATAAAAATCTGGAGTATGATGCGGGCCTGCTTTACTTGGATCAGTTCCCTTTGGCAATGCACCTAAATTAAAAAAGAAGCTTGGTGCTTTTTCACCAAAGAAAGAAAAATCTTCTGCACCAGTTACCCAAGTAGATTCTGATACATTGTCAGCACCAGCTGCTTTAATTAATGCAGGCAATGTTTTCTTCACTAAGTTAGGATCATTGAATGTTACCAATGTTTTTGTATCAATGGTTACATCTGCAGTTGCACCAGAACTTGCTGCAATTGTTTTTACAGTATGCTTTATACGTTCATGCACATCTTTCTGCATTTTACTATCGAGTGTTCTAATGGTACCAGTCATTTCTGCAGTTTCTGGAATGATATTAGAACGTACACCACTGTTGATGGTACCCACGGTAATCACTACAGGGGCAGTTGTTAAATTCATTTGTCTAGAAACGATATGTTGTAAGCCTTCCACAATTTGCGCAGAAGCTGCAATTGGATCTACGCCACCCCAAGGTTGTGAACCATGACTACCTCTACCGTTCACTTTAATCGTAAACCAATCTGAGGATGCCATGAATGCGCCAGATTTGTATTTTAAAGTGCCCACTGGAGTCTCTGAACTAATATGGATACCAAATACTGCATCTACTTTTGGATTGTCTAATGCACCTTCTTTTATCATTAATGGAGCACCACCTTCTTCTGTTCCAGGAGCACCCTCCTCGGCTGGTTGAAATAAGAATACAACAGTACCAGGAAGGTCTTTCTGCATGGCATGTAATACTTTAGCAGTTGCCATTAAGATAGAAGTATGTGAGTCATGACCGCAAGCGTGCATCACTGGTACTTTATTACCATTATATTCAGTTGTTACTTTAGATGCAAAGGGTAGACTGTTTCTTTCATACACTGGCAATGCATCTATGTCTGCTCTTAATGCAATGACCGCGCCTGGCTTACCACCTTTTAAGACTGCTACAACGCCCGTTTTAGCAACAGGGTAGCGTACTTCAACACCAGGTAAAGTTTTTAAGAAATCAGCTATGTATTTTCCAGTATTGTATTCTCTATTGGATAATTCTGGATTTTGGTGAAAATGTCTTCTCCATTGAATTAACTCAGGTTCTACTTTTTCTAGTAGTTGGGCATAATTTTTAGGAAGTTCTTGTGCCATTGAATTGCCTGCAATCAATAAGCTCATTGCGAATAAAAGTTTACGCATTTGTTAAGGTTTGATGGTATAAGTTAGATGATTAATATAAGTAGAATGATGAGAAGATTTTATTAAAAGATATATAAAGGGTAATCATTAAGTTATTATTTTTTTAAGCTTGATATTCTCCAAAGATATTTCTAAGAACGTCCGAAATTTCGCCCAATGTGCAATTCGCTTCTACAGCAGCAATCACTGGTGGCATGATATTTTGTCCAGCGTTGACTGCATCCGTAATTGCTGCCAAGCAACTTACTGCAAGTGCTTGATCACGATTCGCTTTTAATGCTTTAATTTTCTGAATTTGAGCTTGCTGAATACTGGCGTCTATTTTGAAAACAGGAATCTTGTTGTTTTCATCTGAAATAAATTCATTGACACCTACAATGATCTTATCTTTTGATTCTATATCTTTTTGGTACTTGTAGGCACTATCACTAATTTTTTGCTGCATCCATCCAGATTCAATGGCTGCAACCGATCCACCCATTGCATCAATTTGCTGAATCAATTCAAGTGCTTTGGTTTCGACTTCTGCAGTTAAATTTTCTACAAAAAAACTTCCTGCTAATGGGTCTGCGGTTTCTGAGATACCACTCTCAAACGCCACAATTTGTTGTGTTCTTAAAGCAATTGTAGCAGCTTGTTCCGTAGGTAAACCTAAAGCTTCGTCAAATCCATTCGTATGCAAACTCTGAGTACCACCCATAACTGCTGCAATGGTTTGAATAGTCACTCTTGTAATATTGTTCAGAGGTTGCTGCGCTGTTAATGTGGCCCCACCTGTTTGTGTGTGAAAACGTAGCATCATTGCTTTTTCATCTGTGGCGCCTAAGTCCTTCATCATCTTTGCCCAAATAGTTCTAGCCGCTCTAAACTTAGCCACTTCTTCAAATAAATTATTGTGCGCATTAAAGAAAAAGGATAGTCTTTTTCCAAACACATTGATATCTAATCCTTTTGCTAAAGCAGCTTCCACATAAGCTTTACCATTGCTTAAGGTAAATGCAATTTCCTGCACAGCGGTACTTCCTGCTTCACGAATATGGTATCCAGAAATAGAAATGCTATTCCATTTTGGTAAATTGGAACTGCACCATTCAAAAATATCTGTAATGATGCGCATAGAATGTCTCGGCGGATAAATATAAGTGCCTCTTGCTGCGTATTCTTTTAAGATATCATTTTGGATGGTTCCTGAAAGTTGTTTTAAATCGATCCCTCTTTTTTTGGCGACCGCCACATAAAGTGCTAACAGAATAAATGAAGTGGCGTTGATGGTCATGGAAGTACTGATTTTATCCAGGGGAATACCATCAAATAAAACTTCCATATCTTCTATAGAACAAATAGAAACTCCTACTTTGCCAACTTCTCCGTCTGCTAAAGTATGGTCGGCATCATATCCAATTTGAGTTGGAAGGTCAAAAGCTACACTCAGTCCCATAACTCCTTGCGATAATAAATAATGATAGCGTTGATTGCTTTCCTGCGCAGTGGAAAAACCGGCATACTGACGCATTGTCCATAACTTTCCACGATACATATCCTTTTGCACCCCTCTGATATAAGGGTAGCTGCCTGGATCCGGAATTGCTTTTGCTGCATCTGGAAGATCCGTTGGGGTGTAGACCTGTTGAATCTCTATCCCACTGTCCGTATGCTTCTTGTTTGATTCCATAGTACAAATTACGAATATTTGCTTGTTTTTAAGCGCAATAATTTTCCTTTTTCGATAAATTTGGATCCATACAATCCCCTTATAAGTGTTAATTTTGTATAAATTATGTAGTTTGAATTTTTCGAGTTACACAATATCTTAAATTATTTATTTATGTCTACAATAACCGATACAGCTGCAACACCAGTCAGTTTTACTGCTGGTGCGATTCAAGAAATTGAGCGTTTAATGCATGCACCTGATTTTGACCAACAACAAAGGTTAAGAGTGGGGGTGAAAGGTGGAGGATGCAGTGGGATGACTTATGTATTAGGTTTTGATGTCACTACCGATAAAGACCTTTTATTTTCGATTGAGGGTATCCCTTGTTGCATAGAAACATCGCATCAGATTTATTTGTATGGGATGCAGATAGATTGGCAAGGTGGATTGAATAGCCGTGGATTTACATTTACCAATCCGAATGCTTCGAGTACTTGTGGATGCGGTACATCATTTGCAGTATAAAATTTTAGAATAAATACATCATTCTCGCTCTCTATCGCTTTGCTCAAAAGTTCGCTCAAATGAGTATTCTATTCTAAAAATCTCTCAACAAATTTATTAGCACAAAAAAAGCCCCTCGAAATTCAAGGGGCTTTTTTAATATTCTATCAAACTAGGCTATGCATTGCTAGCAGTTTGTTTTTTTACTTTTGGTTCTGTACCCAATGGCTTATTCTTAGCAAAGTCTACTAAGACTGGAGCCGCTACAAAGATAGAAGAGTAAGTACCTGTGATCACACCAATCAACATGGCGAATGCAAAACCTCTTGTTACTTCTCCACCAAAGATGAATAAGATTAAGATGGTTAAGAATACTGTCAATGAAGTCATCACTGTTCTAGATAATGTTTGGTTGATTGCTTTGTTAATGATGGTTGCATTGTCTTGACCTTTCATTAAATGACTGTCCTCACGGATACGGTCATATACAATCACTGTATCATTCATAGAGAATCCAATTACTGTTAGGATGGCAGCAATAAAGTGCTGGTCAATCTCTAATGGGAATGGAACCACTTCTCTTAAGAAACTAAATACAATCAAGGTTACAAATACGTCGTGTAATAATGAGAAGATCGTACCTAAAGAATATCTCCAATCACGGAAACGAATAAAGATGTACAAACAAATTGCAATCAAGGCAAAAAGAGTTGCTTTAGTTGCACCTGCTTTTAAGTCATCAGAGATAGAAGGCAAAACTTTTTGTTGTTGTTGCTTGTACTGCTCGTCAAATTCTTTATAGGTAGTTCCAGCTGGTAATTGCTTAGATAAACCTTTAAATAATAAGGACTCAACTTCTTGATCTATATTATTACCTTGATCTTTAATTTTATATGAAGTCGTGATATTGATTTGATTTTTAGTATCAACCGTTTTAATGATAGGTGCTTCACCAAATACTGCTTTCAAATCGTTTCTTACTTCTTCAATATTCACAGTCTTATCAAACTTCACAGTGAAGCTACGTCCACCAGCAAATTCAACACCTTCGTCAAAACCATTGAAGAAAGAAGCAATACCACCAATAAATACAACGACTGATAAAATGTAAGCATACTTTCTGAATTCGATGAATTTGAAGTTTGCATTCTTAAATACCCCTCTTGAAATAGCTGTGAAATATTGGAAATGTCTATTCTTACTTGTGTAAATATCAGTGATCAATCTAGAAACTAGGATACCACAGAATAAAGACAATAAGATACCAATGATCTGTGTTGTAGCAAATCCTAATACAGGACCTAAACCAAAATATGCTAAGATGATAGCGGTTAAAAGCGTCGTTACGTGTGCATCCAAAACTGGAGACATAGAACGCTTATAGCCATCCGCTACAGCCAATTGATAGCTCTTTCCTTTTGTTAATTCCTCTTTGATTCTTTCAAATATAATTACGTTCGTATCCACGGCCATACCAATGGTCAATACCAAACCGGCAATACCTGGTGCAGTTAATGTGAAACCTAATGCACTTAAAATACCTATTGTAAATAATAAGTTTAAGATCAACGCAATATTCGCAACCCATCCACCCGTGTTAAAGTATAGCAACATCAAGGCAAAAATTACCAAGAAAGCAACACCAAATGCCATTGCACCACCTTGAATAGATGCAGCTCCTAATGTTGGACCAACTTGTTGTTCTGCCACAATTTTAGCTGGAGCAGGTAATTTACCACTCTCTAAAATTTGTGCTAAATCTTGTGCCGTTTTTAATGAGTAGTTACCAGATATAGAAGAATTACCAGTTGTAATGGCGTCATTCACATTTGGTGCAGAGTAAACAATATTATCTAAGACAATCGCAATTGGTTTGCCTACATTCTTTGTGGTCATCTTTGCCCAAATGCTAGTACCAATTTTATCCATATTCATTTTGATGGCTACTTTTCCGCGCTCATCAAAATCTTGTGCTGCATTCGCAACATGGTCGCCTTCTAATTCTGCTAATCCATTTTCCAAAGTTTTGATAGCGTATAAAGCTAACACGTCTTTTGCTTTAGGGTCTGATTCATCTGCCTTGCCATACATGAATACCAAGTTCGATGGGAACTTAGATTTCACTTCTGGTAATGCTAAATAAGCATTCAATACAGCAGAATCTTTTTTCAAAGTATAACCAATCTCAGCAGGGAAAACGTACTGGCCATTTTTTGCTTGATAAGGTTGTGTGAACTGAACGATTTTTAACAATGGGTTTTTAGCCGCATTTGTTTTAGCCGTATCTATTTTAGCAACAACAGTTGAATCAACGATACCAGCAATGCTCAATTCAATTGCTTTATCAGCAGCTAAAATTGCAGTTTGGAAATCTTTGTTTTCAAAAGTATACACTTCAAAAAATTGCAAGTTAGCTGTAGATTGTAAATAAGAACGTACACGCTCTTTATCTGAAATACCTGCTAATTCAATATTGATAATACCTTTGGCAGGATCTGGGTTAATGGATGGAGACGCTAATCCAAATCGGTCAATACGGGTATTTAAAATTCTGTAGGTGTTGTTAAACGCTTGGATAGACTGTTCTTGTAAATAAGTAGTCACTGTTGCGTCAGAGGCATCAAACTTTAATTTACCATTGCTTCTGGTAGCAAATAAAGGGGCTAAATTCCCTGTAGGGTTTAATGTTTTATATTCTGTAGTAAACAAAGTGATCAAATCAGCATTGCTGTTTGCTTTTTTGCTTACTGCGTTGGCTAATGCAGTGTTGAAAGCGGGTTCTTTAGAATAGTTGGCCAAAGATTTGATTAAACCATCCAATCCAACTTCCATGGTAACGCTCATACCACCTTGTAAATCAAGACCTAACATCAATTCCTTTTCTTTAGCAGCAGCATAAGTAGTTAAGCCAAAGAATAGCTTCGTTTCTTTTGTACTGTCTAATAAACGCTTGTAGTATACTTTTTTAGCATCAACTACGCTATCGTTGTATAAAAATTGTTGGTCTTTATCACTTGGATAAACCTGTTCTGCTTTGGGTAGTTTATTGACCCAAGCTGTTGCTTTAGCATCCATTGCTTTTTCATGTGTTCTAACGAACCAAGTAAAAGATAATTGGTAAAGACAAATTAAAATAAGCGCAAATGTAAAAAAGCGCACTAATCCTTTGAGTTGCATAGTAGTTT
>JBILCS010000027.1:0-20411 GCA_044353005.1 Sediminibacterium sp. | reverse complement strand
TAGTAGTCGTTGGATCTATGGCTTTTGATGCCATTGAAACCCCTTTTGGGAAAAGTGATAAAATTATTGGTGGTGCAGCAACTTATATTGCATGGTGCGCTTCTAATTTTACCACAGTGAAGCAAATTTCGGTGGTTGGTGGAGATTTCCCCCAAGCACAATTAGATGCTTTGACTGCAAGAGGTGTCATTTTGGAAGGTGTGCAAATTAAAAAAGATGAAAAAACTTTTTTCTGGAGCGGTAAATATCATTTAGATATGAATACGCGCGATACTTTGGAAACGCAATTAAATGTATTGGAAAATTTCCAACCCGTTGTGCCAGAAAGTTATCAGGATTGTGAAATTTTAATGTTAGGAAATTTGGTACCTGCTGTTCAAAGTAGTGTCATCAAACAAATGAGAAATAGACCAAAATTAATCGTGATGGATACGATGAATTTTTGGATGGAAATTATGATGGATGACTTGAAGCATACGATTAGTTTAGTAGATGTTTTAATGGTAAACGATAGTGAAGCGAGACAATTGAGTGGTGAGTATAGCTTGGTAAAAGCAGCGAAAAAAATAATGGAGATGGGTCCAAAATATGTGATCATCAAAAAAGGTGAACACGGTGCTTTATTGTTTCATGAAAATCAAGTCTTCTTTGCACCTGCATTACCATTAGAAGAAGTATTTGATCCAACTGGCGCCGGTGATACCTTTGCTGGTGGATTTGTAGCACATTTGGCAAAAACAAAAGACATTTCGTTTGAGAACATGAAGACTGCAATTATTTTAGGAAGCGCAATGGCAAGTTTTTGTGTAGAGAAGTTTGGTACAGAGCGTTTGACAGAGATTAGTGTAAAGGATATCAAAGAGCGTGTTGCATCTTTTGTTCAGTTGGTGAATTTTGATATTGAGTTGGTTTAACATCGAACTTTATTGATTAATAATATGAAACTTGCAGTCGTTGGTGCCACAGGTTTAGTAGGGACTAAATTACTAGAAGTACTTGCTGAGCGCGATTTCCCTGTGACTGAATTAGTGCCAGTTGCATCTGCGCGTTCTGTAGGCAAGGAAGTAACCTTTAATAATAAGCGCTACAAAGTGGTGAGCATGGAAGAGGCTATTGCAGTGAAACCTACACTAGCGATTTTTTCTGCAGGCGGAATAACTTCTTTGGAGTGGGCGCCAAAATTTGCAGCTGCTGGTATTCGTGTCATTGACAATTCTTCGGCATGGAGAATGGATCCAACAAAAAAATTAGTAGTGCCAGAAGTGAACGCTTCTGTATTAACTGCAGCTGATTTTATCATTGCCAATCCTAACTGCTCGACCATACAAATGGTGGTTGCATTGCAACCTTTACATGAAAAATATACAATCAAAAGAGTTGTTGTAAGCACCTATCAAAGTGTGACTGGAACAGGTCAGCAAGCAGTAGATCAATTGTATAAGGAACGCAAAGGCGAAATTGTATCTACCGACCAAATGGTGTATAAATATCCCATCGATTTAAATGTGATTCCTCAGATAGATGTGTTCTTAGAAAATGGATATACAAAAGAAGAAATGAAAATGGTCAATGAGACTTGCAAAATTATGCAGGACGATTCGATTAAGGTAACCGCTACTACCGTGCGTATTCCAGTGGTGGGTGGACATAGTGAAAGCGTGAATGTAGAATTTCATAATGAGTATGATTTAAAAGAATTGACCACTTTGTTGGCCGAAGCGCCTGGCGTAGTGGTACAACAAGACGATGCTGCACAATTTTATCCAATGCCATTATGGGCACATGAAAAAGATGATGTATTTGTGGGTCGTTTACGCAGAGACGAAACGCAGCCAAAAACTTTGAACATGTGGATTGTAAGTGATAACCTACGTAAAGGCGCTGCTACCAATGCAGTTCAGATAGCAGAATACTTGGTTTCCAAAGGAATTATTTAGAAAAGCATTTCCGATTTTAATAAATAGGAATAAAGCAATTCAATTTTGAGTAAGAAGATGCGGGCGAGCGTCTGATGAATCTCAAAAAACAGCGAAAAATTAAGATTTTGAATCGCTATTTATTAATTCAATGAATTCCGCCTCGGTCAATATTTTTATCGAGGCTATTTTTTTTGCTTTCTCTAATTTGCTTCCAGCATCTTCTCCAACGATTAAATAATTTAACTTACTGCTTACACCACTCAAGAGATGTCCGCCTTTTGCTTCTACCATGGCTTCTGCATCCGAACGTTTAAGTTGCGTTAAAGTGCCTGTAAATAAAAAGTTCAATCCTGTAAGTGATCCATCCGTTGCTTGATGATTGGTTTGCTCTACATTCAAACCCAATTGTATTAGAGACTCAATCATCTGGAGTTGAATTGGATCGTGAAAAAATTGAACAATACTACTTGCCACTTTAACACCTATATCTTCGAACTCCAATAATTGGGCTTCGGTGATGCGCGTCAAATCAAGTATATGGTTGATTTTGCTTGCAATTGTTTTAGCAGTCGTTTCTCCAACAAATCGAATACCTAAAGCATAAATAAATCTATGCAATGGCTGTTGTTTAGAGGCTTCGATTGAAGCTGTTAGGTTGTCAACACTTTTTTTCCCAAATCCTTCCATTTGTCCAATCTGCTCAAAGTTCAAAGTATAAATACCAGGAATGTCTTTTAGCAAACCAAGTTCAAAGAATTTTTTAATATTGGCCTCGCCTAAATTTTTAAGATCCATTGCATCCTTACTTACAAAATGTGCAATGCGTTCTACAATTTGTGCGCTACAATGGAAATGATTACACCTCCATACTGCTTCTGTACTTTCTTTCACTAAGGCGGTAGCACAAACAGGACAATGGGTTGGAAATTGAATCTTTTTTTCAACGCCTGTTCTAAGACTTGCAATGGAATGAACAATTTGTGGTATCACATCACCAGCACGTTCAATAATAACCGTGTCTCCTAAAAGCAAATCCTTTTCAATGATATATTCTTCGTTATGAATTGAAATACTAGATACAGTAACTCCTCCAATGGCCACAGGTTTTAATTTAGCTACGGGCGTGACTGCTCCAGTTCTGCCTACTTGAAATTCTACATGCTCCAAAACAGTAGTGGCTTGTCTTGCTTTAAATTTATAGGCAATGGCCCATCTAGGATGGTGCGATGTCATGCCTAATTTTTCTTGTAATGCTAGATCGTTGACCTTCACCACTAAGCCGTCAATCTCATAGGGTAATTGGTCTCTTCCAGATTCAGCAATCGCACAGTAATCAATGACATCTTGTATTTTAGAAACAAGTTGTTTTTCTTTTTCAGGCGATCTAAATCCTATATTCCATAAAAATTCCAGGGTCCCACTATGGGTTTTCAAAAGCGGATGTACCGTTTTTCCTGGGATAGGTAAAGTATAACTGACATGATAGATGAACGCATCTAAATTTCTTTCTGCCACTTCCTTTGGATCTTTCATTCTTAAACTGCCCGAAGCTGCATTTCTTGGATTGGCAAGGGGTGACTGTTGCTTGGATTTTAATTTATCATTAAAATCATCAAATGCTTTTTTAGTCATAATAACTTCGCCACGAATTTCAATTTGTTGGATGCCATTTTCTGTAAGTGGAATCTGTAAAGGAATGGATCTAATTTGTTTGATATTATTGGTAATGTCTTCTCCTTCTACACCATCTCCTCTGGTACAGGCGCGCACCAACTGGTCGTTTTCATAAATTAATGAAATACTAGCGCCGTCAAATTTTGGCTCAACACAATACGTAATGGCATCGAGGCCAGCACTTTCTCTTGCTTTACGATCAAAATCATGGAGGTCCTCTGCATTATAGCTATTCTCTAAGCTTAACATCGGAACCAAATGTGGTACTGTTTCAAAATTGCTATTCAAACTATTACCCACTCTTTGACTAGGTGAGTCTGGGGTAATCAAAGAAGGGTCTGCGGCTTCTATCCTCAATAAGGCTTGAAAGAGTTGGTCATATTCGTAATCACTAATCAAGGGCTCGTTGACTACATAATATTGGTATTCATGAAACTGTAATACCTTTTTCAAAGAAGTTAAATCAATACTTAAAGGAGCTGTTAGAAACTGCTTTGTTGTTTGTTGTAATGCTTGTATTTGTGCTTTATCGTACATGGGCGAAAATCTTCGCTAAAGTACAAACTTTAGCGCTTGCAAGCTCATTATTTAATACCTTTATGGACTAAATAATGGTATACTTATGTTGTATTCAATGACGGGTTACGGAAGGGCAGAAATGACATTTAACGACAAAACACTTTTAGTGGAAGTCAAGTCTTTAAACGGAAAGCAATTTGACGTTCGTTTAAACATTCCTTCTTTATTAAAACCAATTGAAGTTGAAATCAGAAATACATTAAATGAACACTTATTTAGAGGTAGTGTTGAGTGTTCCATTTTTGTCAGATCTAATGGTGCTTCAAAACCGGTCAATATCAATAAAGCATTGGCAAAATCTTATTACCAGCCAATCGTTGAATTAGCAGATGAACTAGGTATTGGCAAAGAAAATATTTTAAGCACGTTATTAAAAATGCCAGATGTGGTTTCATCTACCAATGAAGTTTTAGCTGAAGACGAAAAGCATGCTATTTTTGGCTTATTAAAACAAGCCATTGACTTACTAAATTTGCACAGAAAAGAGGAAGGAAAGTCAATTGAATTGGATTTGTTAGAACGCGTTGCTGGGATTGAAGCGCAACAGGCTGCGATTGCAGTGCTTGAGCCAAACAGAAGAACCAAAATTAAAGAGGGCTTAATTAAATTATTAGAACAAAATGTTGGACCAGATAAATACGATAACAATCGTCTAGAACAAGAATTGATTTACTATATCGAAAAAATTGATATTTCAGAAGAGCGTGTTCGTTTAACAAACCATTGCGCCTATTTTAAATCGATCCTTGCCGAAAAAGATCCAAACAAAGGAAAAAAATTATCTTTTGTTTTACAAGAAATGGGTAGAGAAATTAATACCACTGGGTCTAAGGCCAATGATGTAGACATTCAAAAAGCAGTCATTGTCATGAAAGATGAATTAGAAAAAGCAAAAGAACAAATCTTAAATGTATTATAAATGGGGAAGTATTATCGTATTGTATGTGGTATCTGTTTTTTAATCAGCCTAGCTGCTTGTCAAACAATACCCTTATCTGAACAAAATACAATTCATCCTGACCATCAATGGAATAGCACCAAGCCAGAAAAGTATTTGTTCAATATCACCGATACCAATCAATTGTATAAAATTATTTTTGTCATCAGACATCATAATGCGTATCATTATAAAAATATCTGGATCGAGCTAAGTCATAGTAGTGCGAGTGAGCAAGCGAAAACTGCAACATTCAATTTGAATTTGGCAAATGATCAAAAAGGTTGGCTAGGCACTGGAATGGATGATATCTATGATCAACGCATTCCATTGTATTCAAAGCCAGTTAAATTAAAGTATGGCATGCATTCGTTTACCATCAAGCATACAATGCGCGAGGATCCGCTACAAAATATTTTATCTACAGGCATACGAATAGAAAAAGCGACTTTGTAAAATGAACATGCCAATTTCCATATCAAAATTAGTATGGGTTAGAATTATTTATTGGCTATTTCTAACCTATATGGTCGCTGCATTTATTTGGTGGTATGTGGCCCTTGTTAAGCAAAATGATTTACTGACTGCAACAAAAATTGAAACCCTTACTGCCAAAGGTGTAATCGATCAAGCACAGATTACAAGCATAGAGGACTTTGCTACTCGAAAAACAAAACAATATATTGGCGAAGGCTTGACATTTTTATTGCTATTTCTTTTGGGTGCCATTTATGTTTATCGTTCATTATTGAAGCAATTAAAATACTCGACTTTACAACAAAATTTTATGATGGCGGTCACACATGAACTCAAGACACCGATAGCAGTCACACAATTAAATTTAGAGACAATTGTAAAAAGAGATTTACAGCCAGAGCAACAACAACATTTAATTCAGAATACACTTAAAGAAACAAAAAGATTAGATGCACTGTGTAATAATATTTTATTGGCATCCCAATTTGAAACAGGACAATATCAAAATAGTAAACAAGTAGTGGATCTTTCGAGCATTGCAGTCCAATGCATCCAATCTTTTGAAGAAAGATATAGCAATAGACAATGCATTGCTTCAATTGATGCTGCTATACAATTACAAGGCGAATCATTGTTATTGCAGTTGATGATTAATAATTTGTTGGACAATGCCAATAAATATGCAGCTCCTGAGACGCCTGTTTTCATTGACCTACATGTAGTTGGAACAGACATTGAGTTAACAGTCAAAGACCAAGGCATTGGGATTGTTCCAGAGGAAAGGTCAAAAGTATTTGATAAATTTTATAGAGTGGGTGCAGAGCAAACTAGAACGACAAAGGGCACTGGACTGGGATTGTATTTATGTAAAAAAATTGTCAAATTCCACGCTGGTAACATTTTCGTTAAGCCAAATCAACCCAAAGGAAGTATTTTTGTGGTCCAACTCAAGGCAGATTAATCATGCAAAAACATAGTATCTTATTGGTGGAAGACGAAGAACATCTTCATGAGGCCTTGAAGCTGAATTTAGAAATGGAAGGGTATCAGGTGGATTCTGCATTTGATGGTGGGGATGCTTTAAAGAAAATTCAATCCGCTCATTATAATCTTTTGATTTTGGATATTATGTTGCCTTCTTTGGATGGCTTTAGCATCACAGAACGGATGCGATTGAATAACAATCAAACACCTATTTTGATATTAAGTGCAAAAAATACAAGTGCCAATAGGGTGCAAGGATTAAAATTAGGTGCGGACGACTATTTAACTAAGCCATTTAATTTAGAAGAATTACTTTTAAGGGTAGCCAAATTGATTCAGAAAAACGCGCAACAAACCAATGCTTCCCCGCAGATGGATAGCTACCAATTTAAAGGGCATAGCATCGATTTCAACGCTTCAGAAGTGTTGCTTGCTTCTGGCCAAAAAATCACCCTTACTAAAAGAGAATTGTTATTGTTAAAATTACTCATTGAGCATAAACATAACGTGGTCACAAGGGAAAAGATCCTGCAATTGGTCTGGGGCTACCAAGTCTTTCCAAATACCAGAACCATTGATAATTTCATTCTTAATTTTAGAAAGTACTTCGAAATAGACCCAAAGCATCCAAAACACTTTATTTCCATGCGAGGGGTAGGCTATAAATTCCAAGATTAATACCCCTTAACGCAATCTTTGGGCAAAATTTGCGTTATTATTTATAGATAATTTTAGCCCATGTCATTGTCCTCTATCCAAGACTTTGTAGAACCTATTAACCTGTCTTTCTTGTCAAAGGACGAAGGTTATCGGGATACCCAGCTTGGCAAGCATATTAAATCTTATGAAAATCAACTGCCTGATATCAAGGATGCGGATATCGTATTGATTGGTGCAGGGGAGTGCAGGGGGGCCGGATTTGCATTGAATGGTTTTGAAGCAGCCAATGCTGTTAGAGCGGCTCTGTACAATTTATATTATTGGCATGCGCAGGTGACGATTGCAGATATCGGAAATGTAAAACTCGGGCAGACTATTCAAGATAGTTATGCTGCATTAAGAACAGTGATTGCAGAATTGATTCTGCAAAATAAAAAAGTGGTTATTATGGGTGGATCTCATGATCTTACCCTGCCTCAATACCATTCCTATACTGCGATTCCTACCTTAGTGAATGCGGTGGTGGCAGATGCTAAAATCGATCTAGATTTAGAAGCTAGGTTACCATCGGATCATTTTTTAGAAGAATTATTTACAGGTTTACCCAATCATTTAAATCATTACGCACATATTGGTTTTCAAAGTTATTTTATGCATCCGCATATGCTTGAAACAATTGATAAGTTAAGGTTTGATTGTTTTAGATTGGGTGTGGTCCGCGAAAGTATCGAAGAGATGGAGCCAGTCATTAGAGATAGTCACATGATGAGTTTTGATATTAGTGCCATCCAACATGCACAAGCGCCTGCTAATATTATCACATCAAATGGTTTTAATGGAGAAGAAGCCTGTGTGTTGATGCAATATGCAGGGATGAGTTGGAAAACAAGTTCTATTGGTTTATTTGGATACCAGGCAGAACTAGATCACCATGGATTAACAGCGATTCAGATGGCACAAATGATTTGGTATATTATAGATGGCGTGCATCGTGGTAAAAAAGAAGCGCCATTGACTGCCCTAGATCGTTTTAAAGAATTTCAAATTGCTTTTTCAGATATTGATACACAATTTTTACAAAGTAAAAGCACAGGTAGATGGTGGATGAAATTACACAGTGGAGAATGGATGCCTTGTAGTTACAAGGATTATTTAATAGCTTCTAATAACGAAATCCCAGAAAGATGGCTAAGAGCATTAGAAAGAGAGTAAACCCATTTAAGTTTGAAAATTTATTAAAATTATTATTCATTGCAGTAGCAACAGTAATGATTTTAAGCGCCTGTTCAGTGCGCCAAGCGCAAAAAACATTACTAAGTGCTGAAGGTGTGAAGGGAGCGCATATTGGAATCGCTATTTACAATGATACAAAGGGACAATGGCTGACCAAATACCAGAGTGATCATTTTTTTACACCAGCAAGTAATACAAAAATATTAGCAACTTATTTAGGGCTAGCGTTTCTTGAAGATTCCTTACCAGGATGGAAAATGGCAGAAAACGCCGACACTTTATTTTTAATGCCATTGGGGGATCCTAGTTTTATGCACCCTGAATTTAGTTACCAACCAGTGGTGGAACTCATTAAAAATACAAAAAAGCAAGTTGTACTAGTCGGCAATCAACAAGATCATTTTGAATTATTTGGAAGAGGCTGGTCCTGGAGTGATTATGACCAAGATTATCAACCAGAAAGAAGCAGGATGCCAATCTATGGAAATGTGGCACATTTTTACCAGAGCAATCAAAAAATTACTTCCATTAAGCCTTTTTATTTTTTTAGAGACAATGTAGATTTAGATAAAGTTGGAGAAAAAAACTGGACAAGAAATATATCTGGAAATCGTTTTTACACCACCAACGAAAGCAATAAAAGTAAATATTTTCAAGTACCCTTTACCCAACAATTCGCGCCATTGTTAGTTGCGGTTGACTTATTGAGTGATACCTTAGGCAAAAAAATTAGCTTTCAAAACTATATTTCAGGTCCAACAAATAGTTTCAAAACTATTAAAACTGTGCCAACGGATAGCTTGCTAAAAATAATGATGTTCCGAAGTGATAATTTTTATGCAGATCAAATTGTGTTGATGGCAAGTGAAAAATTATTAGGTAGAATGGATGATGCCGCATTGATAGATTCAGTCTCTAAAACATTATTTACAAATTTACCTCAGCGTATGCGCTGGGTAGATGGAAGTGGATTAAGTCGATACAATTTAAACACACCAGAAAATTATATTGCTATTTTACAACAGATGCAAGCTAAGTTTGGAGAAACTCGTGTTAAAAATATTTTTGAAAAGGGAGGAGAAGGCACGATCTCGGCCTACTATAAAAACTTCCCAGGAACCATGTATGCTAAGACAGGCACTTTGGGAGGGCAAGTAGCATTGAGTGGATTCATCTATACGCCGAAGCAGCAAAAATTATATTTTTCTGTATTGGTAGCCAACCATATGAGTCCAACAAGCACACAGGTTAGAAGGGCTGTTGAAACTTATTTAACCAAAGTGACTAAGGGGATGTAATCGTATTTACTTACTAAACAATCGATCTAAATAAGCCTCATTGAATTCAATGAAGGTAGGTGCTCCAGAAGCAGTGTTATTTGGAATATCACATTCGCTTAGTGATTCAATCAAGCTATGCATTTCCTTTTGCCCTAAATTTTGACCTGCTTTGATAGCCATTTGACGTGCCATACAGCGAATTAATTTTTCTCTTTTACTGAATTTTAAATCGCCACTAAAATGTTTGAACTGTTCCAATAAAAGTTCGATGGCGTTTTTTTCGTTACCCGCAAGTACATCTGCTGGGATACCTTGAATGATAAAACTATTTTGGCCAAAGGCTTCTATTTCATATCCAATATTGGCCAAATCTTCCAACATCTCTTCAAGTAATACAGTGTCACTGGCGCTTAATTCCAATACAACAGGGAATAAACTTTTTTGCGTGGCATGGGGTTGTGCACTTGCTTTTTGATACTTTTCGTATAAGACCCTTTCATGTGCTAATTGTTGATGGATAATAATCAATCCACTCTTAGTTGGTGCAATGATATAGGTTTGATGCAGCTGCATTAAAAACGCGTCTTCGGGAACAGATAAAGATGCATCTTCTTTGTATAAACCCATCGAAGATGGTTTAATAATAAAATCCTGATTCGCAGTGGGCATCTCAGTAAAAAAATTTTTCCAATCCTGCTGTCCTGATTGCCCTGTTTTTGGGATTAAATGCGCTTGGTTTTTTTGCGTAAACCCTTCATACAATGACTTTCTAGAAGTTTCCTGAACTTGACTTTCCGAAAAAGGTTTTTGAATGGCATCCAATTGTTGAATGTTGGCATCTAAAGAAAAATCCAAAGAAGGTGCAATGCTAAATTGGGCTAATGCATGTTTGACAGCTGCTTGAACAAATGCATATATGATCTTATCGTCTTCGAATTTAATTTCTTGTTTGGTTGGATGTACATTGATATCTACTTTCGATGGGTCTACATCGATGTATAAAATATAACTTGGGTAACTATCTTTTGCGATTAAACCATCAAATGCATTGGCGATGGCGTGGTGCAAGTAGGCACTCTTAATGAATCTTCTATTGACAAAAAAGTATTGGTCGCTTCTTGTTTTTTTTGCAGTCTCTGGCTTACCAACAAAACCGGAAATAGTTAGGTAGTCCGTGTGTTCTCCTACTGTCACTAATTTGCTTTGATAGTTATTGCCTAGCACTTGAATGGCTCTTTGTTTAAAGCTCCCTCCTTCCCAATGGTAGACTTCTTGACCATTATTGTTTAAATTAAAATAGATTTCAGGAAAAGCCAACGCAACCCTTGTAAATTCCTCTAGTATATGTTTAAGTTCTGCAGAATTACTTTTCAAAAAATTCCTTCTAGCAGGCACATTGAAAAATAAATTTTTCATACTGATACTCGTTCCAACAGCTGTGGCAACTGGCGAGGTGGAAATCACTTTGCTATTTTCAATGGTTACTTCTGTACCCACTTCATCTTCTGGTCTTTTTGTTTTTAATTGGACTTGAGCTACCGCGGCAATGGAAGCCAATGCCTCGCCCCTGAATCCCATGGTGCGTATTTGAAATAAATCTTCGATCACAGATATCTTACTAGTCGCATGCCTCGCAAATGCATTTTGAGCATCTTTTTCAGACATGCCCTTGCCGTTGTCAATCACTTGGATCAATGACTTGCCTGCTTCGTTAATGATCAGTCGAATTTCCGTAGCCTCGGCATCTACCGCATTCTCCAATAATTCTTTGACAGCACTGGCTGGTCTTTGTATGACTTCGCCTGCCGCAATTTGATTGGCAATATGATCTGGTAGTAAATGAATTGTTTCGGCCACTTATTTAACTATTTTAAAGTGTGTAAAAGTAGTAAATTTGCGTCTTAATAACGAACCTTATGCAGAGAACAGCCGACATCCAGAAATTAAGCCATAAATACCTTCCAGCCGACTTCGTAGTGACAGATTGGGCAAGCTTGGAGCCCTTTTTCAAGGAATTGAAAGAGCGACCTATCCTTACTTTACAAGACTTAGAGGCATGGTTGACAGATTTAAGCGAATTAGAAGCTTGTATCAGTGAGGATGCTTGTTGGAGACAAATAAAAATGACCTGCGATACCACGGACAAAAGTTTAGAAGACGCGTTTACTTTTTTCTGTATGGAAATTCAACCTCAGATGCAACCCTATGCTGATGCATTGAATAAAAAATTAATTCAATCTCCTTTTACTGCAGCGTTAGATCAAGCTCAATACCATACTTATTTAAGGTCAGTCAAAAAAAGCATTGAGTTATTTAGAACAGAGAATATTCCTATTCAAGCTGAGTTAAGTGTTTTACAACAACAATATGGTGTGATTGCTGGCAAAATGACCATAGAAGTCGGTGGTAAAGAATACACTTTACAACAAGCTGCACAATTTTTAGAAAACGAAGACCGCGCATTTAGAGAGGAAGTGTATCGAAAAATTCAAACAAGAAGATTGCAAGACCAAGAAGCAATGCATGATTTATTTACAAGCTTAGTACAAAAAAGACACCAAGTGGCTTTGAATGCGGGCTTTGAAAATTACCGTGATTATAAGTTTGCAGAATTAGGTCGTTTCGATTATACGAAAGAAGATTGTTTTCAATTTCATGAAGCGGTGAAGCTACACGTGATGCCTCTAATCGAAAAAATTTACACGCGTAAAAAAGAAAAACTAGGAGTAGATATGCTTAAGCCTTGGGACTTAGAAGCAGAGCCTGCTGGCACCAAACCATTACGTCCATTTACAGACGGCAAAGATTTGTATGAAAAATCTGTGGCCTGCTTTGAACAAGTAGATCCTTTCTTTGCAGATTGTTTAAGAAAAATGAATGAGCTTAAACATTTTGATCTTGAAAGTAGAAAAGGCAAAGCGCCGGGTGGATACAATTGTCCTTTAGCAGAATCAGGTGCGCCATTTATATTCATGAATGCTGCCGGGCAGATGAGTGATGTGACGACGATGGTTCATGAGGGTGGACATGCGGTACATTCCTTTTTAGCCCATCACTTATCATTAAGTGCGTTCAAAGAATATCCAATGGAAATTGCAGAAGTGGCAAGTATGGCAATGGAATTATTTAGCATGCAGCACTGGCAACCCTTTTTCGAAAAAGAAGCAGATTTAAAAAGAGCGATTGAGCATCAACTAGAAAGAACAATTACTATTTTCCCATGGATTGCGATTATCGATAAATTTCAACATTGGGTGTATACGCATCCTGCGCATACGATTGAGCAAAGAACCAATGAGTGGCAAAACATTGTAAAAGAGTTTTCATGCAAGACTTTGAATCAATCTGGTTTAAAAGAATTTAGAGCGATAGGATGGCAAAGACAATTGCATTTATTTGAAGTGCCATTTTATTATATCGAATATGGAATTGCACAATTGGGTGCGATAGGCATGTGGATGCAGTATCAAAAAAATCCTGCACAAGCATTAGAAAATTATATGAATGCTTTAGTTTTGGGTGGAACAAAGACCTTGCCAGAATTGTATCAAACTGCAGGTTTGGAGTTCAATTTCTCTCCTGAGTATGTTAAAAATTTAATGGAATTTACCAATCAAGAACTTGAAAAATTATATCACTAAATTAAAAATGAATTAAGATGAAAAAAATAGGCAGTGTAATTTTATTAAGCATGCTTACATGTATTGTAGCAGCCCAAAAACCTAGTACGGCACCAACTGGAAAATCAGATCCAATTATGCCTGTTTATTTAGTGGATGGGGTAGAAACGCCCTATGCTAAAGTAGTTAAAATCAATACAGCATTGATTGCATCTATGGATGTATACAAAGGCCCTGATGCCATTGCGAAATTTGGAGCAAAGTATAAACACGGTATTGTGTTGGTGAAATTAAAAAAGGCAACTAAAAAATAAATGGAAGATGATTAAAAAAAAAGACCTCGAAACTTCGAGGTCTTTTTTTTTATGCGTTATTTCCGTCTTCGGGTCTAGCATCTTTATTTGGTCGAGGCCCATTTGGATTTGGTCCCTGAGGTCGAGCATCATTATTTGGGCGAGGTCCATTTTGGTTTGGCCCCTGAGGTCGCGGTCCATTTTGATTTGGTCCTTGAGGTCGTGGGCCATTTTGGTTTGGTCCCTGAGGTCGATTCCCCTGAGGTCGATTCCCTTGAGGGCGATTCCCTTGAGGGCGAGGCCCATTTGAATTTGGTCCTTGTTGACGTGGTCCGTTTTGATTTTGTCCTTGAGGACGAGGTCCATTTTGATTCTGTCCCTGAGGTGCTCTATAATTTCTTTCTTGATCTCTTCTGCGTCGATCGTTCTTTTCTAATGAACGTAAACTAATCTGACCTACTAACTCTACAAATTCTGGTTCCACTTCTTTATTCTTACTGGTGATTTCTACCGCTTCTAATTCTTCTACAGCAATGCCTTGTTGGTTCAGTTTTTTAATTTCCTTAACGCGTTCAATCGTTAATGGAAAATGCTTGGTATTGTTAGGAAGGGTATACCACATTAAATTCTTGAAAATATCTTTCTTGATTAAAAAGGCAGTCCCCATTTGAGTTTGTAAATTGTCTGCGTAATCAGGAAAGGCTTGCAATGCATCTAAATAAGTGTCTAATTCAAAATTCAAGCAACATTTTAAACGACCACATTGGCCACTTAACTTTGTTTGGTTGATGGATAAATTTTGATAACGCGCAGCAGTGGTGTTGACACTTTTGAAATCGTGTAACCAAGTACTACAACAAAGTTCACGACCACAACTTCCAATACCTCCAACTTTTGCGGCTTCTTGACGAATACCTATTTGGCGCATTTCTACTTTTACTTTAAACTCATTTGCGAACATACGGATGAGTTCTCTAAAGTCAATACGATCATCTGCTGTGTAGAAAAAAGTACCTTTTTTACCATCCGCCTGCAATTCGATCTCACTTAATTTCATCTGTAATTTCAAATCTCTTGCATATGCCCTACTTTTAGCCAACATGTCTGATTCTCTACCCTTACTTATTCTAAAGGTCTCAATATCTTTATCTGTACTTGCCCTAAGGATTTTTTTGATCTCTGGATGAAATTCATCTGTGCCGCTTTTTTTCAATTGCATACGAACTAGTTCTCCAGTCAAAGAAATTTCTCCAAGGTCGAAGCCGTTCACGCCTTCCACTGTCACATAATCTCCTTTTTCAAAAATTTGGAAAGTTGGGTTTCTAAAAAAATCTTTTCGGCTTCCTTGTTTGAAGCTTACTTCTACTACCCTACATTGACTTGCTGCGTCATCCACAGGCAAGTCTCTTAACCAATCATGTACATTTAGTCTATTACATCCACCTGTACTACAGCCTCCGTTACTTTTGCAGCCATTGGGCGTACCCGTGCCACATGATCCACATCCCATATATATAAATTCTAACTGTTATAAATTGAAATACCCGACACCCATTCCCTTCAAATCCCTGTTCCTTAGATTGGCGTCTATGTCAAAATTAAGGTTTTGTTGCGAATGATATGATAGAACTTGATGCCCATTGCCATAAATAACATCTTGGCATTGGCATTTCGCTCTATATAATAGACTGCTTTGTCTAATTCTTGTATAATAGCCTCTAATTGACCGACTCCAGCAATTTTATTGATCCTGAGGGCAAAATCCTTTAAATCTGGGTCTAAAGGCAGGTCTGCACCCAAAACTTTGATGCGGATGCTTTGCTCAAGCAAGTGGTTAAAATATTTTAGGAATTGTTTTTGCTGCTCCCTGCCCAATTTACTCACTTCGTCTACCCATTTCATTTGGGACAATGGGCCATTTTTAAGAATGGCATTGAGCCAGTCCCTTATTTGGTCTAAAAAATCGCTATCACTATGTTGTACTAAATGCAGTGCCTCTCTGTAATTGCCATCCGACATGGCTGCAATAAGCTGTGCTTTTTCTGGACTTAGCTTCGCTCTTTGCTCTAAAGCAACTGCAATGTCTGTATTGGTTAATCTTGGTACTCTAATAAACTGACATCGACTAATGATCGTTGGAAGAATCTGCTCCTCGGAATTGGCCACCAATAAAAAGATAGTATCTGCTGGCGGCTCTTCAATTAGTTTTAATAATTTATTTCCTTCCTTACCCAAGTATTCTGGCATCCACATCACGAGCACTTTGAAAGGACTTTCAAAACTTTTGAAACTTAATTTTTTAATGATTTCAGCACATTCGTCTGCACTAATATTGCCTTGTTTATTTTCTGCTTTGATGAATTGCAACCAGTCAAATACATTACCATAAGGATAGCCTTGAACAAATTCCCTCCACTGCTCTATAAAATTAGCACTGATATTTTTTTGACCAGGTTTTTCTGTAATAGTCGGAAAAGAAAAATGCAGATCGGGGTGCATTAATTGATTCGCGCGCTGATAAGCAGGCAAGTCTGCAATCGCATCTGGCTCGTTGAAAGTATGGACTTGTTTTGCAAGTGCATCAGGATCTGCAAACATGTCCAAGACTTGGTTGGTTGTTGCAGGAGAGCTTACTAAATATTGAGCAAATGCAATGGCCAAAGGCAATGCGCCAGAACCCTCTGGTCCCACAAATAATAGGGCATGGCTCAATCTTTGGTGTTGAACCATCTCTACTAACTGATGCTTTAATTTTTCTTGACCAATAATATCGCGCAATAACATGCAGCGAAGATAGGACTTCCTAGGGTAAGCTACTTATTTAAGTAAGTCAAAATTGCGTCGCTATCTGGTTTTACATTGCTCGGAAAATAAGCCAACATTTTTCCATTTTCATCCAATAAAAATTTATTGAAATTCCAACCAATGGTCGCATCTAAAACGCCATTTTTTGATTTTTGAGTCAACCATTGGTAGATTGAAGATTGATCAGTACCCTTCACGTCTACCTTATCTGCTAGCGGGAAAGTAACACCATAATTTTTTTCGCAAAATTCAACGATTTCAGCATTCGTGCCTGGTTCTTGTCCACCAAATTGATTGCAAGGGAAACCAATGATCACTAATTTGTCTTTGTATTGACTATACACTTTTTGCAAAGAGGCATATTGAGGCGTATAACCACATTGGCTTGCTGTATTGACTACCATGATTTTTTTGCCTTTATATTTCGACAAATCAATCTGACTGCCGTCAATGCTTTTAACTTTAAAGCTATGGATGCTTTGAGCGTTTGTAAAAAAGCTGCAAGCAACAAATAAGAAACTTAGTATTGTTTTCATAATAGACATTTGAATGTTTGAGTTATTAAATATAACAAGAAATCTTTTGAATTGTTGACGGAAAAGTTGATTAAAGTGTATAAGCGGCAACTGCAATCGAAATGGAAGTAGGCGATCCAGCCATGAGGGTTTCAATGGCCGCTTCTAAAGTGGCCCCTGTTGTAAGCACATCGTCCACCAGTAATATATTTTTTCCCTCAATACTGTTTTGATGATTTAAAATAAATAGCTCAGGAACTTGCTGTAGCCTAGCTGTTCTATTTTTCTTGGTTTGTGAATTGGACCAGTTTTTTTTGATTAATACATCCTGCATAATGGGCCTATTCCAAACCTGCTGTATGCCCATTGCAATCACTTGACTTTGGTTATAGCCTCTATTATTCATTTTAGAATGCAGAATTGGTATAGGAACCAATAAATCAATTTGTTCAAATTTTTTTTCAGCTGCAATGGCTTGACCCATTAACTGCCCAAATAAAATGCCCACTTTTTTATTGTGGTGGTATTTTAATTGGGTCATTAGTGTCTGCACTAAGCTGTCTTTTGTGAAAAACAATAAAGCACCCGCATGTTGAATTGGCACTCGGCCCCAAAAAAGTTTTTCAACCGTATTTTCGTTGATGCTAAAAAAATCAGTTGTTGGCAAATCAAGGGTGCATTGATTGCATAAGGGCTTATTTTTTTCAACTTGATCTGTGCCGCAACCAAAACAAATTTGTGGATACAACAAATGCAAAAAAGCATTCAGGTAGTTTTGTATACCTTGATAAATTTTCAAGATTAGAAAAATAATCGATAGGCTTCGTCGACTCTTTCTACAGGAATAATTTCGATGCCATGTTTTTTTGTATCAATTCCTTTTGTATTGAATCCGGAAATAATTATTTTTTCAAAACCTAATTTTTCTGCTTCTGCAATGCGTTGTTGAATTCTGTTCACCGCGCGAATTTCGCCGTTCAATCCTACTTCGCCAGCAAAACAAATGCCCTGTGGCAATGGGATGTCTTCGTAGGAAGATAGTAATGAGAGTATCACCGCAAGGTCTAATGAAGGATCTTCTATTTTAAGTCCACCTGCGATATTTACAAAAACATCTTTCATGCCAAACGCAAACCCACCGCGCTTTTCAAGCACCGCTAATAATAATTGCAATCTTCTTAAATCAAATCCAGTGACCGTTCTTTGTGGTGTGCCATATACACTTTGAGTCACCAAAGCTTGCACTTCGATCAACAATGGACGCATGCCTTCCATTGCTGCTGCAATGGTACTTCCGCTTAATGAATCGTTTCTTTGTGCAATTAAAAATGCAGACGGATTAGTGACTACTTTCATGCCTGTTCCAGTCATCTCGTAAATACCTAATTCACTCGTGCTTCCAAATCTATTTTTTAAAGTACGCAACATTCTATAAGCATAATGACGGTCTCCTTCAAATTGTAAGACAGTATCCACCATATGTTCTAAAATTTTTGGTCCAGCAATAGAACCTTCTTTAGTGATATGTCCAATTAAAAAAACAGGTGTGCCAGTTTCTTTTGCAAATCTTTGAAATTCTGCTGCAGTTTGTTTGATTTGGGAAATACTTCCTGCTGCGGCGTCAATTAAATTAGATTCAAGTGTTTGGATTGAATCTACAATCACCACAGTTGGTTTTAATTTTTTGATGGCTTTAAAAATCGCTTGCGTATGCGTTTCAGTCAGTAAATAAAAATGTTCATTTTCTAAACTTAATCTGTCAGCGCGCATTTTGATTTGCTGAATACTTTCCTCTCCACTAATGTATAAAACAGTTTGATCCTTCATCATTAAACCTTGTTGTAAAAACAAAGTACTTTTTCCAATGCCTGGTTCACCAGCAACAAGCACAATAGAACCTGGAACAATGCCTCCTCCTAACACTCTGTTTAATTCTGGATCTGAGCTATCTATTCTTTTTTCTGATTGAATTTGAACTTCATTAATGCCAATGACTTCGGTCCCTTTTTGAGTCACAGCATAATCTTCCCAGGTTGCTGTGTTGCCCTTGCCTTTGTCAATGACTTCTTCGGTAAAACTGTTCCATTCATTACAGGCTGGACATTTGCCAGCCCATTTTGCGGACTCATAGCCACAATTGGTGCAAAAAAAGGCAGATTTGGACTTACTCATGGGGTAAATATAGGCCGAAATCCCTTTTTCTTTCATCGTATTTACCGAAAATCAAACATAATGGCATTTTGTATTATTTAATTTACTTATATGTAAGTAAAAATCATTTTCTCAATATAAAATTTCAAAAAAAAAGGTAACAATTGCTTAATAATATTAAATTTTTGTTAAATTGCTTTTCAATCCAATATGTTTTTTCAAAAAAATAAATTCTATGATGAAAAAATTTTTTCTATTGAGTTTTCTTGCATCCTTTCTTATGATTGGAGTAGCAATAGCTCAAAACACAACAGTCAATGGTAAGGTTACCGATGAATCGGGTGCTCCAATTGCAGGTGCGAGTGTACTTGTAAAAGGAACTAAAGCAGGGGTTAACTCTGATGCTCAAGGTAATTTCACGATTGCAGTTCAAGCAAACAAAGTATTAGAAGTAGTAGCAGTTGGTTACGAAAGCCGTCAGGTTTCTACCAATGCGAAGTCTTTTTTAATTGTACTGAAACAGGATGTAAAATCACTTTCTGAAGTGGTTGTAACTGGTTTCGGAGGATCATTGATTAAAAAAGAATTAACAGGTAATATTGCCCGCGTTAAAGGTAAAGATATCGAGTACATGCCAACACCAAGTGTGGATGCAGCATTACAAGGTAAAGCTGCGGGGGTATTCGTAAATAGCCAATCTGGTAAATTAGGCCAGGCAGTAACAGTGCGTGTAAGAGGTAACTCTTCAATCTCTGCTTCTAGCCAACCTTTGTATGTATTAGATGGAGTTCCTGTAACTGCAAATGACAACAGTTCTTACGGTGGTGACATGAACCCTTTAACTGATATCAACCCAAATGATATCGAATCAATCGAAGTATTAAAAGATGCCTCTGCAGGTGCGATCTATGGATCTCGCGCTGCAAATGGTGTGGTTTTGATTACAACTAAAAGAGGTAAGGCTGGAAAAGCACAAATCACTTTCAACTTACAAACAGGTTATTCTGAAGCAACAAAGCGTTTAGAAATGTTGAATTCAACTCAATATGCTGAATTGATTTTAGAAGGAGCTAAGAATATGGATGATTTCTATGGTGATGCATATGATGATCCAGCTAGCTATACAACTGCTGCTAGAGAAACAATGGATTATTTCAGTTATGGTGAGTGGGCTAAAGACCCTTCTAAAACTTATGATTGGCAGGATCGTGTATTCCAAAAAGGTCACTACCGTCAAGCTGATTTACAAATTAGAGGTGGTAATGAAAAGACTAAGTTTTTTAG
>JBILCS010000092.1:0-6294 GCA_044353005.1 Sediminibacterium sp. | reverse complement strand
ATTATAACAATCCGGATTTCACTCCATTTGCAAATAATTCAACTCCATCAGGATCGACTAGTACAAGTGCATTGACATCTTCTTGGGGAACATTAGGAATTTGGGATCATGTGAATTTCACTAAAAATGGTTCTTTCACAGATTCAAAGTTACAAAATGCATTCTTTGAGAAAGTAACATTCAGAGGTGCGGTTGCTACATCTGGTCCTAACCAAACTTGGTGGAAAGGTTGGACAGTTTGGAAATAGTACTTGTATTTAAAAAATAGATTGATATAAAAATACCCTCGCAATTTGCGAGGGTATTTTTTTGAAAGTGCTTGAAAAATCTTGAAACCCGTATTGTAAAAATTAATTTAAGGGATTCAATTTCAATATTTCTTATCCATTGAATGCTTCAGATACACCTTTGTGTAAAATCTTTCCAGCTCTAATATTTAAACCTTTTGCTAATGCTTGATTCTCGGCACATGCAATTTCCCATCCTTTGTTTGCAATTGCAAGGGCGTATGGTAAAGTCGCTTGTGTTAAAGCTCTTGTGCTTGTTTGAGGTACTGCACCTGGCATATTTGCTACGCAATAATGTGTGATACCATCTATAGTGAAAACCGGATTTTCGTGTGTAGTTGGCTTACAAGTTTCAATACATCCACCTTGGTCCACGGCTACATCTACTATCACAGATCCTGCTTCCATTAATTTCAAATCGGCTTGCTTTACTAAGTGAGGCGCTTTAGCACCATGTAATAAAACTGCACCTATTAATAAATCTACTGTAGGTAATTTTTCTTTGATCGCTAATAAAGTTGAATATTGTGTGATTACGTTTGCTGGCATCACATCCGATAAATACCTTAGTCTTGCTAAGTTGGTATCCATGATGGTTACATGTGCACCTAATCCTGCAGCCATCTTAGCAGCTTGTGTTCCCACAATACCACCGCCAATCACCAATACTTCTGCTGGCTTCACACCTGGTACACCACCTAATAATTTTCCTTTACCACCAAAAGGCTTACCTAAATAATAAGCACCTACATTCACCGCCATTCTTCCTGCCACTTCTGACATTGGAACCAACAATGGTAAT
The DNA here is from genome assembly GCA_044353005.1 of Sediminibacterium sp. Taxonomy (GTDB): domain Bacteria; phylum Bacteroidota; class Bacteroidia; order Chitinophagales; family Chitinophagaceae; genus Sediminibacterium. The sequence continues at coordinate 5,205 of JBILCS010000092.1, read as the reverse complement.
GAGCCATCCGGTAATTCTACTGTTTCATAAGCAATACATACTGCATGCGTTTTCATCATCGCCTCAGTTAATTCTTTAGAAGCAGCGAAATGGAAATAAGTAAATAAAATTTGACCAGACTTGATCAATCCATATTCGGCAGCCAAAGGCTCTTTTACTTTAATGATCATTTCTGCAATAGCATACACTTCTGCAGCAGTAGGTAAAATTTGAGCACCCACTGCTATATAAGCTTCGTCAGAAAATCCTGATCCACCACCAGCACTGGTTTCAACATAAACAGTATGGCCTTGTCTTGACAACGCATCCACGCCTTCAGGAGTCAAACCTACACGGTACTCCTGGATCTTAATTTCTTTAGGAACGCCAATAATCATAGTATTAGTTTTATTTCTGTATAAAGTTCTGTAAAAAGGAAATATTATTAATTAAATCTATAAATAGAGTAAAAAATGCTTTAAAAATGAAAATAAATAGAAATTAGCAGTAAATTTGAGTTAGAATCAGCCTTTTCACCGAAATTCTTACGCTTAACAAATTCTAGCTTATGAGCTTAGACCCAACCGATCTGGCCATTTTAGGCATTTTGCAAAAAAATGCATTGACCACTTTAAAAGATATCAGTGCCGAAATTAATCTGTCGGTGAGTCCTACTCATGATCGCATTAAAAGACTGGAGGCGGATGGTGTGATTGACAACTATGTGGCTTTGATCAATCGAAAAAAAATTGATTTAGGCATGGTCGTATTTTGTCATGTTACATTAGACAAGCAAACAAAAAATAATTTTGCGGAGTTTGAACAAATCATTTTAAAATTTGACGAAATCATTTCATGCAGTTTGGTCTCTGGTAGTTTTGATTATTATTTAAAAGTGGTTAGCAAAGATGTAGAGACCTACAATCAATTTTACCAAGAAAAATTAGCAGTGCTTCCAATGGTGGCACATATCAATAGTTTGTTTGTGATGGATGAAATTAAAACGACCACTGCATTGCCTTTATAAGTTGTATACTTTTAAAATCAATTTTTTAATAATTCAATTATAAATTTTTTCCATTTAATTTTTAATACTCAATGTTTTAACTATGTACGATATACCGCATTTCAAAGCCAGCAATCATCAACAAGTGATTGATTTTATGCAAGCGAATCCTTTTGTAACGATTTGTGGTGTAGACGCCAATGGCTTACCTGTTGCAACGCATATCCCCGTATTGATTCGAGTAGAAAACGATATTGTTACAATCAGTGGGCATATCATGCGCAAGCAAGATCATAGCAATGCTTTTGAATTGAATAAAAACGTATTGGTTATTTTTTCGGCACCTTCTGCATTTGTAAGTGCTAGTTGGTACTCAAATCAAGGACAAGCAAGTACTTGGAATTACCAGACAGTGCATGCCATTGGCAAATTAGAAATGCAGGACGAACAACACCTGTATGATTTATTGGTTGCCTTGACACAAAAATTTGAAACAGATGCGGAAGCGCCTTCGCAAGTAAAAAATTTAGATCCAATGTACATGCATCAAAACATGAAGGCCATTGTTTCTTTTGAAATTGTGGTAGATCAATTAAAGCATGTGTTTAAACTCAGTCAAAATAGGGACGAAGCTTCTCATGCAAATATTCAAAATGAACTAAATAAAGGAGACGCTGCCTGCAAGCATATGGCTGCAGCTATGAAGGCTCAATCAAATCCCAAAGATTCCCATAAAAATCTTTAAACACCGCAACGGTTCCATAAGCTTCGACATGCGGAGGGATGGTGAATTCAACACCTTTAGCAGTATAGTTTTCAAAATCGCGGTAAAAATCATCAGTGTATAAAAATAAAAATACACGTCCTCCAGTTTGATAACCAATGGCTTTTTCTTGCTCGGGTGTAGCTGCCTTTGCAAGCAATAACATACAACCATTATTGGCCCCAGTTGGTTGCACCATCACCCATCTTTTGGTTTCAGATAATATCGTGTCTTCGATTAATTTAAATCCAAGTACAGTTGTATAATAGTGAATGGCTTCATCGTAATCACGAACCACTACAGCAATATGAGCTAGATGTTGTTGCATGTATCAAATATACAATTTGTATACAGATCTTCCATCTAAGAATTTGTATATTTGTACGCAAATTGAAACGATTCAGTTTACTTTTAATTTTGTTCACTCGATTATGACTCCTGTTAAAAACATCATCTTTGATCTTGGCAATGTTTTGTATGATATTGATTTTACAAAAATGTACAATGAATTTGACCAATTAGGTATTCCTAATTTTCAAAACCATTTTACACTCAATCAATGTGATTCACTTTTTTATGATATAGAAAAAGGCTTAATTAGCGAGACAGCATTCTGCGAGGGTTTTAATCAATTGTATAATTTATCCTTGAGTCATCATCAAATTATATCCGCTTGGAATTCCTTGCTCATTGGTTTTAGAAAAGAGAGTATGGACTGGATCAAAGACCATCAACATGCATATCCAATGTTTTTATATTCCAATACCAATCAAATTCATTGCAATTATGTGCTTCCTCAGTTTGAACGTGAAATAGGTGGGGATTTCGAAAAGCTTTTTAAAACCCCTTATTATTCTCATAAAATGGGGATGCGCAAGCCTGATCCGGCTTCTTTTCAATTCATTTTAGACCAGGAAGGACTGATTGCTGCTGAAACCTTATTCATAGACGACAATGAGCCTAATGTGAGGGGGGCTGCTTCTGTGGGATTGCAAGTATTGTATTTACAACCAGGTATGTTCATAGAAACGGAATTGCCTAAGTTACTAGGTAAAAAGACCTCCATGAGTTTAAATAAAGGGTCCAAAAAAGGTTCAATGGGTCCAAAAGGCCAAAATTCTACTTAAGTTCCTCAAAATCAATGTAATCAGCGTCTTTTTTAACTGGGTCCTTAGTTACTTTTGGGGCTGCTTTTGGGGTATTTTGACCAGAAAATCCAGTATAATTGGCGTTTTGGCCCTGTGCTTCGGCCATTTTACGCTGCATTTCTTCCATACTTTGGCGAACGGTCTTGACCCCTTTGCGCACGGGAAGGACCACATTAAATATCAATTTATACAATAGATAGATCAGAAATCCGTAAATCAATAATTTGGCGCTCATAGCACAAAAATACGATGAGATTGAATAAAATTGGGTGAATTCATCCTCTTTTATTACCTTTGGTCTAGAATATGTAGAGAAATGAAGGGAACGAAATCGTTCCCTTCTTCTTTTTTAAGTATGGAAGTAAACGAATTAAAAGACAGGATTCACACCTTATTAGAACCTTTTTTACAAGAGGATCCAAGCTATTTTTTGGTGCACATCAAAGTAAAGCCTGGTCATATAATAAGAGTTTATATTGATGGCGACCAAGGCTTGCCTATCAAACAATGCACTTCTTTTAATAGGAGATTGTACAAAGCCATCGAGGAAGCCGCATGGTTTCCGGAAGGTGATTTTGCCTTGGAAGTTTCTTCACCTGGTGTGGAGGAGCCTTTGATTTTAAACAGACAATATGTAAAAAATATTGGACGTACCGTAGAAGTGATATTAAACGACGAAGCTGTTTTTACGGGCGTGATGAAAGAAATAACTGATAAGGCTATTTTAATAAAGTGGACAGCAGGGAAGGGAAAAAAAGCAACCCAAGAATCCATGCTTATTCCATTTGATAATATAAAATCAACTATAGTACAAATTCAATTTTAACAAATCTCAAGCATGATCGCTTGATAAAAAAATGATGTTATGGCAAGTATAAATTTAATTGAAGCTTTCGCGGAGTTTAAAGACGCTGAAAATATAGATCGTCCTACGATGATGAAAGTGGTAGAAGATGTTTTCAAAACCTTATTGAGAAAAAAATATGGTAGCGATGAAAACTTCGACGTAATTGTGAATGCAGAAAAAGGTGACTTGGAAATCATTCGCCGTCGTGAAATCAGACCTGATGATGATGTAGACAATCCTTTAGCTGAAGTTTCTTATTCTGACGCAATCAAGATAGAGCCTGACTTTGAGATAGGTGAGGAATTATTAGAAGAAGTGAATATTTATGATTTTGGACGTCGTGCTATCTTGGCTGCAAAGCAAACATTGGCATCTCGTATCAATGATTTAAAGAAAAACGTTTTAGTAAAAAAATATTCTGATAGAATTGGTGAAATCATCAATGCCGAAATTTATCAGGTTTGGAAGAAAGAAGTATTGTTATTAGACGAAGAAGGCAACGAATTAATCCTTCCAAAAACAGAACAAATTCCTCAGGATTTTTTCAAGAAGGGAGAAACCATTAGAGCAGTGATTGCAAGAGTGGATATGAAAAATAATTCACCTGTGATTATCTTATCTAGAACAAGCCCGTTATTCTTAGCTAAATTATTAGAAATAGAAGTACCAGAAATTTTTGATGGCTTAATCACCATTAAGAAAATTGTACGTGAGCCGGGTGAGCGTGCTAAAGTAGCTGTTGAATCATTCGATGATCGTATTGATCCAGTAGGTGCTTGTGTGGGTATGAAAGGTTCTCGTATTCATGGTATTGTGAGAGAGTTAAAGAATGAAAATATTGATGTCATTAATTTTACAACGAATACACAATTATTGATTCAACGTTCATTGACGCCATCAAAAATTAGCTATATGAACATTGATGCTGAAACTAAGCGTGCAGAAGTATACTTACAATCAGATCAAGTTTCTTTAGCAATTGGCCGTCGTGGAGTGAATATCAAATTGGCTTCTGAATTAACAGGTTATGAATTAGATGTGTATCGCGAAGACGAAGAAATTGTAGATGAATTTGATATTGATTTAGATGAATTTAGCGATGAGATTGAAGCATGGATCATCGATGAGTTTAAGCGTGTTGGTTGTGATACAGGAAGAAGTGTATTAAAATTAAGTGCAGAAGAATTAGAAAAAAGAACTGACTTAGAAGTGGAGACTATTGCGGAAGTCCGCCGTGTCTTGACAGAAGAGTTTGCTAAAGGTGAATAACCTTTAAATAGAAGTATATTTGTAAAAGGAACGCGTCTCTGTTCAAAAAAAGAGACAAAAAACATTAGAATGTCAGAATTGAAACTACCAAGACTGTTAGCAGCTGCTAAAGAATTCAACATCGGTCAAGATACCTTGATTGAATTCCTTAGTACAAAAGGTTTTCCTAAGGATGACCTTAAGCCAACGGCCA
>JBILCS010000091.1:0-6366 GCA_044353005.1 Sediminibacterium sp. | reverse complement strand
TTTTCTCTGTCTTCGTCGTCTACCAATATAATTGGTTCCCCTGATTTAAAAGCATTTAAAGCTTCCTGCACATGATCAAACATTACACATTTCTTTTTAGAAGTAACTGTTCTGTATATTTTGCTAAAATATCAAATTCAATATTGACAATACTTTCAACCGAAAGTTGATTGATATTGGTCTTGTCTAAGGTGGTTGGAATAATACAAAGATCAATCAGCTGATCACGCACCTCATTGATTGTTAGACTTACTCCATTGATTGCAATAGACCCTTTATAAACAATATATTTTACAAATTGTTCAGGCACTTGAATGGTTAAAAACCAAGCAGTAGGGGTGATCTTAATTTCGGTGACTTTAGCAGTCGCATCCACATGACCTAGTACATAATGACCCCCTAGGTAGCCATTTGGTTGCATTGGTAATTCGGTATTCACGGTATCTCCTGTCTTATAATTTCTGATGGTTGTCTTTGCAATCGATTCTGTAGAAACAAAAAAATACATCTTATCGTCCACTACTTTAGTTACAGTTAGGCAAGCACCATCTATCGCCACACTATCTCCTATTTGAACAATGGCAGCAAATTGAGCCATGTTGATTGCTAGTTCCCATCCATCTTCGGATGGAGCAATTGCATGTATTTCCCCTTTTTGAACAATACCTGTAAACATATGCTTTGGTTTGAGTAATTTTGAATTGCAAAGATAAATCAATGAATAAGAAAGAGGCTATAGATTACTGTATTAATTTAGCTAAATCTGCAAATGAAAACGAAATACGGCCAAATCCTTTTGTAGGTGCAGTTATAATAGACCATGAGGGTAACCTTATTGGTGAAGGATTTCATCAAAAATTAGGAGGGCCCCATGCTGAGGTCTTTGCAATTGAGCAAGCCCTGCAAAAAACCACAGACCTTAGTCAAACCACCATCTATATTAGCTTAGAACCTTGTTCTCATTATGGGAAAACGCCTCCATGTGCAGATTTAATCATCCAACATCAATTTAAAAAAGTAGTCATAGCGAGTCTAGACCCCAATCCAAAAGTTGAAAGTGTCGAAAAGCTTAGACTAGCTGGTATTGAAGTTGAAATAATCAATGATCATTCTGCTATAACATTAAACAAAAGATTTTTTACACAACATATAAAACTGCGTCCATACTTCATATTAAAAACTGCTAGTACAATTGACGGTAAAATTGCAGATCGGAATAATAATAGTAAATGGATAAGCAATGAAGATTCGAGACAATTTGTACATGCTCAATTGAGATCAAACACTGATGCCATATTAACATCCTATAAAACAATTTTACAAGACAATGCAAGTTTCACTATTAGAATAGAGGGTAATCCAATAAAAGAAACAAACCTTGTGATAATTGACAAGGACCTTACTTTATTGAATAAAGAATTTGACAAACTACCCATTTTTTATGATCGAACAAACACAAAAATTTACTTCATTACTGATAAAATAAATACACCGGTCAATGCTAGTTCAATTGAGTTGATTGAAGGTGCTTTTAATTCTGAAGGTTTGGTTTTTAGCTCTATTACCGCTCAATTATTGGATAAAGGACTCTACTCAATCCTGGCTGAAGGTGGGCAAAAATTAAATGCAAGTTTAATTGATCAAAATATGGCAGATGAATTGTACTGGTTTATCGCACCAAAGTTGTTAAATGATCAACAGGCAATCCAGATGTTAGGAATAGATAAATCAAATCACTTAGATAATGCTTACAATCTTGAATTAGTTGATGTGCAAAAATTTCAAGAAGACATTCTTTTACACTATTTAATTCAATAGTCCTTAGATTAGTCTAAGCATTAAGCTAATTGCATTGGTATTTCCATTAGTAATATCTCTGCATCCTTGGTTAACGCTTTCAATTCGAATTCATCAAAGTCGGTGATGCCTAATGCATCTCTTTCTGCTAATGTTTGCCCTGCAAGTTCAAAACTGCCATATAATACAAAAGCGTAAAGACCATTACCCGCTTTTTTTAAATTATAGGTTGTAGTAAAGTCAAGGTCAAATTTGCCTATATGAAACCAAGCGTCTTGATGAATCCACACACCAGCATCGCCTGCATTTGGAGAAATTATTTGTTGTAAAGTATTGATTCTGTTTGCAGGATCTAAAGTGATTTGATCATAACGAGGTGTTACGTTCTTTTTATTAGGCATCACCCAAATTTGTAAAAATTTAACTGGCTTGTCTTTATTGTGATTGAACTCACTATGCTTAACACCAGTGCCTGCACTCATCACTTGAATATCTCCGTGTTTAATAACAGTTTGATTGCCCATGCTATCTTGATGCGCTAAATCCCCTTCCAAAGGAATAGAAATGATTTCCATATTGTCGTGAGGATGTAATCCAAAACCCATACCCGCAGCTACAAAATCATCATTCAATACACGCAACACCCCAAAATGTGTTTTTGCTGGATTGTAATAATTGGCAAAACTAAAGCTGTGTTTACTATGTAACCAACCATGGTTGGCGTCTCCTCTTGATTCTGCGGTATGTAATACTGTTTGCATAAATAACTTTTCAATGTTTCAACATCAAAATTAAGCATTTTGTAGGATAAAAACCAAGGCGCCAGCTATAAATCCTATCAATGCGATCCAGCTGATGTTTTTGAGGTACCAAAAGAAGTCAATTTTTTCGATACCCATTACAGCTACTCCGGCTGCTGAGCCTATAATTAAAACGGAGCCTCCCGTTCCTGCGGTATAGGCCAAAAATTCCCAAAAATAATGGTCTGTAGGATAGCTGTCAAGACTATACATACTTTGTAAAGCAGCTACCATTGGTACATTATCAACTATCGAGGACAAAAGCCCTATTACAATGGCGATGATTTTTATATCATTAAATTGATGATCAAAATAAGCTGCAAGACTTGTAAGCAATCCAACTTGTTCTAATGCAGCAATACTCATTAATATTCCTACAAAAAATAAAATACTTGGGGTATCTATTTTCCTTAGAGCATGACTTACTGATAAATTTCCTTTTTCGTCTGACACTTTGTTATGATGCATGAGCTCTGTTAGCACCCACATGATCCCTAAGCTAAATAACATGCCCATATAGGGAGGAAGTTCCGTGATGGCTTTAAAAAATGGAACGAATAACAAACAGGATACGCCAATGAAGAAAACTAAATTTCTATCTAAAGCATTAGAAATTACATTTTGATTGATTAGCACTTTTTCTTCTAATAGGATACTTCCTTTGATTCTGTAATTGATGATCAAAGTTGGCACAACCATACAAGCTAAACTTGCTAAAAATGTTTCTTTGATGATATTCAATGGCGTAATTTGATGTCCAATCCATAACATGGTTGTAGTCACATCTCCTATGGGACTCCATGCCCCGCCTGCATTTGAGGAGATCACCACCAAGCCTAGTAAATGCCATTTTACCATCTTGTCTTTTACTAATTTATTGACAATGGATAGCATCACTATGGTACTTGTAAGATTATCAAGGACTGCAGAAAGAAAAAATGTAACAAGTGAAATGGTCCAAATAAATTTTGACTTATTGGTTGTTTTGATTTTTTCTGTGATATTCTGAAACCCATCATGTGCATCAATCAGCTCAACAATGGTCATAGCACCTAAAAGGAAAAAAACAATTTCAGCAACACCACTAAAATGATGTCCAAGTGTTCCTAATGCTGCCTCCTTATTCGTTGGATTCATTACTAAAATGGTCCAAGAAAGTACAGCCGTGATCAATGCTATAGCTGATTTATTAATATGGATAGCATGCTCTAAAGTAATTAAAAGATACCCAATAATAAAAATGAACACTAAAGCAATCATCATGTAAACTAGATTTAGATGAAATTAATGCTTAATTAAATGAGTTGGATAATTAATTGCATCTTCCCAGTGAATCATTGCATTGATACATTTGAATTCTATAAAATTAGGGAGGTCATTTATATGCAATGCTTTGGGAATTATAATACCCTCCTGTATTAACTTTGCGCGTTGGGTACCTTCTAATAATGGTGACTCAGGAGTATACCAATTTGCCCCATCGAAAAAAACAATATTGGTATAAGAACAGTCCTTAATGAATCCATCTTCATGCATCATGATTTCGTCTTTACCTGATTGGGCTAAGGCTTCATGGATCCAGTCTCTATTTGCATATTTATAATTGTAAGATTGTCCCTTCATATCCACTAAGGCGAAATGATTGATTTGCTTATATTGATAAGGATTGCATTTGGCTTCATAGTTGCCATTAAGATCATAGGAAATTCTCAGTTTATACAACCCAAGCGTAGGTAAAACTAATTCCTGTATAATCGTCGTTAATTCAATGCTGTTATGAGATGCATCAAAGGCGTTTAAGGTTTTATGGACCCTAGCCTGATGAAAGTTTAAGTTTTCAGCAATGCCTTCATTAATGCGGATGCTTTCAAAAAACTGGGACATATACTTTATTAATCATTTCTTGATATTCAGATGCCATATCACTTTGAAAAGTAATGCCGCCACCACTATGGTATATTTGGTCTGCTCCAAGGTAACGAATCAATACACAACTATCTAAGTTTACGCCGTCAAAATAGCCGGCAATGCCCGTATAATACCCGCGGTCTGTTCCTTCTATTGAAGCAATCAATTCGGCTGTTTTCTTTTTAGGTGCTCCAGATACCGATCCTGCTGGTAATAATTCATATAAAATACTACCAATCCTAGCTGCATAATCTTTTGGCAATTCGCCTTGTATGGCTGAACTCACTTGACCAATCATGCCACTTTGCGTAGGAATCTCTTCGTAGTACCTAAAATTAGTGACCCTCACTTTGGACGCTACCCTGCTTAGATCATTTCTTAATAAATCTACAATGGTGGCATGCTCGGCCAATTCTTTGGGGTCATTGAGCAGCAATTCTTTTGCATTGGGTAAACTTGCATCAATGGTGCCTTTCATTGGAAAAGTCGAAATGGTTCCTGCTTCAATTTGTATAAATGTCTCTGGAGAGAAAGCAATGAAATCGTTTTTTAACCAAACCACATATTTAGATTTTGCGTGGTCAAAATAGGTTTGAAAATTGACTGTATTTTGGACCGGTGTAGGGATGGTCAAATTCATCAAAAAACTATCTCCCTTGTGCAATGCGTCCATTACTTGATTGAACTTATACTGATAGTCAGAAGTATTTATAGGATGCTTTATCAGAAGCCCATTTGACTGTTGTGCTTTATTTATAAAACTATTATTCTCAACACTATTTACATCCTTATTGTCAACTGATGAAAATGTTTGATCAATTGTATTAGAATTTTGTAGCTCCTTTTTTACTGAACTAGCTTTTGTAAATTTAAATTGAAACCAATCAGGGCATTCATCAGCCAGCCAAGCCAAAGGCTTTTTTTGTTCAAAATCAATGAGAAAAACAAAGGGCTTTTTTTCGCGCCCCCATTGATTTAATTGTTCAACAAAGTCCATTTATAAGGTATTGTAGTATTTCAATAAATCAATTAAATGTGCTTCGTTTTTTAAGTTTAGTTTTTGATCATCGATATATTTTTTTATCGATTGATTCTTATCCTGTAATAACGCTATTAGATTGGATTTATCTTTTTTGATTCGGACCATCGTACCTTCTTTTAACAAGTACATATTTTCATAGGTGGCAAATTCTTTATAGCGTTCACCTGACATATCATTATTACGTTCTTGTATACTTTTATAAACAGATTTAAGTAAACTTGTTTTATCGTTTAATAAGATTTGATAAAATGAGATTCTATTTTGATTGTCAATTGGAGGGAAACCACATTGAAATACCTTTGCTTCTAAATTAGACCCGCTATTATCTTGATAAGTTATTTCTGAAGCCATCCCTTTTCCAAGAAAGCCTTCTTGTCCGTTAGATGCAATAAAATTAACTTCCTGTTCAAGCAAATTGATTCTTGTTTTCACATCATTATATACCCTGCCATCTTTTAATATAATTTTTGCTAATTGATATTCCGTGTTATCATACACTGATCCCGAAATACCTTCGTATTTATTTACGAATGCTTGTCCGTTTACATCACTTAGGAAAATTTGTTGCCCCCATTTGCTGGTCGTTGAAATTGAATTGCTTTGTGCGAAGCTAAAAGTGGCTAGAAAAAAAGAGAAACAGGTAAATAAGATTTTCATAGGATTGCTATTATACCTTAAAGTTACTATAGGTAAATAAAAAAACAAGACCCCGAGGGGGTCTTGTTTCAAAATATTACCTAAATAGCAATTACTGCTTAGGATTCTTAGTTGGAGCAGATCCGGCTAAAGCTGGATTATACGCTAACTCATTGTCTGGTA
>JBILCS010000026.1:0-20795 GCA_044353005.1 Sediminibacterium sp. | reverse complement strand
TCTTTCTTGTTTACATCATATATCTCTGATAAATTCCAAACAGATAAATACAATCTTCTACCACGTAAATCATGGTCCCCAAAAATTCTTCTTAAATACAGGTCTCCTGTTTGTTCCGCCACATCTAGTGCTCTATGGTTGCCAGTTAATAAATAAGAAGCAATCCAGCCCTGCACCCATACGTGCGCAGATAATAAGGAAGTATAATGTTGATTGGCATGCCTTCTTCCCATTCCTAGATAAGGGCTTGCACCAATACTTCCTTTTTCTTTGTTATCAAAAAAGTCAATTGAATTATTGGTATCTCCAAGGTATCTTTTTGGTGCTGGCCAGTGGATATTGTCCACGTCCATAGCATGTGCAGAATTTGATTGAGCAGTAAGGTAATAATCTCTATTACCCGTTCTCATAAACTCCATCCACCACATAAAATCATTCGCTGGTTCATTATTGGTCCAGGTGTTCCACTTATTCTTAATGTAATAAGTTTGAAAATCCCCATAATTCAACATCCCATACCAAGGTTCCCATTTTTGATTGAATTTCATCCATTCAAACTTGTAATCTAAAGAACGCTCTAATTCAGGATTTTTTTCTGAACGAACTGAAAAATCTCCGTATACATTACTTTTTGAATACCAGTCAGCATTTGCATGTGTCACTGGTGGATCTAAAAAATAATTCAATTGTTTTAGAATTTCAGTATGTGGTGTTTTGGCATCATAAAAATCATATACAAATTCAGTCGTCTTCGCCAAACCTTGTGCAAAATTACCTAGCATCTCACTATCAGGCATGCCTGTTGCTCTTGCAAAAGCCATTGGTGTCACACTTGGGGACCAGATATAAGTGTATAAAAAATTACTGTCTCCTTGAATTGCAATTTCTTTAGGGTATTCCTCAAAAAAGTTACGAATACCTACACCTATTCCCCATTTATTATCTGAAATGGTGATCCATCCAGAAGCTTTCTCTTTTTTAAAGATTTCTTTCTGGTCTAATTTCAAGCTGCCATCAAAACCTTTTGTCTGAACGGTTGGCGTAGTGGTATTTAAAGCTGGTAAGCTATTTAAATTAGGGCCGGTTTGAACCAGAGAAATAGACTCTTTTTGAAGGTTATTTAATTCAATTATTTTTTCAACGCCAGGTGCAGTCCAACTGCCATCAAAATTCCCGGTTTTAAATTGTTTTTCGCCATTTAGAAAATATTTAATCTGAAAACCAGCTGAACTAATTTGATCGTTTGGAATCATCCATCCTGGATCATTCTTTAATGCATTTTCATCTACAATACTTTTATTTTGTGTCGCTATAGATGCATACTCTCCTACTGCTTTTTTATGCATATCTGGATCTCCTGTATACACGATACTATGTAAGACTTTGATATAAGATTTACCAGCATACGCATGGATACGCATCACAAATGGTGAAGTATTATTGTCTTTTTTATTGTACAAATAGTCGCCTTCAATTCTAATGATGGCATGTAATGGACCAGATCCTTTTTCTTGAACACTGTGGTTTATTTTAACTCTAGAAGTATCAATTCCAGATTGGTCTAATATATTTAAAAATGTGCCTCTAGATTTGCTAGACTCAGCAATTAAGTCTTTCTCATCAAAGCCATTACGATCTAAATCCAGTTCAACCTTGTCTAGGAATCCACCACCAAGTCTATTAATGGTAAATTGTAATGGTCCCGTGTTCACTCTAACTCTACCATAGGGTCTTTGATTATTTTCCACAATTAAGCGATCTCCAGTAAATTCTTTACGAACCACATCTGCTCCAAATTCAACACTGTACTTGTTTTGAGTATCAGAAAAGAAAAATACCCATACCCATTTAACACTTGTCGAAACTGGCTCCCAAGTATTGACAATAGTAATTTGAGAAGGAATCTCTTCTCCCAAAGCATTCAATACCCTCACGTGATCACTTGATTGTAGTTTGTCTTTAGGAAACGGGATACCTAGTAATTGTGGTGCACCTGGGACATTCTTTTCAATCAGTAAAGGAATTTTCTCAGAAGCTACTAAACTATTAATCAAAATAAATTGAAAAATAATGAGTAGTAAAATGTTATTTTTTTTCATTGTAGCGTTTTAAAATGAACCTATTAAGGGGTATAAATTAGTTAATTTTACTGTTATTAATTAAAGGCTTGGCCCATATTCCTATAGAAAGTATAAAGCCAAAAGTGATATATAAAAAGAGCATGCCATATTTAAGTGTAAAATAATCTCCTAGCACGCCTACGATCAACGGAATAATTGCTCCTCCACAAATACCTGTCATTAAAATACCTGCAAAAGATCCATGGTGCGCAGGAACTGAATTTAGACCTAGAGAAATGATGATTGGATACATCACTGCAATAAAAAAACCAACTGCAGGGAATGCATATAATGTAATGCTAGCTCCTCCAAATAATGCAATGGATAAAGAAAAAATAGCCAATGCGGTAAATAAAATCAATATGCTTCTTGTATCAAATAATTTTACTAAAATTAAACCAACAAATGTGCCTGCCGTCATCATCCCCCAAAACCAGGAAACTACCTGAGCACCTACTGTTTGAGGATCATACGCATGGTATGTAAATAAAAATTGTGAAATCCAATTAGCGACACCCTGTTCAGAACCAACATAACAGAATATGCCTAAAAAATAGAGTAGTACTGTTTTATTTTTAAGTAGTTCAATATGCACTTTAAATGCACCAGCTTTTTCGTCTTCTTTTAATTCAATTTTTGGAAATTTAAACGCTGCAATGACCAAGAGCATGATTAAAGAAATAAAAGCAAATACCCAATAAAAGGAAACCCATGTCAAATTTGCCGGAACCACTTTCTTAAGTAAATAAAATAAGGTATTATTACTTGTACTCATATTTTGAGATAAATATGTATACACTAGTGGACTAAGAAAGGAAGCTAGTCCAAAAAACAATTGACCCATTAAGGAATAAAAAGAAAACTCGGCTTCACCCCCAGCGCTTCGCAATAGTGGATTAATGACCACTTGAAGCATCGCCATACCAGATCCAATTAAAAACAAAGAAATAATGGCCATATTGAATTTGGGAAATAACCCAAAAAGCAATGCGCCTATCAATGCAATAGCAAAAGCAAAAAGCATCACAAATTTTCCTCCATATTTTTCAGTCATGATACCAGCCGGTATGGACATAAAGCCATAAGCAATGAAAAATGCAAAAGGAAGAAAGGAAACTAAGGTTAAGCTTAAGCTAAAAGAATTGATAATCTCTGGAATGAGTGGACCAATGATATTTGTCAAAAAAGAGATGACAAAAAAAGTCAACAAAACAAGGCCTACTATGAAGTAATTCTTTTTCACATTAGATATTTAAATTCCTAGTCTTGATGTATATCAAGACTAGGAATTGATAGAAATTAACTTATTTATTTTTCAACATAGGAAATAGTCTTCTGATATCAGCCTCTGTTGGCTGTGCGCCGTATTCTGTGATCTCAAATGACTCAGCAAATTTAAAACTAGCAGCTTTTTCAGGAGAGTACCATTTAGCTAATCCAGCTTTTTGTGCTTCACTCATGTTTCTTCCCATCCAACGACTTTTTAACCAAGCTTTTCTTTCTGCTGGATCTTTTGGCACTTTAGGATCTATTTCACCACCATTACTAATCCAAGGTAACCACTCATACATTTGAGAGGTATGTTCATTTAAACCATCTACTTTTTGATCTAATACTTCATCAATACCGATTACAATATCATGACTAAATGGATTAGGCTTTTTGAAATTATCCTGCATGTATAAGAAAACAGGATTCTTCTTTAAAGCAGGTACGTCTGCTGCTACATTCGGCACAGCAACCATATAAGATGCATCTTCAACTAATTTTCCTGCATTTCTATGATCAGGATGATAATCGTTAGGACGTAAGCCTAAAACTACATCTGCATTCCATTTTCTGATTTCACGAATCACTTGCATTCTAGCATTCAAGTCTGGTAATAATTCACCATCATGATTATTTAATACAACATATTCATCGATACCATATTTTTTTGCAGCACGTTGTGCTTCTTCTCTTCTTCTTTGTCCTAATACACCACCCCCTTCTGCATAGTGACCAGCATCACCATTCGTTAATGCAACAAATTTTACAGCAACGCCCATTTTAGCTAATAGAGCAGCCGTTCCGCCCATTTTAGAATCTGCGTCATCAGGGTGTGCAAATACAGCTACAACTCTAATTCTTTTATCTTGAGCTTGTGCATTTGTATTCAAACTGAAAACAAAAATGAATAATACTGTAGCAATTAAAACTTTTTTCATTGTAAATATTTTATTTTATAATTTATAATCCTGGGTTTTGAACCAATTTTCCGTTTGATACATCAATTTCCTTTTGAGGAATCCAAAACAATAGTCGGATATCCGCTTCAGTAACAGCTAGTTGTTTTGCCATGACTGATTTAGCAACGCCAAATCTCAATAGATCTTGCCAACGATGATTTTCTAAAGCAAACTCTATTCTGCGTTCGTCTAATAATTTCTGTGCAAAAGTACCAGCAGTAGTTGCACTGATTGCAGCTAATCCAGCTCTTGCTCTAACTTGATTGATATAAGTATAGGCTTGTGCAGATTCCCCTAAGGCTTCTGCTAACATTAATAATACATCTGCATATCTTGCAACATACCAATTGTTATCGCCATCAAATGTGGTGGTTTGAGTAGAAATATATTTTAAAGAATAAGTGGTATCTGGTATTTTGTTATTTCTATAAACAGATTTAGCATAGCGTAAATCACCTGTTTTATAGGCAGCCAATAAATCTGGGGTCATTGTCATTGGGGTATTGCCACCACCTACACCACCAGCTCTACCAATGATAGAAGCAAAATATTCAAAATAGCCACTACCTTCTCCTTGGCCTCCAGTTTTATATTGAATTTCAAAAATAGATTCTGGTCCATTTTCGTTGGCTGCACCCCATAATTTTGCATAATCGGTTACTAAACTATAATTCTTAGAATCGACTACTTTATTTAAAGCTACAATAGCAGATGCTTTATCTCCATTGGTTAAATAAACTTTACCCAATAATGTATTCACAGCACCACTGGTTACGCGGCCTATATCAGCTCCAGTATATTTGGCAGGCAGTAAAGGTTCTGCTGCAACTAAATCTGTAATCACTTGTTTGTAAATATCTGTTGCAGGATATTGTTTCAAATTAACATCTGCAGGAGATGCCACATCAGTTAGCTGTAAAGGTATATTGCCAAATAAAATTGCTAAATTATAATACAATAATGATCTGATATAAAGTGCTTCCCCTTTGTATCTTTTCTTTAAAGCGTCAGGTACAGCAGATGCATCAATTTTATCTAGAATGATATTACAACGAGCTATCCCTCTGTAAGAATCAGACCAAGCAGATGACAACTCATTCGCTGTTGTGATTTCTTTAAAGAGCTCAACCTCACAAAGTGATTGCGCGATACCATTGCAACCACCACCATTCAATGTATTATCTGATCTCATTTCATTCAACAATAGATATGTTTTACCATATGTACCATTTAATTGAAGTGCATCATACAAACCATTGATTGCTACAGCAAAATCAGCCTCTGTCTTATAGGCAGATTGAATATTTCTCTCCGAAATTGGAGACAACTCAGTAAATTCTTTGCTACATGATGAATGTACAAGAATTAATAAGGCGTATAATATATATTTTTTCATATTCGTTTATTTATTCTTTTAATTAAAATGTAATGTTAAATCCAACTAAAAAAGTTCTAGAGATAGGATATGCTCCATAATCTTCTCCAGGAACAAGATTGTTCGTTGCTTGTTGTTGTACTTCTGGATTAAAACCTAAATAGTTAGACCATATGAATAAATTGGTACCAGTTACATATACTCTCGCTTTTTTAGAAAGTCCTTTAACCGGAAATTCATATCCAAGAGTTACATTTCTTAATCTAACATAAGATCCGTCTTCCACCTGGAAAGAGGATGGTCTCATATTAAAACCGTGCAGTCCAGAGTTACTATCTCCTCTTGGAATTTTACCATTACCTGGTTGTTCAGCAGAAACCCATCTGTCTTTATATGCAGCATAAGAGTTGAAATTAGCTTCACCATTGAAAAGGTGTCTTTGGGTCAAATTCAGAATTTCTCTACCCTCTACGCCTTGAACGAAGATGCTTAAATCAAAATTGGCATATCTAAATTTATTCGTGATACCATAAGTAAAATCAGGCATGTAGTTACCAAGAGTTGTTCTATCTAATTGCGTAATTTGACCATCCCCATTTACGTCTTTGAATTGTAAGTCACCAGGTCTTGCACCTCCTGCTCCAACTAATAAATCTTTTGGTGCAGCTTTAATTTGATCCATTGTTTGATAGACTCCAACCACTTGATAGCCATAGTAGCTTCCTACTGGATCACCAATTCTTGTGATATGTCTAATATCGCCAGCACTACCCACACTCAAAATAGGATCTCCAGTTGGTCCAAGTTTCAACACTTTGTTTCTGTTCGCACTGATATTAAAATCTGTTGACCATTGAAACTTGCCTACAGTATTTCTTGTATTCAAAGTAAACTCAACTCCTTTATTTTCAACCTCACCAACGTTTGTTAATGCAGTTGTAAAACCAGCAGAGGAAGCAATATTTACATTCAACAATAAATCTGATGTAACACTATTATAATAATCAAATCCACCATAAATACGATCGTTAAACAAACCAAAGTCCAAACCAATATCTAATTGCTTTTTAGACTCCCAGCTTAATTGATCATTATTTAAAGTTGATCTACCAATACCATTCACCAAAGCATTGCCAAATACATAATTTGCATTATTTAATAAACCAATAGAACCGTAGTTTGGAATCTGGAAGTTACCAGTGAAACCATAACTTGCTCTAAGTTTTAATTCATTGATAGATTCAATATTTGACATAAATGATTCTTGGTCAATTCTCCAACCTGCAGAAATAGATGGGAATACCCCAGTTTGATTACCAGTACCAAATCTTGATGACTTGTCCGATCTTATTAACGTAGATAATAAATATCTATCCTTATATGAGTAGTTCGCTCTTGCTAAAGCAGAAACTAAAGTCCATTGTTCTTTTACAGCAGATCCACCTGTAACAATACCACCGCTAATTGTTTTTACTTGATCATCCGGGAAACTATTCGCCTGGATAAATTGCAAGTCGTTGTTTTGTTTTTGTGCAGTATAACCTCCAAGTAATGTCAATGTGTGGTCATTCAATGTTTTAGAATAATCTAATGTATTTTCCCAAATCCAATTTAATCCTTGTGAAGTACTAGACTTTGCAAATGGATCAGGCTTTGTAGCGCCTCTATATAATAAGGTAACCCCTTTATAATAAGACTGCTGATAATTATCAAGATCAATACCGATATAGGTCTTGAATGATAAATCTGGTAAGATAGTATACTTAAGATAGCTATTACCAAAGATTCTAAGATTGCGAATGTTCTCCTTAATTGCTTGCATCGTTGCTAATGGATTATTAGCAGTTGTCATATAAGCACCTAATTGATTTTGGTTATCAGACTGATTGATACTTCCATCAGCTAAATAAGGTTTAATCACTGGAGAGTGCACCATCGCATCATAAATAATCCCTGGAGGTAAAGCAAAATAAGGTCCATTCGCTGGTAAACGATTGTTATCTGTAAAAGCAATATTAACACTAGATCCAATTTGAAGTCTAGAGGAAACATCATCTACCACATTTGCTCTAAAAGTATAGCGATCAAATTTAGAACCTTTGATTGTACCTTCTTCGGTATAATAACCAGCTGAAGTATAATAAGTCATATTGTCTTTTCCGCCACTAACAGATAAATTATAGTTTGAAACCATACCTCTTGAAAGCACTAAGCTTAACCAATCAGTATTCGTGCCATCCCAGTTGATATATTTTTCTGGAATTAAGAAATTGGCTTGTGTTCCTCTACCAGCATTTGTATTAGGATTATAAAGCGCATTGTATGTTTTACTTGCAGGATTTGTAGGATCGTTGGTTTGCAAATAGTTATTGTTTCTAGTTTCTTTGGTGTATTGGATTAATTCTTCTGAGTTCATTAGTTCTGGCAAGTTCATTGCTTCGTTGACACCTGTATAAGCATTGAATGAAATTTGTTTTCTATTTTTTAATCCTTTTTTAGTCGTTACCATAATCACCCCATTCGAGCCTCTTGATCCATAGATACCAGCTGCAGAAGCATCTTTTAACACCTCAATAGATTGTATATCATTTGGATTGATCGTTGTAAAAGGATTGATTTTTGGAACTGTATAAGCCTCTGTTCTTTGTCCAATATTTTGTTGTAAACCAGAATTACTTGAAATTGGTAAACCATCTATTACATATAAAGGATCATTTCCTGCTGAAATAGATGCAGAACCTCTAATTCTAATCACTGGAGCCGAACCAGGTTCTCCAGAAGGTACTGACACCTCTAAACCTGCTACTCGACCTTGAATGGCATTCTCAAAACTACTCACTGCAATCTCCTTAAGTTGAGATTCATTGATACTAGCAATCGCACCGGTAACTTCTTTTCTTTTTTGTTTACCATAACCTACTACAACCACTTCATCTAAGGCTTGTGAATTTGCTTTTAATGCTACATTTAAATCACTAGACTTGCTTGCAGACACTTCTTTGTTTGCATAACCAACATAGGTAAAAACTAAAGTGTTATTCACTGTAGCTAACTTGATTTGATACCTTCCATTGTCATCTGTTATTGTTTTAAGCGTGCTACCCTTAACAGTCACACTCACTCCTTTAAGTAGCTCGCCATCTTCAGAAGCTCTAACAACGCCTGAAACAACAGTATCAGCTATTACGGAATATGAAGCTGTAGCAGACGTGTAATTACTTGTTTTATTAGAGATGACAATGTTTTTGTCATCGATGAATTTCCATGTAACTGGAAGTCCATCTAATATTTTATTCAAGATCACTTCGACATAAGCATCTTTGAATTGCGCTGTAACTTCTTTGTTTGCAGGCAATACATCATTGCTGTAAAAAAAGCGATAAGTTGACTGTTTTTCAATCATTTTAAAAACAGTTTGTATATCAGTTCTTTCTGAATCCAACGAAATTTTTTGCTGTGCAAAGTTTTTTGCTGAAAGCTGAATTGAAATGATAATTAATAAAAATCCAATTTTGATTCCTCTTGTGACAGAGAAAAGAAGATTTTTAATTGGAAAAGATTCTTTTTTTTCCATAGGTTTTCTTTTATTGGTTATTAATAAGCTAATTAAGTCCATTGTTAAAAAAATTATTGCCGTCAACTTTGTAATCTTATTAGAATTTATAGGAAGTATAAATTCTTATTCAATCACAATATTTTTATCATCTATTTTATAGTTAATATTTTTAGAATACTTGATTAATTGAAATACTTTTTCTAAACTCACATTTTCAAATACGCCCGTATACCTATATTTTTTTACTTTTTCTTCTTTAAAAGTGATGCTTATGGCATATTTTCTTTCTAATTCAATTGCTATTTTTTCGAGTGGTTGATTCACAAATACCAATTTGTCATTTAACCAAGATGTTTCAGCGACCAAGCTATCGTGCCTTAAATAGGTGATTGAAGTTAATACCACTTTATTGTCATTACTACTTTTAACCTTTGTTGCCGCACTTAATTCGTCTTGTTCTTTCGCAATAATTAATTTTTCAGTTGGCTTTAATATGATGATATCCTCGGGTCTTGATTTTAGCGAAACTTCAATCTTACCTTTAATTAAGGAGGTCTCCGATTCTTTATCTTGTGGATAATTTCGTACATTAAATGAAGTGCCTAGCACTTTTATATTGATCTTTCCAGTGTGTATGATAAATGGCCTTGAGCTATCATGTGCCACATCAAAATAGGCTTCACCTACAAGCGTAACTTCTCTAGTCTTACCTGCAGCAAAATTGAGGTAGGTTAATCTACTATCGGTATTTAAGCGGACAATGGTGCCGTCTGGTAATTTTATAGAAGACTTTGAACCCCTTTTAGTGACGATTTCATTTACAAAAGCATTGTTATTTTGTTTGATAACACTCTTATCTAACAGAAGGGAATAATTGATAAAAAAGACGGTAAATACACAGGCTGCAATGCCTATCAAAGCAAATTTTCTTTTTGAAAAACTAGGAGATTTTTCTATCTGAGGTTCAAAAATATTGTCATTGATGGATTCAAACTTGCCCGCCAATTGCATTTTAACATAATGAGAAGCATATGCTTGATCTGCGATAGATGTAGCTTCCTTTTCACAGTAAACAGGCTCAATCATTTGATCATATAAGAACTGTAAAGAAGGATTGGCTTGTAAAATTGTAGAAATTTCTGCCAACTGCGATTCAGACGCGTCACCAGAAAGCTTTAAGCTTAACAAGTCAAAAAAGTATTGTTCTGTTTGTTTATTCATTGTTATACTATACTAAGACTAGATTATTGAGCCTTACCGTTAAGGCAAATCCAATTATTTATCCCTTTTTATGATTTAAACCTATTTTAAAAAATGCTGAAGGTCCATTCTGATTTTCCTTAAAGCAATCCTCATATGTGTTTCAATGGTATTTTGAGAGATTTCAAGCACTTTTGCAACTTCTTTATAGCTTAACCCCTCTTCCTTGATGAGTCTAAATACCATTTGACACTTCATAGGCAAGGAGGCAATCACTAAATTGACTCTTTGAGTCACTTCTGAATAGATAAAAAGTTGTTCTGGATTATCCCCATTAATACTAATAATATCTTCATTATCAATTGATTCGCTCAAAGAATGTTGGTGTTTTTTAGAAGATAAATAGGTAAAACAGGCATTCTTAACGGAAGTTATAAGGAAGATTTTCAAATATTGAATTTGGGAAAGCTTGTTTCCCATCTCCCAGATTTTTAACATGATATCTGAAACAATTTCTTCACTAACCGACTTGTCATGTAGAATATTAAATGCAAACCGATACAAAGTAGGGTGAAAATATAGAAATAGGCATTTATAGGATTGCTCATTCCTATAGTAGGCTACTTTACTTTGGTGATACAGCAATTCTTGTGAGGATAGTTTCAAAATCTTATTAATTTAAATTAAACACCTACTACTTTCTTAAATGTATCCATATCTATCGCCTTTTCATGTTTTGAGATAACCACGGTAGCCACTGCGTTCCCAATAAAATTTGTGACCGATCTTGCTTCACTCATAAAACGGTCAACTCCAATAAGTAGGGCAAGTCCTTCCAAAGGAATCACTTTAATTGCCGTTAATGTGGAAGCTAAAACGATAAAGCCACTTCCCGTGACACCAGCCGCGCCTTTACTTGTGATTAGTAAAATTCCAAAAATGGTTAATTGTTGGGAGATAGAAAATTCAACATCAAATACTTGTGCTAAAAAAATAATGGCCATACTTAAATAAATAGAAGTGCCATCTAGGTTGAAACTATATCCAGTTGGAATAATTAAACCTACAACAGATTTCTCGCAACCAGCTTGTTCTAATTTTTCCATCACAGAAGGCAAAACAGCTTCACTACTACTTGCGCCAATGACAATAAAAATTTCTTCTTTTAGATACTTCAGTAATTTAATTAAACTAAAGCCATAGTAGCGCATAATACCATTTAGAATCAAAAAGATAAAAATTAAAACAGTGATGTAAAAAGTAAGCATAAATTTTCCCAATACTAATAAACTTCCTATGCCAAATTTTCCCATAGTGTACGCCATGCCGCCAAAAGCGCCAATAGGACTGAGTTTCATGACGATATGTAAAATATTAAAGAGCGCTTTATTAATAACACCAAAGGTATTGATGATCCCTTCATTGCCCTTTTTAATCATCATTAATCCAACTGCGAAAAAAATACTGAAAAATAAAATTTGAATGATATCTCCTTTTGCAAAAGCACCAATGATATTATCAGGAACAATATGCGTAAAAAAATCTACCCAATTCATTTCTTTTCCTTGATCTACATAAGCAGCTACTTTTTCATTGTTAGTAGTTGCTAAAACAACCCCCTTACCCGGCTTAATAAATGTGCCTACCACTAAGCCAATCAATAAAGCAATGGTAGAAACAATCTCAAAATAAAGGATGCCTTTTCCCCCAACCCTACCTACTTTCTTCATATTACCAGCACCAGTAATGCCTAATACAACTGTGAAAAATATAATGGGGGCAATCACCATTTTAATTAGACTAATAAAAACATCACTAATTATTTTTCCTGTTTGAAAAAAGGCTGGAAATAATAAACCAACAATGATACCTAGAATGATACCAATTAAAACCTGTACATATAAAATCTTGAAATATTTCATGTATTAAACTTACAAGTAAAAAGGTCAAAAAAAGAAATAAAATAGATGAATATCTATTTAGTGGATTATTTCTTTATAGAAAGTGCATAAAAAACCTTGTTCTGCTTCACGGCAAAAATAATACCATTAAACTTTCCCCTTAAACCCTAGTTTGGCAGGTGTAATAGGCAAATCCCTTACTCTTTTTCCAGTGGCGTTGTAAACTGCATTGGTGACTGCAGCTGCAAAACCAATCAAAGCAATTTCACCAATACCTTTTGCCCCAATCGAATTCATATTGACATCTGGCTTGTTCACAAACCAAACATCAGTTGGCGGAATTTGAGAATGTAAAGGCACATGGTAGGCGCCAAAACTTGCATTGATAATTTGACCAGACACATGATCCATTTCCAATTGCTCTGTCAAAGCCATCCCAATACCTCCTACCACACCACCAATCATTTGGCTTCTTGCGGTTTTAGGACTAATAATTTTCCCTGCATCTCCTGTGGTCACTACTTGTAAAATTTTAATGGTGCCATCTTTAGGGTTCACCGCCAATTTTACATAATGCGAAGAGAAAGAATTGCTTGTAAACTTTAATTGCTCCGCAGTTTTACCTGTAGATGCAATCATCAAATCAATTTGTTTATCAGGGCTTAGTTGTAATAAATCTACAATAGTGATTTTGATACTTGGATCAGCAATCGCAAGTACCATTTCATTTTTTACTTCTATGGCTTCTGATTTTAAATTAGCAAAAGCAGGAACTAGTTTAATGGCTAGATCTTTTAAATTTTGTTTTAAAGTCGTGCAAGCCAAGTCCACTGCAGATCCTACGGTAGAGGTTGTGCCTGATCCTCCTTGTGAAGGGCCTGGAGGTAAATCAGAATCACCTAATTTAAATTTAATTTTTTCAATTGGCATCTGCATTGCAGCAGCAGCTATGATTGTCATAGAAGTGGTGGTACCTGGACCCATATCACTCACTGCACATTCTAAAGTCAACCTACCTTCCTTATTTAACAATGCACGCACAGAGGCACTGCCCTTGCCTGCACCAAATACGCCATTGGCCATACCATAGCCAATCAACCAACCATTTTCTTTTAATGTACCAGGGGTTGTAGGGCGATTTTTCCAGCCAATTTTTTCTTTCCCGTATGCATAACAATCTTTTAGATTGTTATCAGAGAATGGTAATTTATTTTCAGGATTTATAGCGGTAAAGTTTTTTAACCTTAAATCTATTGGATCCATTTTTAATTGATAAGACAACTCGTCTATCGCAGACTCTAAACCATAAGAACCAGTGGCTTCGCCAGGACCGCGCATCCAAACAGGCGTGCTCAGATCGAGTGGTAGCATACTGTATTTTGTATCTACGTTTTCACAAGCATATAAAAATTTAGAGACGTTCACAATGCCTTCTCTAAAATCTTCGTAACGAGAAGTGCCACTAATGGCTTCGTGTGTGATGCCAATAAAACGACCAGAAGCATCTGCACCAATGCCAATTTTTTGCCAAGACTGCGGACGATAACCCACCAATGAAAACATTTGAGGACGGGTTAGTACTATTTTTACAGGACGGTTTAATTTTTTAGCAGCAATCAAAGCAGCAGGCACATTGGCCCAACTTCTTAAACCACTACCAAATCCACCACCTACGTTTTCTGCAATCACGCGCACATTTTTATCTAGTAAACCAAAAGTACGTGCCACAGTGCTTTGTGTACTTTTTGGTCCTTGTGTTTTATCGTAGAGTGTGACTTTATCATCCCCTTCCCAAAAAGCAATGGTAGCATGCATTTCCATTGGCAGATGCACTTCTGCTGGAATCCTATACTCCGCTTCGATAAATGCTTGTGCCTCTTTAAATTTATTTTCGGCTCCTCTTTTATACACCACTGTTCCTTTTAATTTTGAAGCATCTTTTCTTGCTAGTTCAAAATTAGTTTCAAAAGCCTGAGACTCATATTCTGCACGTACTAAACGAATGGCTGCGTTCGCGTTCTCTAAACTATCTGCCACAATCAATGCAATAGGTTGTCCAAAAAATCGAACTTGATTATCATACAACACTTTATGTCCACGCCATTCAAAAACATTTTTTGGACGTTCTGCCGCATTGGTTAAATAACCAGGCACAACAGGACAGTTCGCATAATAAATCACATCTAATACCCCAGGCGATGCCAATGCTTTTGCAGTATCTATATTTTTAATGGTGCCTTTTGCAATGCTACTTGTTACAAATACGCCGTAAGCCATATTCGGCAAATTGTATTCTGCAGTGTATTTTGCTTTGCCTGTTACTTTATCAGCGCCGTCTACTCTTTCGTCTTCGAAGTTAAGTTGAGAAAGATTGTTCTTAGATAAATGCGTATTGTTCATAAAAGAAAATTAAAAGGATTAAATTTTAGCGCCAGATTTTGCGACTTCAACAATTGCATCCACAATATTTTGATAGGCCCCGCATCTGCAAATATTGGTGTCCATATAAGCTTGTATACTTGTTCTGCTTGTCGCTTTGCCCTCTCTAACGCAAGCCACTGCAGACATGATTTGTCCCGAAGTACAATAGCCACATTGAAACGCATCATTTTTTAAGAACGCAGCCTGCATTGGATGCAACTGATCTCCTTTAGCAAGCCCTTCAATGGTCGTGATTTGACTATTCTGATGGTTCAGGGCCAATTGAGTACATGATTTTAAACGTTTGCCATTTACATGAATCGTACAAGCGCCACATTGCCCCATCTCGCATCCCTTTTTAGTACCCGTATACCCAATTTGTTCTCTCAATAAATTGAGCATGGTTGTTCTTGCATCAATTTCAACTGCAACAGGTTTGCCATTCAGTATAAACTTTAATTTTTCTTTTGCAATAGGCATCGGCACGATCGCATCTGCAGCAAAAGTCTTCACTAAAACAGAAGGGGTAAAATAAAATGCTGCAACTGAAGCGGACTTTTTTAAAAAGCCCCTTCTTGCATCGCTAAATTGACATGGATTCATATACATCGATTTGATGTAATTTACCAAAAAAGACGATTAAGTCAAAATCAAATATAGGCTATGACCCGCTTTAATCAGGCATTAGCTGGGCTAATTTAGCCGCAAGCTCTGCGTGTAATTTTTCACTATTACCAAGCAGACGCAATACAAACTTGCCATTTTGGTCTACTAAAAACTTAGTAGGATAGCCATTGATGTCATATTCTTTTACAATATCCTTTATTGCTGGATCGTATAGGATCTGTGGCCAAGTAAGCCCATCTTCCTTAACAGCTTTACGCCAAGCGATGTCTTGCTTTTTTTTGTCTCTATTGCTATTGGCAATCTCATTAGATATGCCAATGATTTCAAATCCTTTTGATTTGTATTGATTATACAATTCCTTTAATGCTGGATGACTAATTCTGCAAGGCACACACCAGCTACCCCAAAAATCAATTAAAACAACTTTCCCTTTGTATGCATTTACATCCACCATCGCTCCATCTATCCCAACTTGGGCAAAAGGAATGACAGGCTTACCTGTTGCAGTACTTTTATTGCTTTCAATCTTTAATATTAAAGCTTTCCCCGTATTCGAATTTTTTTGTTCTTCATTTAATGCATAAAATTTTGTTTCAGATTCACTGATTGGTAAAATCAAGAACAAGGATTGTAATACCAATAAACTAGTAAAAGTTTCGGGATGATCATTCAAAAATTGAATGCGCATCGCCTGATTTTTCTTTTTTAAATATTGCAATCGCTGCGTAATGTCATAATTACCAATCGTATCGTTTAAATTTCTTTTTTTATTTTGCGTCTGTTGTAAAGCCCAATTTTCTTTTGCATCTTCTAAGTCTGCCGTTCGAATGCTATTGTATAATTGAACTTCAGGGTGTTTACTTTCAATTGTTCCTGTAAAAATTTGTTTAGCATCCGCTTCAATCTCTATATCTGTATTGGTCAATAAAAATGTAAGTGCAGGAGGCGCCATAACTGCTTTTCCTATTCTAAGATAGAGGCTTGTATCCATCACTTCTACCCTAACCAGTTGCGGGTCTATTGTAGTCCCCTTCCATACCACTAAATCGGTATCTATTTTAGTAAGGGTATCAATCACATATTTACCATTTCTCTGAATATTTGCTTTAATTTGATGCTCCCCCAATCCTTTAATACGCATTGTAACTGTAAATCCGTCTTGTGCATAGGATAACACTGGCAAAAGAAAGATGATACCTATAAATAATTTTTTCATTCTATTGATTAAGCTTATTTAGAAAAATGGTTTAGTATGTTAAATATATGATTTTATGCTTATAAAAGATAAGCTAGGAAACAAAAAATACC
This sequence comes from Sediminibacterium sp., assembly GCA_044353005.1. Taxonomy (GTDB): domain Bacteria; phylum Bacteroidota; class Bacteroidia; order Chitinophagales; family Chitinophagaceae; genus Sediminibacterium. The sequence continues at coordinate 4,059 of JBILCS010000026.1, read as the reverse complement.
TCCTAATAAACGCGTATCACTAAAATGGATGAACTATTTTTTGGTTGCCATTTTTTGAACCGGTATACTTGGCTTTGCGTAGTCATAACGATCAATTAATTCGGTATGATAATAAGCGTCTAAACCATTGCTACAAATGCTCCCCGCTTGGTCAAGATGCAAAAAGCCGTCTGATGTTGGCTGGAGTGCAGGATCTATCAGTACTTGTTCTAACTGACCAATCACTAAAAAAGTGTCATTCAATGTAATAGGTAAAATCTCTCTTAAGGAAAGCAAATATTTGATGGAACTCTCTTTCACAAAAGGCACTTTAACACCTTCTATGTATTCCTCGGTCAATCCTACTTCTGTAAATTCGTTGACTTCGTCTGGGTATTTAGCACTTGTTTGATGTGCTTTTTCTACAAATGAAGGATGGATATGGTTCACTGTATAAAGACCATTTGCTTTGATATTCGCTAAAGTGTGTGGAGCAGCAGCAAGAGGTCGGTTGATATAGCCAATTAATGCAGGATCAGACCCTATATGCACGATGCTGCTAAACATGCCTAAATTAGGCACACCCTGCGCATTGATTGTACCAATTAAACTAGCCGACTTAAATCCGGTTAAGCTATTGATAAAATTAGCCCTATAAAATCTTTCCCAGGACTGCCATTGGGCTGGAGTGAATTGTTGCATATAGAATTAACAAGTGAAGACTTAAAAAGTTTGCTACCTATTTAAAGGAATATAATTTCATGAAGCTTGCAGGTATCTTTTCTTTGGATTTTATTTCCCATTTTGTATAGGGAAAAGTTGGGAAAAATAAAGCAGTCATCACAGTACGTCCACCATCTGCAAATAATTCGATAGAAGTTTTATCCAATAAAATAGACAAGTCCATATTCATTGTAAATGAAAGCCTTGGTGCTACTGCTGCTGCCGCAAACCCTGGGTTAAAATTTGAAACCCCAGCATTTGTTCTATCAATATAAAATTGTTTTTTGTCCGCATGATATCCAACAATTAATTTTTCATTGTAAGTATTTGAAAGGATGATTTCAAAATGGGTTGCCTTGATATCTTTAATATCAATACGATTTGGAATAACATTTTCTTTAGACATGATTTGAACAAAAGCATTCTTCAATTCCTTTACTGGAGTAGACACTAAAAGGAATTGGTTTGAATTTGAAGCTTGTTTTACTAAACTCAATTCCCTAGGCACCGTCATAGCGCTTCTCCATTTTTCAGTAGGCACCACATTCGCGTAATTCCAATTGCTCATCCATCCAATTAAAATATTCCTATCTCCAACATTTGAAAATGTCACACCCGCATAATTATCAGGCCCATAATCCATCCAATTAATATCGGTAGTATAAGGCTTAAATGTATGGCCATCAAAATCTCCTACAATATACTGTGTGGCAGATCCGCTATTAGGACCACCTGGATTCATACTCACCAATAAGACCCAAACAGTTTGTCCATTTACTTTAAAAGACAATAAATCTGGACATTCCCAAACGCCACCATGTGCAAATAAATTTTTACCAATTTCAGATTCCTTAGTCCAGTTGATTAAATTAGGTGCACTATACAATTCAACATGATCTGCCACCGCTAAACTCATGATCCATTTTTGTGTAGGCGCATGCCAGATCACTTTTGGATCTCTAAAGTCCTTTAAATTAGGTGTTTTAAGCACCGGGTTCCCTGCGTACTTAGTCCAAGTTTTCCCCTCATCTAAACTATATGCAATAGATTGATTTTGAAAATCAGTTCTACCTGCTTTTTCACCAGGCATATTATGTTGTGTATAGATGGCTACCAAAGGGGCTATACCACCACGTCCTAAACCACTTGTATTATTTTTATCTAGTACTGCGGATCCTGAAAAAATCATTCCAATTGAATCCGGGTACAAAGCAATAGGTTGTTCTTTCCAATCAACTAAATCGCTACTAGTAGCATGTCCCCAATGCATTGGACCCCAAACTGTTCCATCTGGATAATGCTGAAAAAATAAATGGTATTGCCCATTTAAAAAAATCATGCCATTGGGATCATTCATCCAGCCTTGCTGTGGCGTAAAATGAAAACGGGGTCTATATAAATTTTCATTCGTAATTTTTGCATCAGGCTGAACCTGACTTTGCACATTTGTATGTGTCATAAAAAAAGACAGGATCAATAAGACGCGAAAAATATGCATTAAAAATGTTTTAATTAGATGAGGCCTTTAATTGTTGAAGCAATTGAATCATGTCTTCTTCTTTCTTTAGATTTAATTTATTCGCATCCACATAAACATCTATTTGTGCAGCATAATTTGGTAAAGTTTTTTTTACCGATTTCAAAGAAAGTGCACTGCCCAATGAAATCATTTTTTTTGATGCTTTATCATAGATATAAAATAAATCGTCCAAAACATATTCCTTGAGCGGCGCTCCGCCATATACAGCAGATTCTTTAATGCGTTTACTTGTATATTTTAATAATTGAAAATTGTCCCCCTTTCCCAGTAATTCGTAAAAAGTAGCAGGAGTATTGTCGTCTATACTCGGAAACAAACACATGAACAATTTTGAAATGTTGTTTTTATCCTTACCCACACCATAAAGGGTGAACTCTTTTGCTTGTTGATTTACTACATACAAGCCATTTTTTTGCGTATAATATAGTTTATGATCAGCGTAAGAATAGTTTAAATTAGAATCGACCGATTCCATCCCATTCACAAAAACAATTTTACCTTGGCCAAATTTTTCAAATACATAGGGGGTGCCTTGCACGCCTGCAGCACCAGCAGGTAATATACGACCGTTTGCGTCTGTAAATTGTACAGTCGGAACAGCATTACCAGAGATTTGAGCAAACATTGGAAGGGTCGCAGAAGAAAAAAAGAGGATGAAAAGATGCTTTTTCATAAGTAAGATTGAATGGTAATTGATTCGTTGATAGAAGCAAGATAAAAAAAAGGGTGCACTCAATAGCATTGAGGCACCCTTTTTTATTTAGTTATATTGATTAGTTCGTGTAACCTGGGTTTTGAACCATCAATGGATTCGCTTGAATCTCTGAGTTAGGGATTGGTAATAAGAATCTAAAATTACCAGACTCTAAAGTTATTTTATTGTTTTGCGCATCTGCTGCTAAACGAATAATTGGCAAGTTTCTTCTTTTAGCATCAAAGAAACGGTGTCCTTCGAATGCTAACTCTTTGAAACGCTCATTCATGATTGCAGTAATTAGATCACCTTTTGAAGCAAAGCTAGCATTCGTATAATTATTAATTCTAGCAGCTCTTAAAGTGTTCAAATCAGCAGCAGCACCAGTTAAATCATTTGTCTCTGCTCTTGCTTCTGCACGAATCAAGTACATCTCACCAGTTCTGAAAACCTTACCATCTGCTATCAACTCAGTTGGCGTGGCATAAGCAGTACCAGCATACTTATTAATCAAAATAGCTGCAATTGATCTCGCATTATTTGCTTTAAGTAAAGGCTCTTCAAAGAAGTAAGCCGCATAACGGATATCATTTACTTGATCAAAGCTATTTAATAAAGCTGATGAAGGTCTCCAAGTAATCGTACCAATGGTAGTAGCATTTGCAGATGTATTTCTGTACAATCCACCAATTCTACCACCTGCAGTGGTTGTTCTGATTAATTTGAATGCCACTTCACTATTGTTTGCATCCTTCCAAATTAATGGGAAGTTTGTTCTAGAAGCTAACGGGAATGCAGCGATGTATTCAGTTGCAAATGCAGCTGCGTTTGTATAGTCTTTCATGTACAAAGCAACTCTAGCTTGTAATCCAGTAACTGCTTGTTTTGAAGCTCTAGCAATATCCGCATTTGTAGCAGGTACAAGTGCTTTAGCAGCAACTAAATCAGCATTTAATTTAGCCATATAAGGTGCTACCGTAATTCTTGCTTGAGGCAATAAATCAGGGGTCTCCATATAAGCTAATGCTAATGCAGTACCGTCAGAAGTATTGCTATAAAATTGATACAATCCAAAATGACAGAAAGCTCTTAAGAATAATGCTTCCCCTTTAATTCTGTTTTT
>JBILCS010000090.1:0-6529 GCA_044353005.1 Sediminibacterium sp. | reverse complement strand
TGGTGCAGATGACTATATCACTAAGCCATTTGATAGTGATGTGCTCATGCATAAAATTAAAGCCATTATCAAACGCAACGAGGAAGACCATAAGGTTACAGACAATATTGAATTCGAATTAGGCGCATACCATTTCAACCCTAAATTGAGAGAATTAAAAATTAAAGAAACTACACAAGTGCTTTCCCCTAAAGAAAATGAGTTATTGAAAATGCTTGCAGAATATAAGAATGATTTATTGACCAGAGAAAAAGCATTGAAAAAAATATGGGGTAGTGATACTTATTTTAATGGAAGAAGTATGGATGTGTATATCGCTAAATTGAGAAAATATTTAAAAGAAGATAGTACGATTGAAATTGTCAATATCCATGGAAATGGATTTAGATTGGTGGTACAATAAGTTTTATTGTATAATTATTATCATCTAAATAGTTCTGGATTGTCTCCAAAGCCTTGTCCCTTTTGCTTTCCAAGGTGCTCGTAAGCTTTAAAAGTGACTTCTCTGCCCCTAGGTGTTCTTTGCAAGAATCCTTCTTGAATTAAGAAAGGCTCATATACTTCTTCAATCGTACCCGATTCCTCTCCTACTGCAGTTGCAATAGTGCTAATCCCAACAGGACCTCCTTTGAATTTTTCTATAATGGCAAGTAGAATACGATTATCCATTTCATCCAACCCATGCTCATCTACATTCAATGCTTTCAATGCATGTTGGGTGATGCCTAAATCAACAATGCCATCGTTTAAGACTTGTGCAAAGTCTCTTACCCTTCTTAATAAGCCATTGGCAATTCTTGGTGTTCCTCTACTCCTTCTTGCGATCTCAGCAGCTGCACTTGAATCTACTTTCACTTCTAGGATGCCTGCACTTCGTTCAATAATTTTTTGCAAAACAGGTGCAGGATAATATTCCAATCTTGATTTAATTCCAAAACGAGATAACAAGGGCGCTGTTAGCAATCCACTTCGAGTGGTAGCCCCTACCAATGTAAATGGATTTAAATTAATCTGCACTGATCTTGCATTGGGGCCACTATCAATTAATATGTCAATCTTATAGTCTTCCATCGCTGCATACAAATACTCTTCTACCACGGTACTCAATCGATGAATTTCGTCAATAAACAAGACATCATTGGGTTCTAAGCTAGTCAATAAGCCAGCTAAATCACTTGGCTTTTCAATGACAGGACCCGAGGTTTCTTTGATCTGCACACCCATCTCATTCGCGACGATCCTGCTCAATGTTGTTTTACCTAAACCTGGAGGTCCATGAAATAAAATATGGTCCAATGCCTCTCCCCTTAGCTTTGCAGCCTTAATGAAAATGCTAATATTTTCAATTAACTGTGGCTGACCGGCAAAAGCATCCATGACAGCAGGACGAATTGTATTCTCAAATTCTCTGTCCTGGGCTGGTTCATTTTGAAAAGGCCTATCCAAGTTTGGGTTTGACATTGCTTATATTATTTTGAAGCAGGCATTGCCTTTTCCAATAAGTGTTTGTAAATAAATTGATTTTTCAAATCCGTAAAATGCTTGCCTTTTGCACCACCCCAACCATGACGGCCTCCAGGATACAACATGAATTCAACTGGTTTACCTTGCTCTTGCAATGCACTCAATAATTGAATAGAATTTTGCATATGCACATTGTCATCCATTGTGCCATGTACCAACTGCAATACCCCTTTAAAGTTTTTAAGATGCGTCATCACATTACTAGACTTATATCCTTCTGGATTCTCTGCTGGCGTATCCATAAAACGTTCTGTATAATGAGAGTCATATAATTCCCAAGCTGTGACACTACCACCTGCCATGGCATGTGTGAATACAGATGCACCATAAGTCAATGCATAAGTACTCATATAGCCACCATAACTAAATCCAATCATCGCAATTTTAGTTGGGTCTGCTTGACCATTGGCGATAAACCATTTTGCCATGGTCATATAATCCTCCAATTCCCAATGGCCCAAGTCACGGTACATATAGTTGACACCTTCTTTTCCAAAATGTCCACTCGCTCTATGATCAAATGCTACCTGAATTAAACCTTCTTGTGCCCATGCTTCTTTAGTTGGATTAGAAGACCAGCTGTCCATTACTGTACCTGCATTTGGTCCACCATAAATACTCACCAACAATGGATACTTTTTATTTGGATCCATATTTTTAGGCCAAGTCACCAAGGCTGGTAATTCAAATAAACCATCGGCGCTCTTAATACGAATCAATTCTGTTTTAGCCAATTTACTCGCATCAAAATTAGCTGGTGTTGAACTGCCGATCACTTCTACAGTTTTCTTTTGCGCGTTGATCAAAGCCATTGTAGTTGGTGTTTGTATATTGCTATACACTGTTACAAAGTTTTTTGCATCAGGTGCTAAATAAACCTGTGCATTGTTCACATCACCCACTGTTAATCTTTTTTGATTCTTACCATCAAATCCAATCGAGTACAAATCTATTCTAGCGCTACTTTCAATACCTCTTGCAGTGAAATAAATGGTCTTATTTTTTTCATCAATTTGACGAATACCTAAAATGGTAAACTTACCATTGGTAATAGGATATTGCAATTTGCCTTCCATGTCATACATGTACAATTGATTCCATCCACTCGCATCCGTCTGCGCGATGTATCCTTTATTATTTGGAATAAAATTAATTCTACCACCGTTTCTATCTTCCAGATCAATCCATGTTTTTTGGTATTCTGTGTACACCGGTTTTTTTGCACCTGTGGTCATATTCAACTCATAAATTTTAAGATTGTTTTGACCACGATCCATCCAGCTCAACCACATGCTATTGTTATTTGGATTCCAAATAGGCCATCCAAAATATTGATCCTCTGCTTCATTAAAATCAGCCCATGTAATCGTTCCACCATCTGGTGTTGTCCATCCAATTTTTACGGTTGGATTTTGATCACCCGCTTTTGGATACCTTGTTTCTTCTACAAAGCCATGCTGCCCTTCACTATTATAGATAGGGAACATAGGCACTTTACGCTCGTCAAAACGCATAAAAGAAATATACTTACTGTCTGGACTCCACCAGAAAGCACGGTATTGTGTTGAACGACCAAAAATCTCTTCAAAGTATACCCAGCTAGCGTAACCATTTAAGATACCTGTAGCACCATCATTGGTAATGGCTACTTCCTTTTTAGTCGCTAAGGATAAAGTGTATAAATTATTGTTCTTCGAATACCCTACATAATTCCCATCAGGTGATAAAGTAGGATTTTTTTCTTCCATAGCGTCAAAAGTCAATTGCGTCTCTGTTCCATTTTCTTTTAAAAAGACATCCCCTTTTTTAAGGAACACCGCTTTTTCAGTTGGCACCACCTCTGCTGGCGCAATACTATATTGCTTTGTAGTTAGATTGTACACATAATTTTTTGAAGCAGCATCATCTCCTCTTTTAGTGTTCAATACAAATTGATTGTTGTCTACCCATCGTATAAAGCGAGGTAAACTACTTTGAGGCATTTGCGCTATCCCTGAAAAAGAGAGCAAACTGAAAACGACTGCAAATAAGATTGTTTTTTTCATAGTATTTAATTTTATGCTATATCACCACATTGATCATTTTACCTTTTACGAATATGAGTTTTTTTATTGGTTTTTCGTCTATCCATTTTTGAATCAATTCATTATTCAGCACAATTTCCTGCACCTGTGCTTCTGTTGCATCTAAGTCAATCGCAATATTGGCTCTGACTTTACCATTGATACTCACTGGATACTCCTTAGAAGTCTCCGTAACATACTGCGCATCAAAGATTGGGAACGGCGCATTCATCACTAAACCATCCTGGCCAATCAAAGACCAAAGTTCCTCGCTAATATGTGGTGCATAGGGTGCCAATAAAACAAGCACCTGCGCTAAGACTTCTTTTTTATGACAACCCAAGTCAAACAATTCATTCACACAAATCATAAAGCCACTCACTGCAGTATTGTAACTATGTCGCTCGGTATCTTCTTCAATTTTTTTAATTGTTTTATGCAGCACTTTTAATTCTGCTGGCGTTGCTTTGTCATCTACCCACATTTGACCTTTCATTTCGTCATAAAACAACCTCCACAATTTTTTCAAGAAACGGTGTACGCCCTCTATGCCTTTGGTATCCCATGGCTTACTTTGTTCAACCGGTCCCAAGAACATTTCATACATCCTAAACGTATCTGCACCATATTTTTCAACCAACACATCTGGATTCACTGTGTTGAATTTGGACTTAGACATTTTTTCTACTTCAACACCACAGATATATTTTCCATCTTCTAGTTCAAATATTGCATTGGCATAATCAGGTTTCCATTTTTTGAACGCTTCGGTATCCAAAACAATCCCATCTACAATATTGACATCCACGTGCAACTGATCCACTTCCATGGTCTTAGCCAATCCAGCAGAAACAAATACCTGCGTCCCTCTTTTGCGGTATACAAAACGAGAACTTCCTTGAATCATTCCTTGATTCAATAATTTTTTAAAGGGTTCATCAAAACCAATATGTCCTAAATCATACAAGGTCTTGGTCCACATTCTACTATACAATAAATGTCCTACCGCATGTTCGGTTCCACCAATATATAAATCTACCTGACCCCAATAATCACTCACTTTTCGATCACAAAATGCACTGGTATTATGTGGATCCATATACCTTAAAAAATACCAACTACTTCCTGCAAAGCCAGGCATGGTATTGGTTTCATAATGATTGGCCTTCCAATCTTTGATATTCGCTAGTGGCCCTTCTCCGTCTGGACCAGGTCCGTAATTTTCGACAGTGGGTAATAACAAGGGTAATTCCGTTGCTGATAAAGGATAAGCAATCCCATTTTTCCATTGTATTGGAAATGGCTCACCCCAATAACGCTGTCTACTAAAAGCAGCATCACGCATACGGAAATTGACTTTCTTTTTTCCGATACCCATTGCTTCTAATTTTTCATTCACTATTCCAATGGCATCTTTTTGAATCATTCCATTTAAAAAATCACTGTTGCTTAAAATGCCTTCTTTAGTTGGATTAGCTGCAGTGCCGTCATAAGCGTCTCCAATGATATTGGTAATCGGTATACTAAAATGTTGAGCAAATTTAAAATCACGATCATCTCCACAAGGTACCGCCATGATAGCACCTGTTCCATATCCAGCAAGTACATATTCAGAAATCCAAATTGGAATACGTTGTTGGTTGAATGGATTCACTACATAGGCACCTGTAAAACAGCCTGTAATTTTTTTCTCTGCAATACGCTCTCTTTCGCTTCTGCTTTTTACATAAACTATATATGCTTCTACTTCTTTTTGATGCGTTGCAGGTACAATCTCTTGTATCAATGGATGTTCTGGCGCCACCACTAAAAAGTCTACGCCAAATACGGTATCAGGTCTTGTGGTATATACAGTGACCATTGCTGTATGATCCGCTACTTTAAAATCAATCTCTGCACCATAACTTTTACCTATCCAATTGGATTGCATTTCTTTCATTGCATCACTAAATTGGATAGTGTCTAATCCGGCCAATAATCGATCTGCATATTCCGTGATGCGCAAATACCATTGACGTAATTTCTTTTTTTCGACTGGATGTCCACCTCTTTCACTATACCCATTAATCACTTCGTCATTGGCTAAGACAGTGCCTAATGCCGCGCACCAATTCACTTCACCAATGCCACAAAAAGCCAATCGATATTGCATTAGCACATCTTGTTGGGCTTTTTCATCCCAACTACTCCATTGAGCTGCAGTAAAATTTAAATTTGGATCCGCTGGACAAACATGTTGCAGATTGCCTTCCTTTATAAATACTTCCACCAATGCAGTGATTGGATTGGCTTTATTTAATGTGCGATCAAAATAACTACTGAACAATTGCAAGAAGATCCACTGTGTCCATTTGTAATAATTGGCATCGCAGGTTCTTACTTCTCTATCCCAATCATAACAAAATCCAATATTGTCTAATTGACTTCTAAAATTATCAATATTGTCATGGGTGCTTTTTGAAGGATGCACCCCATGCTCAAGGGCATATTGTTCTGCAGGTAATCCAAAAGCATCGTATCCCATTGGGTGTAATACATTGAATCCTTTTAATCTTTTATACCTACTGTAAATATCAGAAGCGATATAGCCTAAAGGATGACCCACATGCAAGCCTGCCCCACTTGGATAAGGAAACATATCTAAGACATAACATTTTGGCTTATCGCTTTGATTGGAAACCTGATATGCTTTCTGATTTTTCCAGCTAGTTTGCCATTTTTTTTCGATTGTCCTAAATTGATACTCCATCTGCTAAATTTTCTTAAAAATCTGTATTTATTCGGTTTTGAATCTGCCAGCCCACTATACCTCCTGTTTTTAACAAAAAATGGGCATAATTCGACCTCTGCAAATGTAAGTGTTTAGCGTTCAAAACCCTACATTTGCAGTGCGAACAAGTAAAATTTTAATGCCATGGCAGTATCCGGAAATGGATCTTTAA
>JBILCS010000025.1:0-21316 GCA_044353005.1 Sediminibacterium sp. | reverse complement strand
GGGTGATAAAGGATGCCGTTTTAATTTGTTCTAATTGATCTATAGAGTTGATTGGATGCCAATTCATTGAAGCTAATTTAAGTTGTAAAATTACAATATTCTTTTGAAGTATTTTAGCCTGAATCTGATATTTAGTATGGCAGATTGATTAACTTCGGTCAATAATATTATATATGCGATTACAACTTTCCCAACCTATCTGTTTCATAGATTTAGAAACCACAGGTATCAATGTCAGCACAGATAAAATCGTGGAAATTGCTATTGTAAAAATCATGCCAGATGGTTCAAAAACAGTCAAACGTAAATTAATCCATCCAGAAATGCCCATTCCAGCTGCTACGACTGCAGTCCATGGCATTACCGATGAAATGGTTAAAGAGGCACCTACCTTTAAGCAAGTTGCCAATGAAATCAAGCAATTTTTAGAAGGATCAGATTTGGCAGGGTACAATAGCAATCGTTTTGATATTCCTATGTTAAATGAGGAATTTTTAAGAGCTGGCATCTCTGTTGATATTGAAACTAGAAAGTTATTGGATGTGCAGAAAGTGTTTCATATGATGGAGCAAAGGACTTTAACAGCTGCCTATAAATTTTATTGCAATAAAAGTTTAGAAGATGCCCATACGGCCGAGGCGGATGCTACAGCAACCTGGGAGGTATTAGAAGCACAATTAGAACGCTATCCAGCGATTGGCAATACGGTGGAGTCTGTTGTAAAATTTACTGGAGAGGATCAAATTGTAGATTTTGCGCGTCGTTTTGTGCTGGAAAATGGTGTCGAAATCTTTAATTTTGGCAAGCACAAAGGCAAGCCGGTTACCCAAGTTTTAAAAGAGGAGCCACAGTATTACGACTGGATGATGAAGGGGGACTTTGCTTTACACACAAAACAGAAGCTTACAGAGATTTTAAATAGGACGATTTTAAATAAATAAATTATATTTATACAACAAAAACAGCTAATTATATTATATCTCCCCAATAGAAAGTGAAAAAAATTGTCATCATACCAACATACAATGAAAAGGAAAATATTGCTGCAATTATCCATGCAGTCATTGTACTTGGTAATCAATACCATGTTTTAGTGGTGGATGATGGTTCTCCAGATGGTACAGCCAATATTGTTAAAGAATTGATGCAAGTGCATCCTGATAAAATTTTCATCCAAGAAAGGAAAGGGAAACTCGGTTTAGGCACTGCATATATTCATGGATTCAAATGGGCTTTAGCCAATCATTATGACTATATTTTTGAAATGGATGCCGATTTTTCTCATAACCCTTTAGACTTAGATAGATTATTAGCAGCATGTGAAAGTGGCGCAGATGTGGCCATTGGCAGTAGGTATGTTAAAGGAGGTGCGACAGAGAATTGGCCCTTAGATCGATTGATTTATTCAAAGGGTGGCTCACTTTACACAAGAATTATAACAGGGATGCCTGTAAAAGACCCCACTGCAGGATTCATGTGTTATAAAAACAAAGTTTTAGCAGCGATGCAATTGGATCAAATTAGTTTTATAGGATATGCTTTCCAAATTGAAATGAAATTTGCTTCTTGGCGATTAGGCTTTAAATTAAAAGAAGTGCCCATCACTTTTATTGACAGAAAAATTGGTGTGAGTAAAATGTCTAAAGGGATTATAAAAGAAGCTGTGCTTGGAGTAATTAGTATGCAATGGCAATCTTTCACTGGACGCTTTATCAAACAGATCAAGCGTGAGCAGCTTTAAGCGATCTTTAATACAATTACATGTATTTGTCTTTTTAGCAGGATTGACAGCACCACTTGGTAATTTAATTCAATTAAATGGTTTATACCTGGTGTTTTACAGAATGTTATTGACTGTTATAGCATTATTTCCAATCTATTTATTGCATCAACAGCCAACTAAAGTTCCATTAAAAAATAAAGTGAAATTGATGTTGATTGGTGTTCTGATTGCTATCCACTGGGTTTGTTTTTATGGCAGCATCAAATTGGCGAATGTATCTATTGCATTGGTTTGTATTTCTAGTGTAGGTCTTTTTACAGCAGTCCTTGAACCATTCTTTTTTAAAACAAAATTTATCTGGAACGATATTTTTATTGGTTTACTCAGCCTCATTGGGATTTTATGCATTTTTCAATTTGATATCCATTTTAGAACAGGTATATTGGTTGGATTAGTTTCCGCATTTTTTGCATCCATTTTTACTATCATCAATAAAAGATTAACAGATCAATATACCACGCAGACCATCCAAACTTTTGAGATGATTGGTGGTTTAAGCTTCCTTACAATTGTTATTGTAGGTATTGGTTTGTTTCAGCAGACTTCTTTTAGTTTCCCTTCACAAAATGATTGGTTCTGGCTGATTATATTATCCTTGGTTTGTACAGTATTAGCCAATCATTTGATGCTCAATGCCCTTAAAAATATTAGCGCTTTTACCCTGAACGTTTCCCTTAATCTAGAGCCCGTGTATGGGATCATTATTGCAATTGTATTTTTCCAAGAACACAAACAAATGGGAATGGGTTTTTATATAGGCATGAGCTTGATTGCCATTTCGGTAATGCTTCAGATGATGAGAGTTTTGCGTCAGCAAAAGTCTAAATAGTTGATCATAAAACTATAACTCAATTGTTGTTTTTTATATAAAACTTATCGTAAATTGGTTATTCAATTTATCCCAATATGAAGCGTATACTATGTTCTTGCTTGTTAATGTTATCTATTTCAGTTCAAGCCCAAAAAAAACCATTAGATCATACCGTTTATGATCAATGGCAGTCAATTAAAGATGTGGTATTGTCCAATGATGGCAATTGGATGTCTTATACTGTTGCTCCACAAGAAGGAGACGCGACTTTGTTTATTAGACATCTTAAAACAAATCAAATCATAAAAATCGAACGTGGCACACAATCAAAATTTACTGAAAACAATGCGTTTTTGATTGCAAAGATTAAGCCAAGCTTCGATGAAACAAGAAAAGCTAAGATTGGAAAGAAAAAACCAGAAGAAATGCCAAAAGATAGTTTGGCTATTTTAACCTTAGCCAATGGTAATATCAATAGAATTCCTGCTGTAAGAAGTTATCAAGTTCCTGAATTTGGAAGTGATGTCATCGCCTATTTAAATGATCCAAAGACGGATATCAAAAAAGACGGTGCACAACTTTATTTTAGAGATTTAAATACTGGCAAAGAAAGGGTATTTAATAATATTAGCGAATATGCCATGCATCCAAAAGGGGAAGGCGTCATGCTATATCAAGTTAAAACAAAATTAAATGAAGCTAAAATTCTTTTAGCCGCTATTGCAGATACAAATTTAAAAACCATCAACAGTCGTTTTTATACTGCAACTAATTTTACATGGGACAAAGAAGGTAAGCAGTTGGCCTATTTAATTGAAAAAGATAGCACTGATAAAGCCTTACAAAAAAATTACAACCTTGCTTATTATAAGCATGAGATGGATTCGGCACAATTTGTTTTTAATAAAACAGCGATTGTAATGCCAAATCAATATACCATTGGTGGGGATAAAAAGTTAAGTTTTAGTAAAACGGGTGCTTTATTGAATTTTGGTGTTCAACCCATCTTACCAGTGAAAGATACTAGTTTGCCTGAATTTGATAGAGTGAGTTTAGATATTTGGAATTACAATGATGCCAATCTGCAGTCAACTCAATTAAAAAGTCTTGAGACAAGTTTGAAAGGCACAGAGGCCATGATCTATAGACCTGCAAGCAGTCAATTCACCTATTTAGGAAAAATTAATGATCGTCAAATACAAATGACGATGGAAGGTGATGGGCAGGTAGCGATTGCCAATATTGATTCTAATTTCACCATTGCTAGTCAATGGGAGGGTTATGGCAAAAGAGATTTGTATGCATTGAATACCATGACGGGTCAAAAGCAACTCATTCAAAAAGGATTAAAGAGCAGTTTAGTCACTGCATCATATGATGGAAGCTTATTGGTATTTTATGATGAAATATCAAAACAATTTAAATCTTACAATACGAACACATTGCAGACCAAGCAAATTGCAAAAGATATTCAATTCCCATTGTATGACGAAGACAATGACGTGCCTGATGAACCTAATGCATATGGTATAGCGATGTGGATGGACAATCATAAAAGCTTTATCCTCTATGATCGCTATGATCTTTGGTTAGTAGATGCCACCGGATTGAATGCCTCTCAGCTTTTAACTAAAGGCCGTGCTTCTAAAAAAGAATATCGATTTATTAAATTAGACGACGATAAAAAATTCATTGGCTTTAAAGATCAAATTTTACTAAGGTTCTACAATGAAGTGGATAAAAAAGAGGGGATTGCATTATTAGATATGGGTAATAGGACTTTATTTACAATGACAGAACAACCAATGCATTTTACAACTATTGTAGGTGCGAAAAATTCGAATCAATTGATTGTGATGCAAGAAGATGAAAAAAATGCTGCAAATATTTATCCATATTCATTTACACAAGAAAAGCAAACACCCATTGCATTAACTGCGATCAATCCACAACAAGCGAATTACAATTGGATGCAATCTCAATTGGTAAAATGGAAAGCTTACACAGGCAGAACTGCTGAAGGTGTTTTATACTTACCAGAAGATTTTGATGCCAAAAAGAAGTATCCAATGATTGTTTATTTTTATGAAAGAAACAATCAGACCCTTCATAATTATTTAGCACCATCGCCAACACCATCTAGATTGAATATACCATTCTTTGTGAGTCGTGGCTATGTAGTATTTGTACCAGATATTTGGTATAAAAAAGGCTATCCTGGTCAGGGTGCATATGATTATATTTTGAGTGGTACTAGGGCAATGGTTCAAAAAGGTTTTATTGATAGCACTAGAATTGGATTACAAGGTCAAAGTTGGGGCGGTTATCAAATTGCCTACTTAATTACTAAGACCAATTTATATGCTGCTGCATGGGCAGGCGCCCCGGTTGTCAATATGACAAGTGCTTATGGAGGTATTCGATGGGGTGCTGGAATTAATAGACAATTTCAATATGAAAAAACACAAAGCAGGATAGGTGCAAACTTATGGGAGCGTCCAGATTTATACATAAAGAATTCACCTTTGTTTGAATTGAATAAAGTTAAAACGCCAATAGTTATCATGAGTAATGATGCAGATGATGCAGTGCCTTGGTATCAAGGTATTGAAATGTTTACTGCCATGCGTAGATTAGCAAAACCTATTTGGATGCTGGTGTACAATAACGAAGCGCATAATTTAGTAGAAAGAAAGAATAGAAAAGATATACAAATTAGAGAACAACAGTTTTTTGATCATTATTTAAAAGGTGCACCAATGCCAATCTGGATGTCCAAAGGTGTACCTGCCATCATGAAGGGAAGAGATCTTGGATTAGGATTATAATAAACATGATTTTAATACCTAATAATTACAAAAAAAATAAAGCCCCAGATTGGGGCTTTATTTTTTATAGGAAATATTTTTAATTAAACATATTGAAACCATTGTCTATTTTGATCCCATTGTTCAAACGCTTTTGCGACTGCTGACAAGAAACTAGAACCCATCGCACCATCTACAATTCTATGATCGTAGCTCATAGATAAGTACATCATATGACGAACAAGGATAGCATCACCAGAAGGGGTTTCTATTACTACTGGGCGTTTCTTAATGGCACCTAGTGCAAGTATTGCAACTTGTGGTTGAGGAATAATGGGTGTGCCCATTATGGATCCAAATGTACCTACATTGGTTACTGTAAAAGTACCACCTTGCGTGTCCTGAGGTTTTAATTGGTTATTTCTAGCAGCGTTTGCTAAATTATTAACGGCTTTACTCAATCCTACAATACTCAATTGATTTGCACCTTTAATCACTGGAACAATTAAGTTACCAGAAGGTAGGGCAGTCGCCATTCCTATATTAATGTCTTTCTTTAAAATAATATTGTCCCCTTGTAAACTACAATTGATGTATGGGAATTGCTCTAATACTTTTGCAATACATTCCATGAACATTGGTGTAAAAGTTAATTTAGTGCCTTCTCTTTTTTCAAAGAGTTGTTTTACTTTTTCTCTCCATACTACCATATTGGTTACATCCGCTTCTACAAAAGAAGTCACATGCGGACTTGTTTGAACGCTTTCAACCATATGCTTTGCAATGAGCTTACGCATACGATCCATTTCAATAATTTCCGTATTCCCAGTAATAATCACTTCATCTGGGTTAGCAAATTTACCTGCACCATTTGATGTGTTCAATCCATGATCAGCATTTGGAAAAATATTGGAAACAGTTGAATTTGAATTTTGAACTTGTGGAATTGAATTGTTGGTATTAGCAGTAGCAGATGTGGATACATTACTCATAGCTGGTTGAGCAACTATTGTTGGCTGCACATGTCCCGCTTTTTTCTGCGCAACATAATTTAAAATGTCTTTTTTAGAAACACGTCCTTGACTTCCAGTGCCAGGAATTTGTTGCAATTCATTTAAACTAATCCCTTCGTTTTGTGCAATATTTAAAACCAATGGTGAAAAGAAACGAATATCATTGGAATTTTCTTGTTGTATTTCAATATTTGAAACTACAGGTGTAAAAGGAACTTCTTCTACAACAACTGGTTCTGGAACAGACGTTACAATTGTTGGTTCTTGAATCTTTTCAATTGTTGGTGTTGCAGCGATACTACCACTTGTTTGTATTCTTGCAATAACTGTTCCAATAGGAACAACAGCATTGACCTCAAATAAAATTTCTGTAACGGTGCCTGCAGTACTTGAAGGTATTTCGCTATCTACTTTATCTGTAGCAATATCAAGTAATGTTTCATCTAATTGGATGGTATCTCCTACAGCTTTATGCCATTTTAAGATGGTTGCTTCCATGATACTCTCACCCAATTTCGGCAAAATCAAGTCAACTACAGACATAGGGAATAATTTTAGCAAAAATAAGACTAAATCTTATTGATTATGAGTAACCTAAGTAAATTTATAGCTTGATTTGCGGTCACTTCTATATTCTTTTGTCGATCAAATCTTAGGTAAAAGACTTTTGATACCACTTTTTCTTTACTAGCCACCCCAATCCATACCATTCCAAGGGGTTTTTCTTCTGTTTGGCCTGATGGCCCCATGATTCCACTCACAGAAATCCCAAAATCAGTGTTCATTTTAGCCCTGATTGCTACCGCCATTTGTTCCACTGCTTCCTTACTAACAGCCCCTACGGTCTTTAAAATACTTACAGGGACGTCTAAAAATTCCGTTTTTATACGATTGTCATAACTTACGATACTACCTGTAAAGAAGGTCGATGAGCCTGCATGTTTGGATAGGAGATGTCCAATATAGCCACCTGTGCAACTTTCAGCAGTTGAAACAGTCTGATTTTGGTCTTTCAAAAGACGGCCAACCAATACTTCTATAGGTTCATCTTTATCTGTAACTAAAATATCTTTTACATACTCCTTCAATTGCTCGAATAAGGTATCTAATTGATGATTCAAACTAGTAGCATCATCGCTTTTTCCTGTCAATCTTAACCTTACCATGCCATAAGAAGGTAGGTATGCTAATTTAATATTTTCTGGAAGATTTTTTTCAAAATCTAGGATGGATTCTGCTAAAAAGGACTCCCCAACACCAGCTGTTAATAGCGTCCTATGTGCGATCACACCTAATTTGAAACTTTCTAGAATAATTGGAACTACTTTTTCATTGGTTAACCATTGCATTTCATACGGTACGCCTGGTAATGAAAAAATTAAACTGTCATTTTTCTTAAAAAGCATACCAGGTGCAGTGCCTGATTGATTGAACAATACTTCACAAACATCTGGCACTTCTGCTTGTTTGCGATTGCGTTCAATCATTGGCTTCTTGTGGATCTGCTCAAAGATATAAGTGATATGGTCTAATGATGCTTGGTCTACAATCATTTTGCCACCAAAATAACGATTCAATAAGGGTTTGGTGATATCATCTGCAGTGGGGCCTAATCCACCAGTGAGAATTACAATTTGGCTTTTTTGAATGGCTGTATCTAAAGCATTGGTAATAGCTAGTGCATCATCTCCAACAGCAATTCTTTGATGGACTACAACTCCGATTGCATTTAACTTTTGAGCGATATAAGCACTATTGGTATCTATTACTTGACCGATTAATAACTCGTCCCCAATCGTGATAATAGTTGCCTGAATTTGATCCCTCATAAAATGCTTCAATTAGGTTGCAAAGTAAACCAAAAAAAGGCGGTTTAACTAAAATAGACACTGAGTTTTTCCTTCATAGTGGAAGGCATTTCAATTCTATTGTTCATGTTTGAATCCATAAAATAGAGTTTAACCTGTCCAATGGTTAAAAGCTTACCCGCTTCATTATACACTTCTTGGTCAAATATAATCTTATGGTCGGTAGGTAAGGTCTTAATTTGAGTTTTGATGGTAATTAGATCATCATATTTAGCAGGTCTTAAATACTTAATATTTAATTCAACAACAGGCAGTATAATACCCATGTCTTCTATGTCTTTGTAGGATACACCAAGGTGTCGGATGGCTTCTACACGACCAATTTCGAAATACATGGCATAATTACCATAATAAACCACATCCATTCTATCTGTTTCTGCATACCTAACCCTAACTGTTGTCGAATGTTCGTACATATTTATTGCATTTGTTGACAAATTTAAGGATTGTATCTGTTTTTCCACAATAAGCTTATTTAACTAAGCGTTTTATAATCATAGTGTAATTTTATAATACTATTCTAAATAAAGGCTCCTATGTTAAAAACTATCTCAAAAGCAAGTCCAATCCCATTGCTTTTATGTATTTCGCTTCTTTTCTGTGCTCCAGCAACGAGTCAGTTAATGAAATTTGATGCACCACTCAACCAATTAGACCAAAATGGGTTTAAGTCCCTATATCAAGGGGATAGTTTAGCGGCTTATCAAAAGATACAATCAGCTCATATTTTTGAACCAACTAATGTAGATATTGCTTTTCATTATCATTTATTATCTGTGGCATTGGACAAAGTAAATGCCATCCCAGTCGCCGAAAATTGGTTAAAAAATAATACAAATAAGATATATCATTCAAGATTGAATTTTGAATTAGCAAAATATTATTTTAAAAATCAACAAGTAGCACCTGCCATTCAAGCTTATAAAAAAATAAGTATAGATGATCTTGAAAACGAAGAGTTGGCTTTAATGCAGTTTCAATTGGGTTATTTATATTTCAAAAAAGGGGATTGGGACGAGTCCACCAATTATTTATTGAGTATTAGACAGGTTCAAACAAGTCCATTTTACACAGATGCAAATTATTATGCAGGCTTTGTGGCTTTGCAAAAAAAAGATTTCAAATTGGCTTTGAGTTGTTTTAAGATTGCTGAGCAAAGCAATGCGTATAAAACTTTAACCCCATTTTATATTAGTCAATTGTACTATTTTTTAGGGGATATAGATGCAGCACTTAAGAATACAGAACAAGCATTACAAATTAAAGGTCAGTTTTACACAGACCAATTAGCTCAACTAATGGGCCACTTACTGTTTGAACAAAAAAAATATGAAAAAGCCTTACCTTATTTAGCCAATTTTGTAAAATCACAAATAGAAGTAGAATCTCAGGATTTATACCAATTATCCTTTTGTTATTTTCAATCTCAACAATGGGAGGAGGCCATTCAAGGCTTTAAAAAGTTAGCAAATGTGGAAGATTCATTAGGTCAAAATAGTATGTACTTATTGGCTACATCTTATTTAAAGGTAAACAATAAATTAGGTGCTAAAAATGCATTTTTACTATGCGCCACTAAAAGCCAAAATTTATCCCAAAAAGAAATTGCCTTATTCAATTACGCAAAATTAGCTATTGAGTTAAAAGAATATAGTGTTGCTTTACAATCGATAGACAAATTTATTATACAATATCCTACTAGTTTATATCTTAATGAAGCCAAAAGCTTATATGTTACTTCATTGGCCTACAGCAATGATTTTAATAAGGCCTATGATGTGTATCAAAAAATGGATACCTTAAATGAAGTACTTTTAAAGTTATATCCTAATATTTTATATGGTAAAGCAGCACTTTTGATCAATGATGGTCAAAACGAAAATGCCTATGAGCTCTTTAACCAAGTTAAAAATTTACCTTACAATGATAAAGTTTTAGCACAAACACATTTTTGGATAGGGGAGCTTGCATATAAAATGGGAAGAATAGATGAGTCAATTGAACACCTAGAAAAATATCTATTAGACCCATTCGAAATTGGTGAAATCACAAAAAAACATGCCAACTATACTTTAGGATATTGTTATTTAAAAAATAATAATTATGCAAAAGCCTTACAATTATTTACAATTGCAGCAGATTTCAATCCATATATAGCATCTTCTCCATATCAAAAAGATGCATTAGTAAGATTATCGGATTGTCAATTCATGACAAAACAATACAAGCAAGCGCTAAAATCTTACCAAAAAATCATAGACTTAGGTTGGAATTTTGAAGATTATGCCAATTTACAAAAATCCATTATTTATGGCGCACTAGGATTGAATAAAGAAAAACTAAAAATATTAACCAACTATGATGTTGATTTTAGTCAATCAATTTATTTAAGTGATGCTAGAATGGAATTAGCAGATACCTATACTAGTAAAGAAAAATTTCAAGAAGCAATTAGTCCACTATCTAAAGTATTGTTAGACAAGAAGGCTACAGAGTTCTATCCGTTGGCTTTTTACAAATTAGGCATTGTTTATTTTAATCTTAATAAAAATCAAGAAGCTTTACAAAATTTTAAATCATTATTTAGTGCTTATCCAAATGCAGAGGAAAGTAACAATGCTTTAGAATACATCCGTAATATTTATATAGAAGAGCAACAACCAGAGGCGTATGTTCAATTCATGAATGATTTTGGAAAATCATTGTCTTATAACGAACAAGATTCATTGATCTATCGAGCAGCAATCATTCAATATGAAGATAAAAAATTAAATAATGCTGCTTTAGCATTCAGAAAGTACTTATCCCTTTATCCAGAAGGTATATATCAATTGAATGCAATGAATTTCTTAGCCGAAATGGCGTATGCTTCGGAACAATATGATTCTGCTGCCATTTACTTTGGGAAAATAGCAATGAAAGCGCCTAATCAATTTGCCGAAAGAGCAGCTATCGTTGCAGCAAGATTGTCTTATTTTAATTTGAAAGATTATGTTGGTGCAGAACAATATTTTAAGATTGTTTTACAGTATGCGACGCAACAAGAACAAAAAAACGAAGCCATTAAAGGTTTATTAAGATGTCAATACAAAGCCGAGAATTGGGCAGAAGCCTCCAAGACAGCTGTACTTATTTTAGCAGAAAAAAATAGCGCTTCGGATGATATTTTAATGGCAAATATGGCTTTATACCATCAAACTATAAAAGAACAGGATACAGTAAAGGCTTTACAATTTTTAAATGGGGTATTAAAGTCAAATAGTTCATTGTATACAGCTGAGGCACATTATTTAACAGCTTTGATTTATTTCAATCAACAAAAGTATAATCTTGCTGAAAAAACAGCTTTTGATGTCATTAAAAAACAAGCTTCTTATGAATTTTGGGTGACTAAAACTTATATTTTACTAGGTGATATCTATTTCGCACAAAATGATGCATTTAATGCCATAGCAACCTATAAGAGTATTGCTGAAAATGCGACCATTCCATCCTTACAACAAATTGCTTCGGATAAACTTAAAGTAATCAATGAAACAATTAAAGCTCAATAATATGATCAAATCAATAATAAGAATCGGTGTATTCACCATCGCTTTAATCTGTTTTAGCAATATGGCAATTGCTCAGAAAAAGAATAATAAGAAGAAGGCTAAAACGACTTTAAGTTCAAAGAAGAAGAAGTCAAGTAAAAAATCGATTTCTAAAAAGAAAAAAACGGTTAAAAAAAGACCTTTAGTAACAACTTATGCAATTCGTGAATCAAAAATTACTAAAACAAATGACCAAATAGTTCCAAAAACTAATTTGCTTCTCAAAAAAAATATAATAGATAGTATACCAGAAAAAGTAGTTACCATAGTTTCTGCATTTAGGCCTCAATTAAAAAATGCAGCAAAAATAGGTTTTATAAATGCTACAGCAATTGTTGATACCAATTCAGTGTCATTATCCTATCAAGTGCCAAGTCAGAATTTAAGTTTTCAATATCAACCAATTGCACTAGTTCCTAGGGCAATTAAAATTGATTCAAATTCAAAGATAACTCGATCTGCCAATTTTAAAATTGGGATGGGAAATTATTTTAATCAAGTAATTCAATTAGAGGGTAGCTATGTAGATCTAAAAGACCAAGAACATCATCTGCGCCTAATTAATGAATCTATTGCTGGTGCGCATCCTATTCAAAAATGGAATACTATTGGTATGATATATAATGGTAGTTTGTCTATGAATAAAAACAAGCATTTACATACACAATTTTTCGTAAATCAATCCAATAGATACCGCTATGGCTTAGTTCCAGATACAACTAATTTACCACTCAAAAATTTCGAACAAAAATTGACCGTCATTGGTGCTAACTTTTCATTTGCCAATAAACAGGTTTCAACAAAAGCTTTTAGTTATACCCCAATCTTAAAGTTGAACCATAGTCATTTATTGGGACAAGCTAAAAATATAGCTATTGATTTAAATAGTCCAATACAGTATAGATTCAATAACAATATTAAATTACACGCTGATTTTAATCTTAGTTATAATCAGTATCTTCTTACAAATAGACCATCTGTACAAAATACAATTATCCAATTAGACCCTTCATTCGAAATAAATAAAACTCAATTTCAACTTAATATAGGCATAAGACCGACATTAGCAAATGGCGAATTTGCTTTATATCCTAAGCTTGAATTGACTAAGCAATTAAAAGATACCAATTATGTTTTACAGGCTGGATGGTTAACTAGTATCACAAACAATCAGTTGATTCAATTAATTGGACAAAACCATTGGATATCGGCACCTACTAATTTGCCAATTAGTTCTATTGAAAAGAAATACATCAACATAGATGTGACAGTCAATAAGCGATTAAATTATGGATTCAACATGGCTTTAAATGATTACCGCGAACTGCCTTTTTTCAATCAAACTAAATTAAAAAATACCCCAATTCAGGAAGGTTTAAAATTTGATGTATTATTTGAAAAAAGAGCGATTGCAATTGAATTAAATGGTGATTTCAGGTATCAATTTAGTAACAAACTATTATGGAAGAACCATTTTAAGTACATTCAATTTAATTTAATTCGTGAAAATACACAGGCATGGGGCGTATTGCCTTTTGAACTCAATTCACAGTTTAATTGGTTGTTTAATAAAAAAATGCAATTCGATGCCTCTGGACAGTTTTGGACTGGTGCTAAAACCAGTGCAGGTTTAGGGAATGCATACCAATTAAACAATACCTTTGTCCTCAATGCAGGAATGCAATATGCTATTTCAGATCATTGGACTTTCTGGGGTAAAGGGGAGAATTTGTTAGACCAACAATACCAACGTTGGGCTAATTATCCTTCATTAGGGGTTCAATTTGTTGCAGGAATACAATATAAATTTAGTCAATAATGATGCTACCAATTTTAGAAAAATATTTTTTAGCTCATGGTCAATTGGTTTTGCCAGGTATTGGTTTATTAAATTTAACCCAAACAGACTCTATTCATTCGAATGGTGCATTTCAGCCACCTCTACATGAAATCATTTTTGATGCTTTGAGAGAACCAACTACCAAACCAAGTAAGTTATTTTATATTTATTTATCAGATCATTTAGATTGTACCATTGAACAAGCCATTATAGATTATTCGGGATTTTTTACCAATCAATTAGCAGTATCTAACAAGATAGATTTAGGTAATTTAGGTCAATTATCTTTTTCTAATGAAGCCTATACCTTTAAGTCTAATTTTGATAGTGTGCATTATTTTCAAACTATTCAATTAGAAAAAGTACAATTAGAAGATCAATCCCAAAATAATTTCAATACTAGATCAAAGCAATGGTGGATTTTGCCTTTGATCATTGCCATCATCGCCATTCTTGCAATCTTTTTAAAATAAAAAGTATGAATTGTCCAGTCTGCAATCATTCCAATACGCAAATCGCATTAGAAAGTCAAGACTTTTCATTAACGCAAGCAGCCTTTTCAATTGTACATTGTCCAAAATGTAGTCTACGATTTACATCACCTGTTCCAAGTCAAGATGAAATAGGACAATACTATAAATTCAAAGCATATATTTCACATACTGATGTAAAAGAGGGATGGATGAATCAGATGTACCATTTTGTTAGAACTAAAACCTTAGCACAAAAAACTAAATGGGTTCAATCGCTCTTTACAGGGCATAAGGGTCATTTATTAGATATAGGAGCTGGAACTGGTGCTTTTGCGCATGCAATGCAGCAAAAAGCTTGGAAGGTAACAGGTTTAGAACCTGACGCTATAACAAGGGAGAAGGCATTAGAAATTCATAAATTGAATTTAAAATCTACAGATGCCATTTTTGATTTACCTGAGAATGAGTATGAAGTCATTACCATGTGGCATGTTTTAGAGCATGTGCATACATTAAAACCATATCTACAACAATGTTTTAAAAGTTTAAAATACAATGGTAGATTAATTATTGCTGTACCTAACTATACCAGTTTTGATGCTAAATACTATCAAAAATATTGGGCAGCTTATGATTTGCCAAGACATTTATACCATTTTTCACCTAAATCAATGACTACTTTATTGAATGAAATGGGATTTGAAATTGTAACTATGAGGCCAATGTGGTACGATAGTTTTTATGTAAGCTTATTGAGTGAAAAATACAAACAATCTGGAAAATTAGGCATGCTAGTAGCAGGTATGATAGGGATGCTGTCTAATCTACTTGCCATGAAGGAAGCTTCAAAAGGGAGTAGTATCATTTACGAATTTAAAAAGCAATCCAATTCAAGTAACAATTAGAGTAATTAGATTAATTAGTTCAATTTAACTTCAACAATAACTGGCCAACATTTCCCTGTTAAAAAATAGGTATCGGTTGATTTCCTATAAGCAATCCCATTTAGAACAAAACCAGCATCAATGGTTAAAGGATTGTAATTCACTTTTGCTTGTGCTAATAAATTACTACAGTCTATTGTATTGGTAATTTTTCCAGAATTTGGATCAATTACAATGATATTGTTTTGACCATAAATATTAGCAAAGATCTTTCCATCTACATATTCCAATTCATTGAGCATACTTTGGTAACCATATTCATTAAAAACGCCTAGTGTTTTTTGAATTGAAAAATCAGTTGGATTTACAAAATATAGATTACTACTGCCAGTGGAGACGATTAATGCAGTATCGTTATGTGTCAAACCCCATCCTTCATATGGCCAGTTGAGTGTTTTGATCTTTTTGAATGTGGTTGCATCATATATAAAAACAGCATGTTCTTCCCAAGTTAATTGATAAATTTTACCATCAAAGACGGTAATACCTTCACCAAAATAGGGTTGTTCTACTTTGATTTTTTTACCAATAGGTTTAAGTTGACTGTCCATTTGATACAAAACACTTTTACCTCTTAATCCAGTGCCTTCTATCAATTTATTGTCATGCCATTCTATACCTTGTGTGTAGGCAGTTGTATCGTGTGGGTAAACCTTTTGTATTGTATAATTCAATGCGATAGGTGCAGTGATCGTATTATTCCCTTTACTTTCATTATCAGAATTAGAAGTATCAGCATTGTTTGTATCGTTACAAGCAATTGCAAATAAACCAATCAATACTATTAAGTTCTTTTTCATGTTTTATTAAACATTAAATCTAAAATGCATTATATCTCCATCTTTTACAATGTATTCTTTTCCTTCTATTCTTAATTTACCATTGTCACGACAAGCAGCTTCACTTTTGAATTTAATATAATCGTCAAATGCAATGACTTCGGCTTTGATGAAACCTTTTTCAAAATCTGTATGAATCACACTTGCTGCTTGTGGTGCTTTCCAACCAGAACCAATTGTCCAAGCTCGAACTTCTTGCACACCCGCTGTAAAATATGTTTCTAATTTCAATAATTTATAAGCAGTTTGAATCAATCTATTCAATGCAGGCTCTTTCATTTGGTATTCTTCCATAAATAAAGCCTTATCATCTGGATCTTCCATTTCAGAAATTTGTGCCTCAATATTATTACACATCACAATCACTTCTGATCCTTCTTGTTTTGCCATAGCCACCAATTGATCAGAGTAGGCATTGCCTGAATGCATGGATGCTTCATCAACATTGGCTACATACATGACTGGCTTAGCAGTCAATAAAAAGATATCTGCAATGGCGGCATGATCCTCCTTGGATAAATCTAAAGAACGGATACTTTTCCCAGCTTCTAAATGGGTTCTGCATTTTTGTAAGACTTCTAGTTCTACTTTAGCTTTAGGATCTGTCTTGGCCATTTTCTCCGAACGTTGCATTTTTTTCTCTACACTATCTAAGTCCTTTAATTGCAATTCTGTTTCAATGATGTCTTTATCAGCAATTGGATTGATTTTACCTTCTTCTCTTAATACATTTTCATCTTCGAAACAACGTATCACATGAATAATGGCACTCACTTCTCTAATATTAGCAAGAAATTTATTGCCCAATCCTTCGCCCTTACTTGCGCCTTTCACTAAACCAGCAATGTCGACAATTTCTAATTGAGTTGGAACCACTCTTGTTGGATTAATCAATTCGGCTAGTTGGCTTATACGAATATCTGGTACATCTACTAAGCCTACATTTGGCTCGATGGTACAAAAACGATAATTACTTGCTTGTGCTTTTGCACTATTACTCACTGCGTTAAATAAGGTTGATTTGCCTACGTTTGGTAAACCTACAATGCCTGCCTGTAAAGCCATGTTATTTTAGATTGTTTTATGGTTGCAAAAATACAAATCTAATCGCAAAATGGGCTATATTAGTACCATAAACAATTAGATATGGCATTGAATATCATCTGGATAGCATTTTTTGTAATCGCTTTTGTGGTTGCGCTCTTTAAATTGATCTTTTTAGGAGATACAGAGATTTTTAAGCTATTAGCAGATGGATTATTTGATTCCGCTAAATCTTCAGTCATTGATGTGGCTTTCCCTTTAGCAGGTACAATGGTCTTCTTTTTAGGATTGATGAATATTGCTGAAAAAGCGGGAGCGATTCAAAAACTTGCTAAATGGATGAATCCATTTTTATGTCGTTTATTCCCAGAAGTGCCACAGAATCATCCTGCCATGGGGCAAATGGTGATGAATTTTAGCGCCAATATGTTAGGTTTAGACAATGCCGCCACGCCATTTGGTTTAAAAGCAATGGAAAGCTTACAAACTTTAAATCCTGAGAAAGAAAAAGCCACCAATGCGCAGATCATGTTCTTAGTCTTGCATACAAGTGGCCTCACAATTATTCCATTGACAATTATTTCTTATCGTTTAGCAGCAGGTTCACAAGATGCAGCAAGTATTTTTATCCCATGTGTTTTAGCAACCATTGGGACCACTTTAGCATCCATCATTGTAGTTGGAACTTACCAAAAATTGAAATGGGATAGGGTATTGATCAGTTGGTTAGCAGGATTGGTACTACTGATGGGCACAGTCTTATTTGCTGTAAATAGCCTTTCACCTATTCAAAAAGAATTATTTTCTAAAATAGCAGGATCAAGTATTTTAATTGGAATTGTAGTGGCTATTATACTTGGAGGAGCTTATAAAAAAGTATCCGTATTTGATGCATTTATTGAAGGCGCAAAAAACGGATTTGAGGTGATTGTGAAGATCATTCCCTATTTAGTAGCCATGTTAGTTGCTATTCGTGTATTTAGAGATAGTGGTGCCATGATTTATGTATTAAATGGGATTAGTTTTTTAATACAGCTTACTGGAATGAATACAGATTTTGTTGGTGCATTGCCTGTTGCCATTATGAAACCATTGAGTGGGAGTGGCGCTAGGGGAATGATGCTAGATATTTTTCAAACACAAGGTCCAGATTCATTTGTAGGTAAATTAGCCTCCATCTTCCAGGGTTCAGCGGATACTACTTTTTATATTATTGCCCTGTATTTTGGCAGTGTAGGTATCAAGAAAGTAAGGTATGCAGTTTGGGCAGGATTATTTGCAGATTTAATAGGCGTGGTGATTGCCATCTTTATTGGCTATTCCTTTTTCCATTAAGAACTAAGATCAGTAAATGATCTTTTAAAGATATTATTTTCCTAAGCTCATTTTCATCACTTCTTCCCACTCTGCATCTGTAACGGGTTGCACTGATAGTCTACCTAATCTTACTAATGCCATAGCCTTCAAATTGGTATTGGCTTTTACATCTGCTAATTTAACTGGATGTTTTAGTTTTTTATGCGGTGCAAAATCGACTGCTAACCATGCAGTTTCTTCGGTAGTTGGATCTTGATAGGATTCCTTAACCACTTTTGCAATCCCAACAATTTCCATGCCTTCGTTGCTATGGTACCAAAATGCTAGATCCCCCTTTTTCATGGATCTTAAATTATTTCTTGCACTATAATTTCTAACGCCATCCCAAAAAGTGCGTTTGTCTTTATTGAATTGATCCCAAGAATATTTAAAAGGTTCCGATTTGATTAGCCAGTAAGCCATAAGAAAATATATTATGAATGTTTAACAATATAAAATAAAAAAGGTTGAATTGAACTCATTTTAAACCTCATAAAATTAATATCCGCTTGCAAGTATATCCGCTAAGTGAATAACTTTAATTTGTTGTCCATTATGATTGATACGTCCATCTAAATGCATTAGGCAGCTCATATCTGTGCTAATAATATATTCTGCATCTGTGGCGATTGCATTGTCAATTTTTTGATCTGCCATAGCAACACTAATGGTATCATATTTTACAGCAAAACTTCCTCCAAATCCACAGCAGGTTTCGGTATCATTCATTTCAATCAATTCAAGTCCTTCTACTTGTTGTAGTAATGTTCTTGGTTCTGCTTTGATATTGCACTCTCTTAATCCAGCGCAACTATCGTGGAAAGTGACTTTACCATTGAAGCTAGCTCCTAAGTCTGTAACACCTAAAATCTTGACTAAGAATTCAGATAATTCAAAAATTTGTGATGACACTTTTTTAGCTGGACTTTGAAAAGCATTGTTTTCAAAAAGTTTACCATAATTATTTCTAATAAATCCAGCACAACTTGCACTTGGACTTACTATATAATCTACGCCATCAAAATCTTGCACAAATTTTGTGCAAACATCTTTTGATTCACCCCAAAATCCTGCATTGAAAGCTGGTTGACCACAACATGTTTGTTGTGTATTATACGCCACTGTACATCCAGCTTTTTCTAATATTTTAACCGTATTAAATGCAACCTGAGGGTACAATTGATCTATAAAACAGGGTATAAAGAGTTGAACTTTCATAGTCTAAATTAAGGATTTCTTTCCAATAAAATAAAAAGGCATCCTTTTAAGAAAGAATGCCTTTTTAATATTTTGATCAACTAAATTAAGGTTGAACTTGAAGTCTGGAGATATATTTATCAATACTAAATCCTTTCTCAGACTTTGGATAATCTTGCTTGATTTGCTTATAGATTTCTAAAGCAGCATCGTTTTTACCATTTAACTCTAAGAATGAAGCAGCACGGAATAAATATTCAGATGAAATGGCTTCATCTTCTGGAAAATGTGTTCCAGCTTTTTTATAGTATTCTATAGCTTCATCATTTTTCTTTAATTCAGAATAAGCATCCCCAATTGAACCATAGGCAACAGCTTGTACTTGTTTTGCATTTGAAGAAAAATCTTTTAAGTATTCAATGGCCTTATTGTAATCCTTCAATCTGTAGTAGCTCATACCTGCATAATAATTTGCAAGATTAGCTGCTTTAGTACCACCAAATTCTTTAATGATGTATAAAACACCTTTACTTGTGCCATCACCTTTTAATACCAACTCAGAAGAATCATTGGCAAAATATTTTTCTGCAACATACATTGCATCTGCCGCTTTTGCTTCTAAAGGTTTTTGATATAATTCTGTGTAACCAAAAAAACCTGCAACAGCAATGATTGCTCCAGCAAATAAATAGATGATTAGTTGTTTGTTCTTTAAAGCAACTGGTGCTTGTTCTTGTTGTACTTCGCTCATATAGGTTTATTAAAATAATTAGTCTACAATAAATGGATAATTTTGATCAATATACACATCCTTCAATACTTCGCTATCATCTGGCCAAGGACTGTCCTCAGCAAATTTTACAGATGCTTCCACAATACCATTGATTTTTTCGTCAATCTCTTGTAGTGTTGCTTCTGTTGCAAAATTATTGTCTAGAATGGTCTTTCTAACTTTGATAATTGGATCTTGATCTTTGTATTCTTCTACCTCATCCTTAGATCTATATTTTTGTGGATCCGAAACAGAGTGACCTCTGTAACGATAGGTTTTCATTTCTAATAAAGTAGGGCCTTCGCCATCTCTTGCACGCTTAACTGCTCTTGCCACACCTTCATGTACCACTTCTGGTGTCATACCATCTAATTTATCAGAAGGCATTTCATAGGCGTCCGCTAATTTATAAATATCAATGACATTACTTGTTCTTTCAATAGAAGTACCCATGGCGTAGTTATTGTTTTCACAGATAAATACAACAGGTAATTTCCATAACATGGCAAGGTTGAATACTTCGTGTAACATACCTTGTCTTGCGGCTCCGTCTCCAAAGAAACACAATACCACATTTTTAGACCCTCTATATTGTTCTGCAAATGCCAAGCCAGCACCTGTACCAATTTGAGCACCTACAATACCATGTCCACCAAAAAAGTAGTTTGCTTTATCAAAAAGGTGCATGCTACCGCCTTTACCCTTAGAACACCCTGTTGCTTTACCATATAATTCGGCCATCGCAGCATTGGGACTCATCCCTTTAGCAAGTGCTAAACCGTGGTCGCGGTAACCGGTGATAAATGGATCTTCATGATTGGTGGCAGTCATACAACCTGCAGCAATTGCTTCCTGGCCATTGTAAACGTGAAAAAAACCACGGATTTTACCCGCCATTTTATACATTTCCTCTGATTTTGATTCAAACTGACGTATTAATTGCATCAATTCGTACCAATATAGATAGGTTTCTTTA